>NZ_CP032550.1:912234-1216312 GCF_009735645.1 Microbacterium oryzae | reverse complement strand
CGCGCACGGAGCTCGTCGTGCCGACCATCCGCAGCGCCACGGGATCGGGCTCGCAGCGTCTCTACGGCTTCCGCGATATCCTCGTGCTGAAGCTCGTCAAGCGCCTGCTCGACACCGGCATCTCGCTGCAGCAGATCCGGATCGCCGTCGATCAGCTGCGCGCATCGGGCATCCGCGATCTCGCGGGCACGACGCTCATGAGCGACGGCGCCTCGGTGTACCTCTGCACGTCGAACGACGAGGTCATCGATCTCGTCAGCCGCGGTCAGGGCGTGTTCGGCATCGCCGTCGGACGCGTGCTGCGCGAGGTGGAGTCGACGCTCGTGGCGTTCGATCCCGCCGCTCCGGACCCCGTCGACGAGCTCGCCGCCCGTCGCTCGCGTCGCACCGCCTGAACTCCCGCCCGGCCGTCATGCCGGGCACCCGTTCCGCACGACTGTGTCGTCGTGTCGGCCGACCGTGTCTCACGGCGTGCGGAAATCAGCCGGTGATCGCCGCGCCGAGCGCGGCACGGTCATGCCGGCTGGCCGGCCGGCGGGTCACCCGTTGCGGGTCACCCGCGGCGGGTCACTCGGCTGCGGGGGCGCCGGCCTCAGGGGCCGGGATGCGTCCGGCGCGGACGATGCGGTCCAGCAGCTGGTCGAAGTCGGCGGCGAGCTCCTGAGCGGACTCGCCCGGCCACACGTGCAGGGGCTTCGCGGCGCCCTGCGCCTGCTGCAGCGACGTGCGCTCGGGGAGCTGGGGCGAGAGCACCAGCGGGCCGAACATGTCGCGCAGCTCCTTGATGCGGAACTGGTGCTCGATCGACTGCGGGCGCACGCGGTTCACGACGATGCCGAGCGGCTGCAGGCGCGGCGACAGGCCGCGGCGGATCTCCTCGATCGCGCGCAGGGCGCGGTCGGCGGCGGCGACCGAGAACAGGCCGGGCTCGGTGATGACGGCGACGCGGTCGCTGGCCGCCCAAGCGGTGCGCGTGAGGGCGTTGAGCGACGGCGCGCAGTCGATGAGCACCAGGTCGTAGTCGGCCTCGACGGAGGCGAGCGCCTCCTCGAGCTTCCACACGTCGCGGACGGTGGGGTGGGGACCGTCGTAGTTGATGGCCGAGGGGCTGCCGATGAGGACGTCGATGACCCCCGCGTGCACCTTGGTCCAGCCGCTGGCGGTGATCGCCTGGCGGACGACCTTCTCCTTCGGGTTCTCGAGCACGTCGGCGACGTTGAGGTGACCGGCGATCTGGATATCCAGGCCCGTCGAGACGTCCGACTGAGGGTCGAGGTCGACGACGAGCGTCCGGATCCCCCGCGAGAATGCCGCCGAAGCGAGCCCGAGGGTCACGGTCGTCTTGCCGACGCCTCCCTTGAGAGAGCTGACGCTGAGTACGTGCACGTCGTCTAACCTACCCTCCTCTAAGCTGAGGGCGAGCTCAGCGATGCCGGTGCGCCGGGCTCGGCCCTGCCGTCCGTCGCCGAGGAGGCGCATGTTCTCGAAGGTTCTGGTTGCCAACCGCGGAGAGATCGCCATCCGCGCGTTCCGCGCCGCATACGAGCTGGGGGCCCGCACGGTCGCCGTCTTCCCGTATGAGGACCGCAACTCGCTGCATCGACTGAAGGCCGACGAGGCGTATCAGATCGGTGAGGAGGGGCACCCCGTCCGCGCGTACCTGGACGTGGCGGAGATCATCCGCGTCGCCAGGGAGTGCGGTGCCGACGCCATCTACCCGGGTTACGGCTTCCTGTCGGAGAACCCGGAGCTCGCGGCCCAGGCCGCCGCCCACGGCATCGCCTTCATCGGCCCGTCCGCGGATGTCCTGTCGATGGCGGGCAACAAGGTGACCGCCAAGCAGCACGCGATCGACGCGGGCGTGCCGGTGCTGCGCTCGACCGACGCGTCCGACGACATCGACGCGCTCGTCGCGCAGTCCGACGAGATCGGCTTCCCGCTCTTCGCCAAGGCCGTCGCCGGCGGTGGCGGACGCGGCATGCGGCGCGTGGAGTCGAAGGACGAGCTCGCCCCCGCGCTCGCGGAGGCGATGCGCGAGGCCGGCAGCGCCTTCGGCGACCCGCGCATGTTCCTCGAGCAGGCGGTGCTCCGGCCCCGCCACGTCGAGGTGCAGGTGCTCGCGGACGCGGCGGGGGAGACCGTCCACCTCTTCGAGCGCGACTGCTCCGTGCAGCGCCGCCACCAGAAGGTCATCGAGATCGCCCCCGCGCCGAACCTCGACGACGCCGTGCGCGCCGACCTCCACCGTCACGCCGTCGCCTTCGCCCGTTCGATCGGCTACGTCAACGCGGGAACGGTCGAGTTCCTCCTCGAAACCGCGGGGCCGCGGGCGGGCGAGATCGTCTTCATCGAGATGAACCCGCGCATCCAGGTCGAGCACACCGTGACCGAGGAGGTCACCGACGTCGACCTCGTGCAGGCGCAGATGCGCATCGCCGCGGGGGAGACGCTCGCCGACCTCGGCCTGCGGCAGAGCGACATCCAGCTGCACGGCGCCGCCCTGCAGTGCCGCATCACCACCGAGGACCCCGGTCAGGGCTTCCGTCCCGACACGGGCAAGATCACCACGTACCGCTCGCCCGGCGGCGCGGGCATCCGCCTCGACGGCGGCACCACGGCCGCCGGCTCCCAGATCAGCCCGCACTTCGACTCCATGCTGGCGAAGCTCACGTGTCGCGGCCGCGACTACACGGCGGCCGTGCGCCGTGCGCGCCGCGCCCTGGCCGAGTTCCGCATCCGCGGCGTCTCCACGAACATCCCGTTCCTGCAGGCCGTGCTCGACGACCCGGCGTTCCTCGCCGGGCACCTGTCGACCGCGTTCATCGACGAGCGACCGGATCTGGTGCGCGGGCGGGAGTCGAAGGACCGCGGGTCGAAGGTGCTCAACTGGCTCGTCGACGTCACCGTCAACAAGCCGCACGGCGAGAACCCGCTGACGATCGACCCCCGGGTCAAGCTGCCCGCCGTCGACCTCGCGACGGAGCCGGCGACCGGCTCGCGGCAGCGGCTGCGCGAGCTCGGGCCCGCCGGCTTCGCGCGGGCGCTCCGCGAGCAGACGCCGCTCGCGGTCACCGAGACGACGTTCCGCGACGCGCACCAGTCGCTGCTCGCCACGCGCGTGCGGACCAAGGACCTCCTCAACGTCGCGCCGCACGTCGCGCGGCTCACACCGCAGCTGCTCTCCGTGGAGGCCTGGGGCGGCGCGACGTACGACGTCGCCCTGCGCTTCCTGTCCGAGGACCCGTGGGAGCGCCTGACGAAGCTGCGCGAGTCGCTGCCGAACGTGGCCATCCAGATGCTGCTGCGCGGGCGCAACACCGTCGGCTACACGCCGTACCCGACCGAGGTGACCGACGCGTTCGTGCGCGAGGCCGCCGACAGCGGCGTCGACATCTTCCGCATCTTCGACGCGCTGAACGACGTCGCGCAGATGCGGCCGGCGATCGACGCGGTGCTCGCCACGGGCACCACGGTCGCCGAGGTGGCCGTCTGCTACACGGGCGATCTGCTGAACCCGGCGGAGGACCTGTACACGCTCGACTACTACCTCCGCCTCGCGGAGCAGATCGTCGGCACGGGCGCGCACGTCCTCGCGATCAAGGACATGGCGGGGCTGCTGCGCCCGGCCGCCGCCGCGAAGCTCGTCTCGGCGTTCCGCGAGAACTTCGACCTGCCCGTGCACGTGCACACCCATGACACCCCGGGCGGGCAGCTCGCCACGCTGCTCGCCGCCAGCGCCGCCGGCGCCGACGCGGTGGACGCGGCATCGGCGCCGATGGCGGGCACGACGAGCCAGCCGTCGCTGTCGTCGCTCGTCGCGGCGCTCGCGCACACCGATCGCGACACCGGTCTCGACCTGCGGGCCGTCTCCGACCTGGAGCCGTACTGGGAGGCCGTGCGTCACCTCTACCGGCCCTTCGAGTCCGGTCTGGATGGCCCGACCGGCCGCGTGTACGCGCATGAGATCCCCGGCGGGCAGCTCTCCAACCTGCGCCAGCAGGCCATCGCGCTGGGGCTCGCCGACGACTTCGAGCTCATCGAGGACATGTACGCGGCGGCGAACGAGATCCTCGGGCGCGTGCCCAAGGTCACCCCGTCGTCGAAGGTGGTCGGAGACCTCGCGCTGCACCTCGCCGCGGTGCGGGCGGACCCTGCGGACTTCGCCCAGAACCCCGGGAAGTACGACGTGCCGGATTCGGTGGTCGGATTCATGGCCGGAGAGCTCGGCGACCTGCCGGGCGGATGGCCGGAGCCGTTCCGCACGAAGGTGCTCGCGGGCCGCGAGGTGAAGACCGGCGTGACGCCGATCTCCGCGGCCGACCGTGCCGCCCTCGAGGCGGACTCCGCCACTCGGCGCGCCGCGCTCAACCGGCTGCTGTTCCCGCAGCCGACGCGCATCTTCGAGGAGCAGCGCGAGGCGTACGGCGACCTCTCGGTGCTCGACACCGCGGACTACCTCTACGGGCTCACCCCGGGACGCGAGCACGTCATCACGCTCGAGCGGGGCGTGCAGCTGTACGCGGGGCTCGAGTCGATCGGCGCCGCCGACGACAAGGGCATCCGCTCGGTCATGACGACTCTCAACGGGCAGCTCCGGCCGGTGTCGGCGCGCGATCGCAGCATCGCGGTCGAGGTGCACGAGGCCGAGAAGGCGGACACCAACCGGCCGGGCCAGGTCGCCGCGCCGTTCTCCGGGGTGGTGACCGTGAAGGTGGAGCAGGGCGACCGGGTCAGCGCGGGTCAGCCGATCGCCTCCATCGAGGCCATGAAGATGGAGGCGGCCATCACGGTGCCCATCGGCGGCGTCGTCGAGCGCATCGCGATCGCCAGCACGCAGCAGGTGGAGGCCGGGGACCTTTTGGTCGTCGTCACGCCCGCCGAGTAACCTTGTGCGGGGTCTGGCAGGTGCCGGACCCCGCATGAGGAGACATGACAGTGAGTTCTGATCGCGGCGGTCGCCCGGATGCCGAGCCCGCCGACAACGGAGTGCTCGGCGGCATCGGCCTCGACACGACGGCGATCGGCGTCCTCGGAGCGCACACGGCGCAGGTGCAGGTCGCAGTGCCGCTGAACCGCGAGGACCCGGACGACGACGTGGTGGACGACGACGACCTCGACTACGTCATGGCCCGGTTCGACGAGGTGGAGAGCGACGAGGTCGACGCGGCGGATGACGCCGAGCACGACGACGACACCCTCGAGCCGGCCGGCGAGATGCTCGACGTGACCGAGGCGGACCTCGAGCCGGCCGACGAGACCGACATGGTCGACGAGACGGTCGATGCGGTCGAGATCGACGCGGCCGACACCCAGACCGACGGCGCAGCAGCGGATGACGCAGCCGAAGCCATCCGTCAGCAGGAGCAGGAGCCCGTGCCCGCGACGCCCGCGCGCGAGGAGACGCTGCCGCGCGGCTACGACTCGTTCGCCGCGCGACCGCTCGCCGTCCCGGCGGGCGCAGATGCGAGAGAAGACACCATGCCCGAACCCACCGAGGGCGCTCGACCCGACCCGGCGCTCACGCGCCCGTCGTTCGTGACCCCCCACGCGCCACTCGACGCCGCCGCTCCCGAAGCCGTCGCCGCCCGCCGTGCGGGCGAGGTGACCGAGAGCGCCGCCCGCGAGAGCGCCGACGTCCTCACGGCCGACCGGCTGCTGGAGTCGAGCGCCGTGCGGCGTCCGGAGCCGGAAGGCCCCTGGCGTCAGCTCGTGTACCGCGCGACGCGAGGAGTCGTCAATCTCGGCGACAGCCGCGCGGTGCGCGCGCGGAAGGACGTGTCGAGTCGCATCGCGGCGCCGCTCGTCGGCGCGGCGCGCTTCGTCCCGGTGCTCAGCCGCAAGGGCGGCGTCGGCAAGACGACCGTCACCGCGCTGCTGGGCATGGCGCTGGCGGATGCCCGCGACGACCGCGTGATCGCCGTCGACGCCAACCCCGATCGCGGCACGCTCGCCGAGCGCATCGCGCGGGCCACGGGCAGGACCGTGCGCGATCTCGTGCGCAACCGCGACAGCGTGCGCGGCTACGCCGACATGAGCGCCCACGTCGTCCGCGACGAGACGCGCCTCGACGTGCTGGCGTCCGACACCGACCCGCGGCTCTCCGAGGCGTTCAGCGACCAGGACTACCGAGCGGTCGCCGACGTCGCCGCGCACTACTACTCCATCGTGCTCACCGACACCGGCACCGGCATCGTCCAGTCCGTGATGGGCGCGACGCTCGACCTCGCCGACCAGATCGTGGTCGTGGCCGGGCTCAGCGTCGACGAGGCGCGACTGGCGAGCGAGACGCTCACCTGGCTCGAGGCGAACGGGCACAGCGAGCGCGTGCGCCACGCCGTCGTGGTGCTCAACCAGTCCACGCCGGGCGCACCGGTCGTGCGTCTGGACGAGCTCGAGGCCCACTTCCGCAGCCGCGTGCGCGCGGTGGTGCGGCTTCCGTACGATCCGCAGCTCGCCACGGGCAGCGCGATCACCTACGCCGAGCTGCGTCCGGCCACGCGCGACGCCGCCCGCGAGCTCGCGGCGCGGGTCGTCGAGGGTCTGCGTCCGCAGGGCGCCGAAGAGGGGAAGAGCCGTTGACCGTCCGCGACATCCGCATCATCGGAGACCCCGTCCTCGCACAGCAGTGCCGCGAGATCGAGACGATCGACGACGGCGTGCGCGCGCTCGTCGAGGACCTCATCGAGACGGTGAAGGTCCCCGGCCGCGCCGGGGTGGCGGCGCCCCAGATCGGGGTGGGCCTCCGCGCCTTCAGCTACAACGTCGACGACCAGATCGGGTACATCCTCAACCCCCGGATCGTCGAGGTGCGCGGCGACGCGCAGCCGACGGGGGAGGGCTGCCTCTCCGTGCCGGGGCTCTGGCACGATGCGCTGCGGCACCCGTACGCGCGCGCCGAGGGCATCGACCTCGAGGGCGAGCGCGTCGTCCTCGAGGGCGAGGGCCTGTTCGCGCAGATGCTCCAGCACGAGACCGACCACCTCGATGGCAAGCTCTACCTCCGGCGCCTGCCCGCCGACGCCCGCAAGGCCGCCATGCGCGAGGTGCGCGAGAAGATCTGGGTCAGCTGACCGCTCAGCCGCCGACGGAGATGTTGGATGTCGTGACGGGCTTCTCGTAGATCCCTGCGATCTCCTTCGCGAAGTCCTTGAGGATCTCCGAGCGCTTGATCGACATCTTCGGCGTGAGGTGGCCGGATGCCTCCGTCCACTCGGTGCCGAGGATGGTGAACTCGCGGATGGACTCCGCGCGCGACACATGGCGGTTGGCCTCGTCGATGGCGCGCTGGACCTCCGCGCGGACCGTCGCGTTCTGCGCGGCCTCGGCGAGGGTGAGGTCGGACGACTCGCCGTGCGTGGCGAGCCACGCCGGCAGCATCTCCGGATCGAGGGTCACCAGCGCGGCGATGAACGGCCTCTGATCGCCCACCACGACGACCTGCCCCACGATCGGGTTCGCGCGGATCGGATCCTCGAGAGCCGCGGGCGCCACGTTCTTGCCCCCCGCGGTGACGATGATCTCCTTCTTGCGCCCCGTGATGGTGAGGAAGCCGTCGTCGTCGAGCGAGCCGAGATCGCCGGTGCGGAACCACTCGCCGTCGAAGGCGGACTCCGTCGCCTCCGGGTTCCGCCAGTACTCGCGGAAGACGTTGATGCCCTTCACCTGCACCTCGCCGTCATCGGCGATGCGCAGAGCGACGCCCGGCAGCGCCGGCCCGACCGATCCGATCTTCGACTTCGTCGCGAGGTTCACCGAGGCGGGCGCCGTGGTCTCCGTGAGCCCGTATCCCTCGAGGATGTGGATGCCGAGGCTGTGGAAGAAGTGCCCGAGCCGCGGGCCGAGCGGCGCGGAGCCGGAGACGGCGTACTGCACCTTGCCGCCCATCAGCGCACGCAGCTTCGCGTAGACGAGGCGATCGAACAGCGCGTACTGCACGCGGAGGCCGAGGCCGATCCGCTCCCCGTCCTGCAGACGGCGGGAGTGCTCGACGGCCACCTTCGCCGCCGCGCGGAAGATCCGGCCCTTGCCCTCGCTCTCGGTCTTCTGCTCGGCCGAGTTGTAGACCTTCTCGAACACGCGCGGCACGGCGAGGAGGAACGTCGGCTGGAACGAGCCCAGCGCGGGGATGAGCTGCTTGGTGTCCGGCTGGTGACCGGTCCGCACGCCGGCGTGAATGCAGAGGATGGAGATGAACCGGGCGAAGATGTGCGCGGTCGTGATGAAGAGGACGGTCGAGGCTCCGGGCTGCAGGACGACCTCCGACAGCGCCTCGGCGGAGTTGCGGCAGAGCTCCACGAAGTTGCTGTGCGTGAGCACGCACCCCTTCGGCCGGCCGGTGGACCCGGACGTGTAGATGAGCGTCGCGATGTCGTCGCCGTTCGCCAGCTGGCGGCGCAGGTCGATCTCCGAGTCGTCGATCGACGCGCCCTGGTTCGCGAGCGCGTCGAGCGCGCCCTCGTCCATCCGCCACACCTCGCGCACGAGCGGCAGCTCGCCGCGCACCTCCTCGAAGCGGGCGGCGTGCTCGCCGCTCTCGACGAGCAGGGCGGTCGCTCCCGAGTCGGAGAGGATCCACTGGATCTGCGACGGGGAGCTGGTCTCGTAGACGGGCACCATGATCGCGCCGGCGAAGAACAGCGCGAAGTCGACCACCGACCACTCGTACGTGGTGCGCGCGAGGAAGGCCACCTTCTCGCCGGGTTGCACGCCCGCGGCGACGAATCCCTTGGCGAGGGCGAGCACCTGCCCGTGGAACTCGCTGGCGGTCACGTCCTGCCATCCGCCGTCGCCGTCGGGAACCCCGAACAGCACGCGATCGGGAGTCGCGGCGACCCGATCGACGAGCAGATCTGTGACGTTGGCCGAGGGATCGGCGGGGACGATTGCGGGTATCGAGGTCTCGATCACGGCATCTCCTTCGGTACCGGTGCGGGTGAGGCGAGTATATGCCGCGGCATGCGACGCGTCGGACACGTGCACGGTTCCCACAAGGCTAGACTTCCGAGCGCGGGAACCGACAGAGGGAGCTGACGTTGTTCTACTGGCTCATGAAGTACGTGTTCGTCGGCCCACTGGTCAAAGCCGTGTACCGTCCCTGGATCACGGGCAGGGAGAACGTCCCCAAGACGGGCGCGGCCATCCTCGCCAGCAACCACCTGTCGGTCATCGACTCGGTGTTCCTGCCGCTCATGCTGGATCGCCCCGTCTCGTTCCTCGCGAAGGCCGAGTACTTCACGGGGCGCGGGCTCAAGGGATGGGCCACGCGCTGGTTCATGAAGGGGACGGGTCAGATCGCGCTCGACCGCTCGGGAGGGCCGGCATCGGAGGCGGCCCTCAACACCGCGCTGCAGGTCATCGGCCGCGGCGACCTCCTCGGCATCTACCCCGAGGGCACACGCAGCCCCGATGGGCGGCTCTACCGCGGGCGCACCGGCATCGCGCGGATGGCCCTCGAAGCGAAGGTCCCGGTCATCCCGGTGGTCATGGTGGACACGGGAGAGATGATGCCGATCGGGAGGACCATCCCCAAGGTGATGCGCGCGGGCATCGTCATCGGAGAGCCGCTCGACTTCTCGCGCTACGCGGGCATGGAGAGCGACCGGTACGTGCTGCGATCCGTCACCGACGAGATCATGGTGGCGTTGCAGCGACTGGGCGCTCAGGAGTACCGCGACGAATACGCGTCGAGCGTGAAGAACCGGCTCACCGAGGTCTGAGTCGCGGGGCGTCACGGTGATCGGAGCAGCCCCGCCCGCGCGATAGCATCAGACAATGCCTCGAACGCTGGATGCTCTCGACTCCTGGAAGACCCTGCCGATCAAGCAGCAGCCGGAGTATCACGACGCGGCCGCGGTCGCCGAGGTCGCCGCCGAGCTCGGCGCGCTGCCGCCGCTCGTCTTCGCGGGCGAGGTCGACACCCTCAAGTCGCGGCTGGCCGACGCGGCCACCGGTCGGGCGTTCCTGCTGCAGGGCGGCGACTGCGCGGAGACCTTCGCCGGCGCCACCGCGGACAAGATCCGCAACCGCGTGAAGACCGTGCTGCAGATGGCCGTCGTGCTCACCTACGGCGCGGCCATGCCGGTCGTGAAGATGGGGCGGATGGCGGGGCAGTTCGCCAAGCCCCGCTCGAGCGACGTGGAGACCCGCGGCGACGTGACGCTCCCCGCCTTCCGCGGCGAGATCGTGAACGGCTACGACTTCACGGCCGCCTCGCGGCAGGCCGACCCCCAGCGGCTGCTGCAGGCGTACCACACGTCGGCATCGACCCTGAATCTCATCCGCGCCTTCACGCAGGGCGGCTTCGCGGACCTCCGCGAGGTGCACTCGTGGAACAAGGGCTTCGCGGAGAACCCCGCCAACAAGCGCTACGAGCGACTCGCTGCGGAGATCGACCGCGCCATCCGCTTCATGGACGCGTGCGGTGCGGACTTCGACGAGCTGCGTCGCGTGGAGTTCTACACGGGCCACGAGGGCCTGCTCATGGACTACGAGCGTCCGCTCACGCGCATCGACTCGCGCACCAGCGAGATCTACAACACCTCGGGCCACTTCCTCTGGATCGGGGAGCGCACGCGCGAGCTCGACGGCGCGCACGTCGAGTACTTCTCGCACATCCGCAACCCCATCGGCGTGAAGCTCGGCCCGTCGACGTCTCCCGAGACGGCGCTGGCGCTCATCGACAAGCTCGACCCCGAGCGCGAGCCCGGGCGGCTGACCTTCATCACGCGCATGGGCGCGGGGAAGATCCGCGACGCCCTGCCCCCGCTCCTCGAGGCGGTCAAGAACTCCGGCGCGCAGCCGCTGTGGGTGACCGACCCGATGCACGGCAACGGCATCACGACGCCCACCGGCTACAAGACGCGGCGCTTCGACGACGTCGTCGACGAGGTCCGCGGCTTCTTCGAGGCGCACCGCGCGGTGGGCACCTTCCCGGGCGGCATCCACGTCGAGCTGACGGGCGACGACGTCACGGAGTGCCTGGGCGGGTCCGAGCACATCGACGAGGCGACGCTCGCGACGCGCTACGAGTCGCTGTGCGACCCGCGCCTCAACCACATGCAGTCGCTCGAGCTCGCCTTCCTCGTCGCCGAGGAGCTCGAGAAGCGCTGACGCGTCGGTCGGGCCGCCTTCGGGCGGCCCGACCGAAGGCGTCAGAACGAGCCGGTGATGGTCAGCGTGATGGTGGTGCCGGCAGGCTGCGACGAGCCGCCCTCGGGGCTCATGCCCTCGACCTCGGTGAACGTGTCCACGACCGCGTTCCACAGGCCGTTGTAGGTCACGCCGAAGCCCGCGCCCTCGAGGGCCGCCTTCGCCTCGTCGCGCGTCATGCCGATCACGTCGGGCACCTCGAACAGCTGCGGACCGAGCGACGTCACCACGCGCACCGTGTCGCCCGGGCGCCAGCTGCCGGGCTCCGCACGCTCGAGCGTGTAGATCACGTGCCCCTCCGGCACGCTGTCGCTGTACTCCTGCGAGGCGACCTCGGTGGCGACGCCGACCTCGTCGAGGGTCGCCTGCGCCTCCTCGGCGCTCATGCCCGTGACGTCGGGGAGGGGCCCGATCGACACGGTCAGCTGGGCGGTGTCGCCCTGGTGCACGGAGCATCCCTCGGTGCAGTCGACGGCGTCCCCGCCGGCGGCCGGCGTCACCGACACCGCCAGCACCGTGCCCTCGGCGTCGTCGGCGAAGACCGCCGCCTCGTCGTCGGCCACGGAGATCCGCTGATCGGACAGGACGCTGCGCACCTCGTCGGCCGAGCGCCCGGCGAGCCGCTCGAAGTCCGCGCCGGCGGGCCCGGCCGAGGTGACCACGGTGATCGTCGTCTCCCGGTCCACGCGCGCCCCCGCGCCGGGCTCCGTGCGGATGACCTCGCCGGTCGGCACGTCCAGCGCGTTCTCGCTCGTCTCCTCGGCGAGCAGCTCACGGCCATCCAGCGCGCTCTGCGCCTCGTCGAACGTGAGGCCCTGCAGCTGCGGCACCGCCACGAGCGATCCGGGGCCGGAGCCCCACCACCATCCGGTCACCGCGGCACCTGCCGTCGCGAGGAGCGCCACGACGATGAGCCAGGCGCCGCGGGTGCGGCGACGCTGCGCGCGCCGACGCAGCGCGGCGGCGTTGTCGGCGTCGTCGTGCGCGGTCGCGTTCGTGAGGGTGGCCGGCAGGATCGAGGTGGGCGCGTCGGGCATGACCCGCGTCTGCCCGTCGGCCGACTCCTCGTCGTCTGCGGAGTCGTCGGGGAACCGGGACGCGGCGGCCGTCCGCGTGGGGAGCGGCGAGACGCCGAGCTCCCGCTCGATCTCGCGCAGGCGGTCGAGCATCTCCTGGGCATCGGCCGGCCGTTCGTCCGGCACCTTCTCGGTCGCCCACAGCACGAGCTCGTCCAGCTGCTCCGGCACGCCGGGGTTCTTCGTGCTCGGACGCGGCACGGACTCGGTCGTGTGCTGGAAGGCGATCTGGATGGGCTGCTCGCCCTGGTACGGCTGCTCGCCCGCGAGCATCTCGTACAGCATGATTCCGAGCGCGTAGATGTCGCTGCGGCTGTCGGCGGTGCCTCGCGTGAGCAGCTCCGGCGGGATGTACGCGATGGTGCCCAGCAGCTGCTGCCCGGTCGCGGTGTTGGCCGAGCTCGCTCGGGCGAGGCCGAAGTCGCCGATCTTGATGCGGCCGTCCTCCGCGAGCAGCACGTTCTCGGGCTTCACGTCGCGGTGGATGAGCCCCGCGCGGTGCGCGGCGGAGAGGCCGGAGAGCACGGCGTCCATCACCGTGATGGTCTGCGTGACCGTCAGACGGCGCTGCTCCTTCAGGAGCTCGCGCAGCGTGATCCCGGGGAGGTACTCCATCACGAGGTACGCGAGCTCGCCATCCTGCCCCTGGTCGTAGACGTTCACGACGTGCGGGTCGGACAGGCGGGCGGCGGTGCGGGCCTCCTGGATGAAGCGGCTCTGGAAGGCGCTGTCGTCGCTCAGATGACTGTGCATCACCTTCAGGGCGACGCGGCGCTCCAGGCGCAGGTCGGTGGCGACGTAGACGGTCGCCATGCCGCCGCGGGCGATGCGCGCGCGCACTCGGTACCGTTGGTCGACAAGCCGCCCGATGAGGGGGTCGACCTGCTGACTCATGGACACAGCCTGATTCTACGAAAGCCCGGCTGAGACGACTGTGACCGGCGCGCCACCGCGCCGGTCACCGTCGTGCCCCGAGGGGAGCTCAGCCGAGCTGTGCGAGCCAGGAGTAGGCCTGCTTCTCCCAGCGGCCGTACCGGTCGGGGAACGCGGAGATCTGCACGGTCTGCGCGGCCTGCCCGAAGTCCATGTCCTGCCAGCCGGCGATGTCGCGGAGACCGCGGGTGGTGCTGCCGTTGGGGTCGCCGGCGCCGCCGAAGAACACCCGGATGGAGTAGTCGCGGTCGAGGATCTGGTCCTCGGAGCCCCAGCCCGTGCTCGGGCGCTGCTGGAACAGTCCCAGCGAGTCGCGGTCGCCCCAGTCGAGGTTGCGCAGGCCCGACTCCACCATCGCGGTCGCGAGGGCGATCGCGATGCCCTTGTCGGAGATGCCCAGCTCGCGGCCGACGCGGATGATCATCTGGGCGTTCTCGGACTGCGGTGCGTTGAGCGACGCCGCCAGCTGGTCCTTCGGGATGTCGTAGATCGACTGAGGCGTGCTGCTCTGCTGCTGCACCTGCGGGGTGCTCTGCGGAGCAGGAGCGCCGCCCGCCCGGGGGAGGGCGATCTTCTGACCGGGGTAGATGATGCTCGACCCGTTCAGCCCGTTCGCCGCGAGCAGCTCGCTGACGCTCACGCCGTGCTTCTGCGCGATCGCCCAGAGCGTGTCGCCGGCCTGGACGATGTAGCTCTCGGTCTTCGGTGCGGCGGGCGCCTGCGGCGCTGCGGGCGCCTGCGGTGCCGCATCGTGGTGCTGCGCGGGGACCGCGACCGCGTTGTCGGCGACGGCGAGCTTCTGGCCGACGAAGATCATCGCGTCGGAGCCGAGCTTGTTCAGCGAGATGATGCGGTCGACCGAGGAGCCGTAGCGCTGGGCGATCGACCAGACGGTGTCGCCGGACTTCACGACGTGGTGCTGGCTGCGCGCCTCGCCCTGGATGACGGCGGCGGGCTTCGGCGCGGCGGCGGCCGGGGCGTCGTGCGATGCGCCGGCGTTCGACGCGGTCAGACGGATGGACTGACCCGGGTAGATGGTGCTCGACCAGCCGAGCCCGTTCCACGTCAGTACGTCGACCGTGCGCAGACCGTGGCGGATCGCGATGCCGGTGATGGTGTCGCCGGGCTGGACGGTGTAGCTCGTGATGGCCGCGGCGGCCTGGCGCACCGTCACGCCGGCGGTCGCGGCGGGAGTGCGCGCGGCATGCGCGCTCGCGGCGACGGCGAGGCTGCCGTCGGCGTGCCCGAAGTCGGACGGCATGTGCCGCACGCCCTCGCGCGGTTTCTCCACTGCCGATGCGGCAGCAGGCGCTCCCAGCGTCACGGCGATGGCGCCGGTGACTGCCATGGGAACGGTGGTGAACAGGTCGCGCCTGCGGCGCGAAGTCGGTCGATGCACGTTGACCCCCAACGATCGGACGCGCCAACATTGTCACGGAAGTGTCACGAAGTCAAAAGAAGGTATCCCGAGTGGCGAGAGGTGCACATGGGGGAGTCGGCACTGGTGTGACGAGAGTGAAACAAGCGCGTCACCGCGGACCGGCATCGGGATGAGAAACTGAGGGAGTGACTGCGGAGACTTCCTCGACTGTTCCCACCGACTGGCTGACGATTCCCGAGCTCGTCGACATCCTCGGCGAACCGCAGGGGCGCATCCGGCGTCTCCTCGACGATCGCGTGCTCATCGCGTCGCGGCGGGAGGGTCCGCTCAAGGTTCCCGCCGTGTTCCTCGTCGACGGCCAGCCGCTCGCATCGCTGCGCGGCACCGTGACCGTGCTGGCGGACGCCGGGTTCTCCGACGACGAGGCGATCGACTGGCTGCTGAGCACAGACGACACCATCGGGGTCGCGCCGATCACCGCCCTGCTGGCGGGGCGCAAGTCGGAGGTGCGCAGGGTCGCGCAGACCCTGGCCTGAGCGGGGCCCGATCAGGCGGTGCGCCGCGTCGCTGCATCGAGGAGCCGTCCGAGCTCCTCGACAGCGCCGGCGTCGAGCGGCGCCGCCGACAGCGCGGCGGCCGCCTCTTCCCCGTAGGAGGAGATGAGCTCCTCCACCCGGTTCAGAGCGCCGCTGTCGACGATGACCCGCCGCAGCGACGTGACGTCGTCGTCGGCGAGGTCGGGATCGCCGACGAGCGCGTCGATGCGCTCGCGGACATCGGGCGCGACGCCCTCGCGCGCGTACGCGATGAGCAGGGTGCGCTTGCCCTCGCGGAGGTCGTCGCCGGCGGGCTTCCCGGTCTGCTGCTCGTCGCCGAAGACGCCGAGCACATCGTCGCGCAGCTGGAAGGCGAGTCCGAGCGGATGGCCGAAGGCCGCCAGCGCGCGGAGCTGGTCGTCATCCGCGCCGCCGAGTGCGCCGCCGATGACGAGCGGCTGCTGCACGCTGTAGCGGGCGGATTTGAGAGACGCGATGCGCAGTGCGCGGTCCGCGTGCTCGTCGTCGGGCGTGCGCGGCCAGGCCGACTCCTCGGCCACGTCGAGGAACTGTCCGATCATGACCTCGCGGCGCATGCGGGCGTATTCGCGACGGGCGGCGTCGGGCGAGGTGTCGAGGGCCGAGAGCGCGGCGTCGAAGAGGTCGGCACTCCACGCGAGGAGGAGGTCGCCGAGGAGGACCGCGCCCGACCGGCCGAAGCGCGCGGCATCGCCGACCCATGCGGCGTCGCGGTGCCACGCCTCGAGCGCGCGGTGCGCGGCGGGGCGGCCTCGCCGCGTGTCGGAGTTGTCGATGAGGTCGTCGTGCACGAGCGCGGCCGCCTGGAAGACCTCGAGCGATGCGCACGCGTCGATGACCGACGGGGGAAGCGGGGCGTCCCCGCCGCGCACCGACCGCCATCCGGTGGCGCAGAAGCGGCCGCGGAGGCGCTTGCCGCCCACGAGAGACGCGAGCGCATGGGCGACGAAGCCCTCCGCCTCGGGGCCGAGCTCCCGCACCTCGTCGCGCTGCGTGTCGGCGAAGCTATCCAGTCGCTGGGAGATGTGCTCGATGAGCGGAAGAGGAAGCGCCACGGGCCTAGCCTAGTGAGGACACGCGGCGATAGAATGAAGCACGAGTTTCACCCGAGGGGGACACCATGCCACTCTCCGAACAGGAGCAGCGCCTGCTGGATGAGATGGAACGCCATCTCATGCAGAACGACGCCGATGTCGTGAGCGCGACGGCGGGCCGAGCGCTCAGCTACCGTAATGTCGTCTACGGGGCCATCCTCGTGCTCGTCGGCCTGGCGGCCGTCGTGGCGGGGATCGCCGTCTGGACCAGCATCCTCCCCCTCGGCATAGGCCTCGGGGTGGCGGGATTCGCCGCCATGGTCGGCGGCGTCGTGCTGGCCACCACGCCCGCGAAGGGCGATGACGCGCCGGGCCAGCCGCGCACGGGCCGTGCGCCGAGCAAGCCCGCGCAGGGGGCGAGCTTCATGGATCGCATGAGCGATCGATGGGACCGCCGCCAGAACGGGGGCTGACCCCTCTCCTCCCTCACGGGAAGCGCCGACCTGCGGGTCGGCGCTTTTTTCGTGCCCGGGCGCCCTCCGCGCTCCACCGGGCCTCCCTTTTCCTCCACCGCGCCTCTCCCGCGGAAAGACGCGGATGGCCGCCGCGATCCGATCCTGTGAACGCGCGATTTCGCCTGAAAAGTGGGGGAATGTGGAGTAAAGTGGGGCAGACCTGGGCGGGCCGAGACGGAGGGGGTGAGATGGCCGATGCTGTTGGGCACGCACACCCCCAAGCTCGACGACAAAGGCCGTGTCATCCTCCCCGCCAAGTTCCGCGAGGAGCTGGCGGGCGGGATCGTCGTGACCCGCGGCCAGGAGCGCTGCCTGTACGTGTTCAGTACGGCGGAGTTCGAGCGGGTGCACGAGCGCATCCGCGAGGCGCCGCTCACCAACAAGCAGGCGCGCGACTTCATGCGCATGTTCCTCTCCGGTGCGAGTGCCGAGACCCCCGACGGCCAGAACCGCATCACCATTCCGACGCACCTGCGCAGCTACGCGGGGCTGGAGAAGGAGCTCGTCGTCACGGGTGTCGGCGCGCACGCCGAGATCTGGGACGCGGGCGCCTGGAACGCGTACCTGGAGAGCAACGAGGAGAGCTATTCCGAGCTGGAGGGGGAGGTGATCCCCGGACTGTTCTGACCCCGGTTGTGATCCCCACCCGCAGCCCTGACGCCACTTCCCCGGCGGCAGGTCGAGCGGATGGGAATCAGAGCCGGGGACGGAAGAGGGACATGACATGAGCATCCGCGACATCCACACCCCCGTGCTGCTGGACCGCTGCGTCGAGCTTCTCGGCCCGGCCCTCCAGCACGACGGCGCGGTCTACGTCGACGGGACGCTCGGCATGGGCGGCCACTCCGAGGCGTTCCTCGAGCGCTTCCCGCAGGCGCGCCTGGTGGGGCTGGACCGCGACCCCGATGCGCTCCGCATCGCGGGGGAGCGGCTCGCCCGCTTCGCGGACCGCACGACCCTCGTCCACACGGTCTACGACGGGATCCGCGAGGCGCTCGGCGAGGCCGGCGTCGGGCGGGCCGACGCGATCCTCTACGACCTCGGCGTCTCGTCGTTCCAGCTCGACGAGGCGGAGCGCGGCTTCGCGTACGCGCAGGACGCTCCGCTCGACATGCGCATGGACCCGACCGGCGGGATGACCGCCGCGGACGTCATCGCAACGTACGGCGAGGGCGACCTCCGCCGCATCTTCGAGCGCTACGGCGAGGAGAAGCTCGCCGGACGCTACGCCCGCGCGATCATCGCCGCGCGCGCCGACGCCGCCATCGAGCGCTCCGGGCGACTCGTCGACATCCTCCAGGACGCGACCCCCTCCGCCCTGAAGAACGCCGGCCATCCCGCGAAGCGCGTGTTCCAGGCGCTGCGCATCGAGGTCAACGGCGAGCTGGCCGCGCTCGAGCGCGCCATCCCCGCGGCGCTCTCGTCGCTCGCAGTCGGCGGCCGGATGGTCGTGCTCGCGTACCAGTCGCTCGAGGACCGGTTCGTCAAGCGGCTCTTCGCCGAGGCGGTCCGCTCGAAGGCACCCGCCGGCCTGCCGATGGAGATGCCCGAGCACGCTCCTGAGTTCCGGCTGCTCGTCCGCGGAGCCGAGCTCGCGAGCGAGGCCGAAGCCGAATCGAACCCCCGTGCCAAGCCGGTGCGCCTGCGCGCCATCGAACGAGTGAGGGAAGTGCAATGACCCTTGCCACGCCATCCGCCGTGCTCGCGCCGCCCGAGGCGCCCCAGCCGTCGGAGAGACGTCGCCCCGCCCTGCGTCCGCTCGACGCGCCGCTGCGTCGCACGCGTCCGCGGCTCGCCTATGCGGTCGTCGCCGTCGTGGGCGCGGTGCTCATCGCCGTGGCCCAGATGGCGCTGTCGGTGATGACCACGCAGAGCACCTTCGAGATCGCCGAGCTCGACGGGCAGCAGCACGAGCTCACCCTCGAGGCGCAGGTGCTCTACGACCAGGTCGCCGGGCTGAGCTCGCCGCAGCACCTCGCCGAGCGGGCGGGCGCGCTGGGCATGGTGATCGACGCCGCTCCCAGCTACCTGCGCCTGAGCGACGGCGCCGTCATCGGCGGCGGCGCGGCCGCGGGCGACGCGTCGACGGTCGACGCCGCCGGGCGCTCGGCGGTCGGCAACGCCTTCCTGACCGACACGCAGGCCGCCTCCGCGCAGACGGCCGAGGATGAGGCACCCTCGGGTCAGGCGGAGGAGACGCCGGCCGCGGACGCACCCGACGAGCTGCCGGCGCCGCAGCTGCCGCCGTCGGCGTCGGACGGGCTCCCCACGCCCACGACGCACTGACCGCTCACACCCGCCCTCGAGTCCAGGAGGCGCCATGCACGCCAAGGCCCGTCGCAGCGCGAGACGCCGAACCGCCATCGTCGGAGCCGCGGTCGCCGTGATCGTCGCCGGGTTCGCCGTGCGGCTCGTGGACATCCAGGTGGTGAACGCGCAGGAGCACCTCGACAACCGCGCGGCCTACAGCGGCATCGGCTTCAGCCAGGTGCTCTCCGGCACCCGCGGGTCGATCGTCGACGGCGAGGGGACCGTGCTCGCCAGCAGCACCACGCAGTACAGCGCGCAGTTCGACCCGGTGCACGTCAAGGACATCGAGCACGTCGACGAGGACGGCCGCGAGTACACCGTCACCTGGGAGGAGAGCGCCGCCGACATCGGCGAGATCGTCGGGCGCAGCGGCGACGAGGTGCAGGCGATCGTCGCCGATGCGCTGGCCGCCGACGCGGCATCCCAGTACGCGCTGCTCGCCGACGACCTCACCACGCAGCAGTACCGCGAGCTCACCGCGCTCGGTCTGCCGTACCTCTCCTTCCACCCGGTCCAGTCCCGCGCCTACCCGTACGGCGCGGTCGCCGGCAACCTCATCGGATTCGTCGGCGACGACGGCGAGCCGCTGGCCGGCTACGAGGCGGCGGAGAACACCTGCCTTCAGGCCACCGACGGCTCCCTCACCTACCAGCAGGGGTCCGACGGCCTCATCATCCCCGGCACCGAGGTCACCGAGGCGCCCGTGGACGGCGGCACCCTGCAGCTGACGCTCGACGCCGATCTGCAGTGGTACATGCAGCAGATGATCGCCGAGGAGACGCAGAACCAGCAGGCGCAGGCGGGCGCCGTCATGGTCGTGGAGGTGGCCACCGGCGCGGTGCGCGCGGCGGCGGAGTACCCGACGGTCGACCCCAACGACCCCACGGCGGTGGACGCGGACGACCGGGGCTCGCGCATCTTCTCCCGCACCTTCGAGCCCGGATCGACCTTCAAGGCCGTCACCGCCGCGACGCTGCTCGACCAGGGCGCGGCGACGCCGTACACCTCGGTGACCGCCTCCGGGCACGAGGCGTTCCCCAACGGCGCGGTCGTCGGCGACTCGTTCCAGCACGCGGCGTTCAACTACACGCTCACCGGCGCCCTCATCGACTCGTCCAACGTCGCCCTGTCGAAGTTCGGCGAGCTCGTGCCCGACGAGACCCGCTACGAGTACCTGCAGAAGTTCGGCGTCGGCACCAAGACCGACATCGGCTTCCCCGGCGAGGAGCCCGGCCTCATCTACCCGCCCGACCAGTGGGGCGCCCAGGGCCACTACGCCACGACGTTCGGGCAGGCGTTCACGACGACCATGCCGCAGGTCGTCAACGCCTACCAGACGCTCGCCAACGACGGCGTGCGCGAGCCGCTGCACATCGTGGAGTCGTGCACGAAGCCGGACGGCACCGTCACGAAGCCCGAGCTCAGCGAGCCGCGCCGCGTGGTGAGCGAGGAGGCGGCCGACACCACCATCCGGCTGCTCGAGAACGTCGCCACGCAGGGGAGCCTCGCGCCCGCGGTGGCCGTCGACGGCTACCGCATTGGCACGAAGACGGGCACCGCGCAGAAGAGCGACGGACACGGCGGATACAAGGCCGGTCTCTACTTCACGAGCATCATCGGCGTGGTCCCCGCGGACGACCCGCAGTACATCGTCATGGTCACCCTCGACGAACCCACGCGGGTAACATCGTCTGCGGCCACGGCTCCCGCCCTCCAGAAGGCGGTGACGCAGGTCGTGAAGAACTACCGGGTGATGCCGTCCGAGAAGACCGAAGAGCCGCTTCCCAAGTTCGCCGAATGACGCGCCCCGCGCGGAGAGCCTCCCTCACATGATCGCTTTGTCCCTGGCCGAGATCTCGGCCGCCATCGGCGGAGAGCTGCACCTGCACGGTGCGCACACCGCCGACACCCTCGTCGACGGGACCGTCGACACCGACTCCCGCAACATCGGGCCCGGCGACGTCTTCGTCGCCAAGCCCGGGGAGGCGACGGACGGGCACCTGTTCGTCGGAACCGCCGTGGCGCAGGGCGCCGCGCTCGCGCTCGTCGAGCACGTCGTCGACGAGCCCGTCACCCAGATCGTCGTGCCCGACGTCGTCACCGCCATCGCCGACCTCGCGCGGGAGGTCGTCGCACGCGTGCGCGCGGGCGGACAGCTGCAGATCGTCGGCATCACGGGGTCGAACGGCAAGACGACCACGAAGAACATGCTGGCCACGATCCTGCGCGCGGAGGGCGAGACCGTCGCGCCCGTGGGCTCGTACAACAACGCCGTCGGCGCCCCCCTCACGATGCTGCGGGTCACCCGCGACACGCGCTACCTCGTGTGCGAGTTCGGCGCCGACGCCCACGGGCAGATCGCGCGGCTCGCCGGGCTCGTGACACCCGACGTCGGCGTCGTGCTGATGGTGGGGATGGCGCACGCGGGCGGCTTCGGCGGCATCGAGGCGACCGTCCGGGCGAAGTCCGAGCTCGTCTCGGCGATCCGCGACGGCGGCACCGCCGTGCTCAACGCGGACGACGCCCGCGTGGCGGGCATGGCGACCATCGCCGAGGAGCGGGGCCTGGCCATCCGCTGGTTCGGCGAGGGCGAGATCGCCGACGTCCGCGCGTCGGGCCTGGAGGTCACCGCCTCCGGCACGCACGCGACGGTCACGGCAGGGGAGACCTCGCTGCCCCTCCACCTCAAGGTGCTCGGCAGCCACCACATCAAGAACGCCCTCGCGGCGACCACGGCGGCCCTCGCTCTCGGCGTCTCGCTCGAGGACGCCGTCGCACGCCTCGAGACCGTCGAGCTCGCCGAGCGCTGGCGCATGCAGGTCATGGGCTCCGACCGCGTGCGCATCATCAACGACGCCTACAACGCGAGCCCCGACTCCGTGCACGCGGCGCTCCGCACGCTCGCGCAGATCACCGGGCCCGACGAGCGCATGGTCGCCGTCCTCGGCGCCATGAGCGAGCTGGGGGAGTACGCCGTCGACGAGCACGCCAAGATCGGCCTCCTCGCCGTGCGCCTGCGCATCCCGCGCATCGTGGTCGTCGGGCAGGAGGCGCGACCGCTCTACCTCGCCGCGGTCGCCGAGGGTTCCTGGAGCGATGAGGCGGTCTTCTTCGCCGACGCGGACGAGGCCTTCGCGTACCTGCAGGGCGAGCTGCGCGACGGCGACCGCGTGCTGGTGAAGTCGTCCAACTCGGCCGGACTCAGGTTCCTCGGGGATCGTCTGGGAGAATCGTTCTCGTGAGATCACTCCTGACGGCCGCGGCGATCTCACTGGCGTTCACCCTCTTCCTCACTCCGCTCTTCCTCCGGCTGTTCCGCCGCTGGGGCTGGGGTCAGGTCATCCGCACGGACGGCGAGAACTTCAACGCGCCCAAGCACGAGCTCAAGCGCGGCACCCCCACCATGGGCGGCGTGGTGTTCATCGCCGGCACCATCGTCGGCTATCTCATCGGCGCGTACACGGGCTACAACCCGCCGACCGCGTCCGGATGGCTCGTGCTGTGGATGATGGTGGGCTTCGGCGCGGTCGGCTTCATCGACGACTTCCTCAAGGTGCGCATGCAGCACTACGCGGGACTGTCGGGGTGGAAGAAGATCGCCGGGCAGATCATCGTCGTCATCCCGTTCGGCATCGTGGCGCTGAACTTCGGCGACACCTACGCGCTGACGCCCGGAAGCGCGTACATCTCGTTCTTCCGCGACATCCCGCTGCTGTCGTTCATGGCGCTCGGCCCGATCCTCGGCTGGTTCCTCTACCTCGCGTGGCTCGCCCTGCTGGGCGTCGGGTTCTCGAACAGCGTGAACCTGACCGACGGGCTCGACGGCCTCGCCGCGGGCGCCGGCATCTTCGTCGTGGGCGCATACAGCCTCATCGCGTTCTGGCAGTTCAACCAGGCCTGCTCGACCGCGCAGCTCGCCGACGACTACCTGCAGGCCTGCTACCAGGCGAGAGATCCCCTCGACCTCGCCATCGTCGGCGCGGCGGTCGTCGGATCGCTCGTCGGCTTCCTCTGGTGGAACGCGCCGAAGGCCAAGGTGTTCATGGGCGACGTGGGCTCGATGGCGATCGGCGGCGTCGTCGCCGCCATGGCCATCCTCACCCGCACCGAGATGCTGGGCGTGCTCATCGCCGGCCTCTTCGTGCTGTCGTCGGGATCCGTGGTCCTGCAGCGCCTCTACTTCAAGGCGACCAAGGGCAAGCGCCTCTTCCTCATGAGCCCGCTGCACCATCACTTCGAGCTGCGCGGATGGCCCGAGGTCACCATCGTGGTGCGGTTCTGGATCATCGCCGGCATGCTCGCCGTGAGCGGCGTCGGCCTCTTCTACGTGGAATGGCTGTCGAAGGTATGACGCACGAGCAGGACGCCGCGCACGCGCGGCTCGACACGCTGACGAGCTGGCACGCGGACTGGAAGGGCCTGCGCGTGGCGGTGCTCGGTCTGTCGATGACCGGCTTCTCCGTCGCCGACACGCTCGCCGAGCTCGGCGCCGACGTGCTCGTCGTCACCGAGTCGGCCGCCGAGGAGTACGCGCAGCTGCTGCCGGTCATCGGCGTGCGGATGTGGGAGGGGTCGCTCTCCGCGGTGCCCGAGGAGCTCGTCGCGTTCGCGCCCGACGTCGTCGTCGCCTCGCCCGGATTCCCGCCCTCGCACCCGGTCGTGCGGTGGGCGCAGGAGAGCGGCATCGCGCTGTGGGGAGACATCGAGCTCGCCTGGCGCGTGCGCGACAAGGTCGTGCGCCCCGATGGCACACCCGCCGCGTGGGTGCTCGTCACCGGGACCAACGGCAAGACCACGACCACGCGCCTGACCGCGACGATGCTCGTGGCGGGCGGCCTGCGCGCGGCCCCGTGCGGCAACATCGGCGTGCCGGTGCTCGACGCCGTGCGCGACCCGGCCGGATTCGATGCGCTCGTCGTGGAGCTCTCCAGTCATCAGCTCTGGTACCTCGGGCTGAACGACGGCGTCGGCGCGCC
The DNA here is from genome assembly GCF_009735645.1 of Microbacterium oryzae. Taxonomy (NCBI): domain Bacteria; kingdom Bacillati; phylum Actinomycetota; class Actinomycetes; order Micrococcales; family Microbacteriaceae; genus Microbacterium; species Microbacterium oryzae. Next base: position 1,192,364 of record NZ_CP032550.1, on the reverse strand, counting down.
CGTGCCGCACGCGTCGACCTGCCTGAACCTCGCCGACGACCACCTCGAGTGGCACGGCTCGTTCGAGGCCTACCGCGACGCGAAGGCCGTCGTGTACCGCAACACCCGCGTGGCGTGCGTGTACAACAAGTCCGACGAGGCGACCCGGCTGATGGTCGAGGACGCCGACGTGGTGGAGGGCGCACGCGCCATCGGCTTCGACCTCGGCGTGCCGGGGCCCAGCGACTTCGGCGTCGTGGACGGCATCCTCGTCGACCGGGCCTTCCTCGACGACCGCCGCACCTCCGCGCTCGAGCTGACGACCGTCGCCGACCTGGCCGAGGCCGGGCTGGCTGCGCCCCACATGGTGGCGAACATCCTCGCCGCCTCGGCGCTCGCGCGCTCCCTCGGGGTCGCGCCCGCGGCCATCCGCTCGTCTCTTGTGGACTTCCGGCTCGACCCGCACCGCATCGAGGTCGTGGCCGCCGCCGGCGTAGTCTGGGTCGACGACTCGAAGGCGACCAACCCCCACGCGGCGGCATCGTCGCTCGCGGCGTATCCGGGCGCGGTGTGGGTGGTCGGCGGGCTGCTGAAGGGCGTCGACATCTCGGATCTCGTCGCGCAGCAGGGCCCCGGCGTGCGCGCGGCGATCGTGATCGGCGTCGACCGGGCGCCCGTGCTCGACGCGTTCGCGCGACACGCGCCGGCGGTGCCCGTCTTCGAGGTCGACCACACCGACACTGAAGACGTCATGGCCCGGGTCGTCGAGCTCGCCGCGGAGGCGGCGGGAGCGAGCGGAACGGTGCTGCTGGCGCCGGCTGCGGCCTCGTTCGATCAGTTCCGCAGCTACGACGATCGCGGCGAGCGCTTCGCCGCCGCGGTCAGGGAGCGTCTGGGGAAGGGGACCGAGGATGGCGCGCACGACGGTCCCGACAGAGGCTGAGCGCGGGCGCGGCCCCGTCACGGCGCGGGTGTCGCTGGGGCGGTCATTCACGCCCCTTCCGCTGGAGTTCCTCCTCATCGCCTCGGCGGCGCTGCTGCTGACCCTGTTCGGCATCCTCATGGTGATCTCGGCGACGACGGTCACCTCGATGCAGACCGCGAACAACCCGTACAACGACGGCGGCAAGCACGCGATCTTCGCGGCGGTCGGCATCCCGCTCATGCTCGTGGTGAGCCGCTTCCCGATGAGGTGGCTGAAGCGGATGGCGGGCGTCGCGCTCATCGGGGCGGTCCTGCTGCAGCTGCTCGTCTTCACGCCGCTCGGCATGGAGGTCGGCGGCAACCGGAACTGGCTGAACTTCGGGGTCCTCTCCGTGCAGCCGTCGGAGTTCATCAAGCTCACGCTCGCGATCTGGTGCGCGTTCATCCTCGATCGCAAGAAGGCGCTGCTCGGCCGGTGGAAGCACGTGCTCGTGCCGCTCGGCCCTGTGGCGGTCGTCGCGATGGGCACCGTCATGGCGGGCAAGGACCTCGGCACCGTCATGGTCATCGCGCTGGTGGTGCTGGGTGCGCTGTTCTTCTCCGGTGTGAAGCTCCGCTACTTCGTGCCGCCCGTGCTCGCGGCCGTCCTCGCGATCGCGGCGTTCGCCATCCTCAGCCCCAACCGCATGACGCGCATCCTCAGCGTCTTCGACACCAGCTGCCTCGACCGCTACCTCAACGAGTGCTACCAGCCCCTGCACGGCATCTGGGGCCTCGCCAGCGGCGGCCTCCTCGGACTCGGCCTCGGCAACTCGAAGGAGAAGTACGACTGGCTGCCCGCTGCGGCCGACGACTACATCTTCGCGATCGTCGGCGAGGAGCTGGGCCTCATCGGCTGCCTCGCCGTGCTCGCGCTGTTCCTCGTGCTGGCGTTCGGGGCGTTCCGCGTCGTGGCACGCGCGGAGGACCTCTTCGTGCGCGTCGTCGCCGGCGCCCTCGGCGTGTGGATCGTCGGACAGGCGCTCATCAACGTCGGCGTCGTGCTGCGGGTGTTCCCCGCGCTCGGCGTGCCGCTGCCGTTCCTGTCGTCGGGAGGCTCGTCGCTCATCGCGGTGCTGCTGGCGTGCGGCGTGCTCCTCGCGTGCGCGCGCACCCTTCCCGCGCCCGCCGACCCGCGGCATGTCCCGAAGACGCAGGCCAAGGGGCGCCGCACGCCTGCATGAGTGGGACATGCCGCCATGGGAGGATCGGGGAGTGACGACCTACCTCCTCGCCGGCGGCGGCACCGCCGGCCACGTGAACCCCTTGCTCGCCGTCGCCGACGGGCTGCGTGCACGGCGCGCCGACGACGAGATCCTCGTCCTCGGCACGCGCGAGGGGCTGGAGTCGCGGCTCGTTCCCGAGCGCGGCTACGAGCTGCTGGTCGTCGAGAAGGTGCCGTTCCCGCGCCGTCCGAATGCCGCTGCGCTCCGCTTCCCCGCGCGGTGGCGGAAGGCCATCGCCGATGTGCGCCGATACATCCGCGAGCGCGGCGTCGACGTGGTCCTCGGCGTGGGCGGCTACGCGGCCGCACCCGCCTACATCGCCGCGCGCCGCGAGGGCGTGCCGTACGTCGTGCACGAGGCGAACGCGCGGCCGGGCCTCGCGAACGTGCTCGGCGCCCGCGGCGCGGCGTTCGTCGGGGTGGCCTTCGCCGGCACGCCGCTGCGCCGCGGCGAGGTCGTCGGCATGCCGCTGCGTCCCGAGATCGTGCACCTCGACCGCGGCGCGACCCGCGCGCAGGCCGCCGCGCACTTCGGCCTCGACGCCGACAAGCCCGTGCTCCTCGCCTTCGGCGGCTCGCTCGGCGCGCGCCGCATCAACGAGGCCCTCGCCGGCTCCTGGCAGGAGATCCTCGACGCGGGATGGCAGCTCCTCCACATCACCGGGGAGCGCTCGGAGCTCGCCGACCCGGGCGCCGCCGGCTACGCGCTGCGCCGCTACGTCGACCGCATGGACCTCGCCTTCGCGCTGGCCGACCTCGTCGTGTCGCGCTCCGGAGCGTCCACCGTCAGCGAGATCAGCGCCCTCGGCATCCCCGCCGTGTACGTGCCGTACGCGGTGGGCAACGGCGAGCAGCGCCTCAACGCGAGCTCGGTGGTCGAGGCGGGTGCCGCCATCCTCATCGACGACGCGGCCTTCACGCCCGAGAAGGTGCGCGAGGCCATCCTGCCCCTGCTGCGCGACCGCGCACGGATCGAGCGGATGGCCGATGCGGCCGCCGACGCCGGCACGCGTCGCGGCACGGAGAACGTCATCGCGCACCTCGACGCCGCCCTCGCCGGGCGCCGCGCCGCCTGAGTGCGCCGTCTCGGCTCACCGCGCCGTCTCGGCTCACCGCGCCGTCTCGGCTGACCGCGCCCTCGACCGCGCGCCCTGAGGCGGATGCCAGGGCGGCGGCTTAGACTCGACGGGCCATGATCAAGCCCGACCTCACCGTCCCCATCCCCGAGCGCATCGACGCCGTGCACTTCATCGGCATCGGCGGCTCCGGCATCTCGGGGCTCGCCCGCATGTTCCTCGCCGCCGGCGTCCCGGTCTCCGGATCCGACCGCGCGGAGAGCCAGAACACCCGCGACCTCGAGGCCCTCGGCGCCACCGTGCACATCGGGCACGACGCGGCGAATCTCGGCGACGTCGACACGGTGGTCTACACCGGCGCGATCTGGCCCGAGAACCCCGAGTTCCTCGCGGCGAAGGAGCGCGGCCTCGCCGTCATCCACCGCTCGCAGGCCCTGCACTACCTCATCGGCGGACGCCGACTCGTCTCGGTCGCCGGCGCCCACGGCAAGACGACCTCGACGGGCATGATCGTCACGGCGCTGGCGGCCATCGGCGCCGATCCGAGCTACGTCAACGGCGGCGTCATCCAGCAGCTGGGCGCGTCGAGCGGCGTGGGCAGCGACGACCTCTTCGTCGTCGAGGCCGACGAGTCCGACGGCACCTTCCTGCTGTACGACACGTCCGTCGCGCTCATCACGAATGTCGACGCCGACCACCTCGACCACTACGGCTCTCACGAGGCGTTCGACGACGCCTTCGTGCGCTTCGCCGACGAGGCCCGCGAGGCCGTCGTCATCTCCTCCGACGACCCCGGCGCCCGCCGCGTCACCGCCCGCCTCGCGCACGAGAACGTCGTGACCTTCGGCGAGGCCGAGAGCGCCGACGTGCGGGTCGTCGACATCGACGCCCACGGGCCGGTGGGCTTCACCCTCGTCCGCGGCAGCGAGCGCGTGTCGGGCCGGCTCGCCGTGCCCGGCCGCCACAACGCGATCAACGCCGCCGGCGCGGTGGCGGTGCTGCTGCAGCTCGGCTACGGGCTCGAGCCCGCCGTCCGCGCGGTGGAGTCGTTCGGCGGGACGGTCCGCCGCTTCGAGCTGCACGGCGTGGAGCACGGCGTCAGCGTCTACGACGACTACGCGCACCACCCCACGGAGGTCGCCGCCGCCCTCGCCGCCGCGCGCACGGTCGTGGGCGAGGGGCGCATCATCGCCCTCCACCAGCCGCACACCTACTCGCGCACCCAGCTGATGGCGGGCGAGTTCGCCCGGGTGCTCGAGGAGCACGCCGACCACACCGTCGTGCTCGACGTGTACGGCGCGCGCGAGGACCCGATCCCGGGCGTCACCGGAGAGCTCGTCAGCGGCGCGTTCGCCGATCCGTCGCACGTGCACTTCGTCGCGGACTGGCAGCAGGCCGCCGACTACACGGCCTCGGTCGCGCGCGAGGGGGACTACGTCATCACCCTCGGCTGCGGCGACGTGTACCGGATCATCCCGCAGGTGCTCGGCTCGCTCGCGAGCGCCGGCGCAGCGGACTGAGCAGCATGCGGCGGCCGGGTCCCCTTCCGCCCTCCTCGCGCCCGGAGACGCCCTCCGCCGCGGACGAGGAGCGGCAGCTCGCCGAGCGCCGCGCCGCGATGGAGCGGCTGGGCATCGAGCGCGCCCCGGCCGAGGCTCCGATCGCGCCCGAGCACGTCGCTCCTGAGCGGGCCGCTCCAGAGGGACCGGCAGCTGAGGGCCGCGCCGCGGAGGGTCGCGCTGCCGACGACCACACCGACACCGCGCCGATCGTCGCGCTGCGCCCCGCCGAGCCGCGCGTCGCCGCGCGGGCCGTGAATGCGACCTCGGATGGCGATGCCGACGACGCCGAGGAGCGCTCCGGCGAGCGCGTGGGCTGGGCGGGCGTCTGGCGCGCCGCCCGTGCGCGCCGCCGGGTGCTCCGCGCGGAGGTGCGGCGTTTCACAGCGCGCGCGCGTCGGCGCCGGCTCGGCTGGACGATCGCGCTGGGATCGCTCCTCGTGCTCGTGGTCGGCAGCGTGGGAGCGGCCTACAGTCCGCTCTTCGCGGTCGAGGAGATCAGCGTGGAGGGCACCGAGCTCCTGGACGCGGGCGCCGTGGCCTCGGCGCTCGAAGACCAGGTGGGCAAGCCCCTTCCGCTCGTCGACGACAGCGCCGTGAAGGCCGCGCTCGTCGGCTTCCCCCTCGTGCAGAGCTACACGATCGAGGCGCACCCGCCCCACGACCTCGTGGTGCGGATCGTGGAGCGCACGCCCGTCGGCGTGCTCCAGTCCGACGCCGGCTTCACCACCGTCGACGCCGCGGGCGTCGCCCTGACGACCGCGGGCGAGCGCCCCGGGGGACTGCCGCTCATCGAGGTCGACGGCGGCACGACGTCGGAGGCCTTCCTCACGGTGGGCGAGGTGCTGCGTGCCCTGCCGGAGGAGCTCCGCTCGAGCGTGACCTCCGCGACGGCGACCACCGCGGAGGACGTCTCCCTCCTGCTCGGAGAGGACGGCCCGCAGGTGATCTGGGGAAGTGCGGACCGCTCGCCGTATAAGGCGCTGGTGCTGCAGAAGGCGCTCGGCGGGGCGCTCGCGGAGAACGCCACGGTGTACGACGTGTCGGCGCCCGACACGATCATCGTGCGCTGACCGCGGCACCGCGTCGCCGCGAGCTCGTCATTCGGCGAAATTGTTCCGACACGCCCGTGTCCATTGCCGTGTCCTGCGCCGCGTCCACGTAGCGTCGTGCACGGAAGAAATACATACCGGGCAATACTTTAACCCTCTACCTGAACCTGAGGGTTGAGTCCCGGTGAAGCTTGAGGTCGATACGGAGGCCGGCATGAGCCAGAACCAGAACTACCTCGCCGTGATCAAGGTCGTCGGCGTCGGCGGCGGTGGCGTCAACGCGGTGAACCGCATGATCGAACTCGGGCTTCGCGGCGTCGAGTTCATCGCGGTCAACACCGACGCGCAGGCGCTGCTGATGAGCGACGCCGACGTCAAGCTCGACGTCGGACGCGAGCTCACCCGCGGACTCGGCGCGGGCGCGGACCCCGAGGTCGGGCGTCGCGCGGCGGAGGATCACGCGGAGGAGATCGAGCAGGCGCTCGCGGGCGCCGACATGGTGTTCGTCACCGCGGGCGAGGGCGGCGGCACGGGCACGGGCGGCGCGCCCGTCGTGGCGCGCATCGCCAAGTCCATCGGCGCCCTGACCATCGGCGTCGTGACGAAGCCCTTCTCCTTCGAGGGGCGTCGTCGTCAGAACCAGGCCGAGCTCGGCGTCGCGACGCTGAAGGAAGAGGTCGACACCCTCATCGTCGTCCCGAACGACCGTCTGCTGGAGATCAGCGACCGGGGCATCTCGATGGTGGAGGCCTTCGCCACGGCAGACCAGGTGCTGCTCGCCGGTGTGCAGGGCATCACCGACCTCATCACCACGCCGGGTCTCATCAACCTCGACTTCGCCGACGTCAAGTCGGTGATGCAGGGAGCGGGCTCCGCTCTCATGGGCATCGGCTCCGCGCGCGGCGCGGATCGCGCGATCAAGGCGGCAGAGCTGGCCGTCGAGTCGCCCCTCCTCGAGGCGTCGATCGAGGGTGCGCACGGCGTGCTGCTGTCGATCCAGGGCGGTTCGAACCTCGGCATCTTCGAGATCAACGACGCCGCTCAGCTCGTCAAGGAGGCCGCGCACCCCGAGGCGAACATCATCTTCGGCACGGTCATCGACGACACTCTCGGCGACGAGGTGCGCGTCACGGTGATCGCCGCGGGCTTCGACAGCGGCGAGCCGCAGTCGCGCGTGGAGGTCCCCGCGTTCAACGGGCGCGCCGAGCCGCACAAGCCGGCCTCGCTGCCGCACGTCGTGCGCACGGAGGAGAAGCCCGCCGCCGAGCCCGCCAAGGCCGAGCGCGAGCCGGTGTCGGTTGCCGTCTCGAATCCGGTCCTGCCCGACACGAGCGGGTTCGACTCGGCGTTCGGCGGCGACGACCTCGACATCCCCGACTTCCTGAAGTAGGCGATGAGCGCCCTCGCCGAGCGGCTGGCGGCCGTCGACGCTCGCATCGCGGACGCCGCACGCTCGGCGGGGCGCGATGCGCGTGACATCACGCGCATCGTCGTGACGAAGTTCCATCCGGCCTCGCTCGTCCGCGAGCTCCACGGCCTCGGGGTCGTGGACGTCGGGGAGAACCGGCAGCAGGAGCTCGTCGCCAAGTCGGAGGAGCTGTCCGAGCTCGACCTGCGCTGGCACTTCATCGGCCAGCTGCAGACGAAGAAGGCGCGCTCCGTGCGCCGCGCGGCCGCGGCCATCCACTCGGTCGACCGGGAGCGCCTCGTCGACGCGCTCGACGGGGCGGCCGAGCCGGGTGATGCTCCGCTGGACGTGCTCGTGCAGGTCAATCTCACCGACGATCCCGCTCGCGGCGGCATCGCGCCCGACGGCGTGACCGCCCTCGCGGAGCGGATCGCGGCGGCGCCCACACTCGCGCTGAAGGGCGTGATGGCGGTCGCGCCGCTCGACGAGCCGCCGGCCTCCGCGTTCGCGCGGCTCGCCGGATACGCCGAGCTCGTGCGGGCCGTCGAGCCCGCCGCCACCTGGATCTCCGCCGGCATGTCGGCGGATCTCGTCGAGGCGATCGCCTGCGGCGCGACACACCTGCGGATCGGCTCCGCAATCACCGGCCCGCGCGCGGCGCGGGTCTAGCCTCGGACAAGACGCGAACACAACGGAGGACGGACGCCATGGCGAACCCGCTCAAGAAGACGATGGTCTACCTCGGCCTCGCCGACGAGGAAGAGTACGAGGAGGAAGCCTCGTCCCAGCCCCGCGAAGACCGCATCGCTCGCGAAGAGCGTCCCCACCGAGAGGAGAAGCTCATCGAAGATGCAGCTCCCGCACCGGTCACCCCGCTGCGTCGCCCCGCCGTGGTGCGCCAGCCGGCGTCCGGCGCGGTCAACGAGATCGTCACCGTCCACCCCAAGCAGTACCGCGACGCGCAGACGATCGCCGAGCACTTCCGCGACGGCATCCCCGTGATCATCAACCTCTCGCAGATGAGCGACGCCGATGCGCGCCGTCTCATCGACTTCGCGAGCGGCCTGTCGCTGGGGCTGTACGGCCGCATCGAGCGCGTCACGAGCAAGGTGTTCCTGCTGTCGCCGGAGAACATCGCCGTCTCGGGCGACGGCGCCATCGCCCACGCCGACATCGAGTCGGCGTCCTTCGCGCAGTCGTGACGCCCGCGCACGGACTCGCCGAGCGGGATCGGTCGCTGTGAGCGTGTTCGCCCTCATCGCCTCGATCCTGAACTTCGTCCTCCTGCTGTACATCTTCGTGCTCTTCGCGCGCCTCGTGCTCGAGTACATCCCGATGTTCAACCGGGAGTGGCGACCGAAGGGCGCGGTCCTCGTGCTCGCGGAGGTCGTGTACACGCTGACCGACCCGCCGATTCGGATGTTCCGCAAGGTCATCCCGCCGCTGCGCGTGGGCGGGATCGCCATCGACTTCGCGTTCGCGCTGACGATGCTGATCTGCTTCATCCTGCTGTCGGTCACGCGGACGCTCGCGCTCGTCTGACCACCCGATGACGGCCCCTGCCGCGGGGGCGGTTATGCTGTCAGTCACGGAAACGTGGCAGGTCCGGTGCCGGCCGCCGACCGAGTACTCATCGAAAGAGGAGCCAAAACCATGGCATTGACCCCGGATGACGTCGTCACCAAGCAGTTCCAGCACGTCCGGTTCAAGGAGGGCTTCGACCCGGACGAGGTCGACGACTTCCTGGATGAGATCGTCGTCGAGTGGCGCAAGACCATCGAGGAGAACGAGCAGCTGAAGGCTCAGCTGGCGCAGTACGAGTCCGGCGAGGCCGCCCCGGCCGCCGCTCCCGCTGCCGAGGCTCCCGTCGAGGAGGCGCCCGAGGCGCCCGCCGTCGAGGCCGCTCCCGAGGCTCAGGTCGAGCAGGCCCCCGTGCAGGAGGCGCCCGCCGCCGCCGGCGTGTCGTCCACCGCGAGCAGCGCCGCGAGCATCATCGAGCGCGCGCAGCGTCTGCACGACGAGCACGTCGCCGAGGGCCAGGCCCAGGCCGAGCAGCTCGTCTCCGAGGCGCAGGCCAAGGCGAACCAGATCGTCTCCGACGCCGAGGCGAAGCAGCGCGAGATCACGACCAAGCTCGACACCGAGCGCAAGTCGCTCGAGAGCCGCATCTCCGAGCTGCGCCAGTTCGAGCAGGACTACCGTCAGCAGCTGCGCACCTACTTCGAGACCAAGCTGAAGGACCTCGACTCGTCGGCCACGACCGCGAGCTCGACGCCGGTCTCGGCCATCGGTCTGTAAGCCCGTCTTGTCGGGCCGACCCCCTCTGCGTGCTGCGGCGGCCGGCACCACGATCGCGATCCTCGCGGCCGTGGTGCTGGCCGCCGATCAGTTCTCCAAGCACCTCGCCATCGAGAGCCTCACCCCGGGCACGACCAGGCCGGTGCTCGGTGATGTCCTCCAGTGGCATCTCGTCTACAACCCGGGGGCGGCGTTCTCCCTCGGGGAGGGCGTCACCTGGATCTTCACGCTGGCGATGGCGATCGTCGCGGCCATCATCGTCTGGCTGGCCGCCACCCGCATCCGCTCGCGTGTGTGGGCGATCGTCCTGGGGCTGCTCCTCGGCGGCGTGCTGGGCAATCTCGTCGACCGCGTGTTCCGCGAGCCGGGCTTCGCGGTCGGGCATGTCGTGGACTTCATCCTCACGCCGTGGATGTGGTTCTGGACCACCCCGGCGATCTACAACGTCGCCGACATGTTCATCGTCACGATGATGATCTCGGTCGCGGTGCTGACGCTCATCGGCATCCGCTTCGACGGCACGCGCGAGCGCACCCGCGAGACGACCGATGCGGATGCGCCCGGGGCGGAGCCCGGCGCATGAGCCAGTCGCGGCGCCTTCCCATCCCGGATGGCCTGGAGGGCGTCCGCGTGGACGCCGCGCTCGCGAAGATGCTCGGGTTCTCCCGCACGTTCGCCGCGGAGGTCGCCGAGGCCGGCGGCGTCGAGCTGGACGGCATCGTCGTCGGCAAGTCCGACCGCGTCTCGGCGGGCTCCTGGCTCGACGTGGAGTGGCAGCCGAAGGAGGAGCCCAGGGTCATCCCCGTCGAGGTGCCCGATCTCGGCATCGTGCACCAGGACGACGACATCGTCGTCGTCGACAAGCCCTCCGGGGTCGCCGCGCACCCCTCCGTGGGGTGGGAGGGCCCGACCGTGCTCGGCGCGCTGCTGGCCGCGGGCGTGCGGGTGGCGACGACCGGCGCCGCCGAACGGCAGGGCATCGTGCACCGCCTCGACGTCGGTACCAGCGGGCTCATGGTCGTGGCGAAGACCGAGCGCGCGTACACGCTGCTCAAGCGCGCGTTCAAGGAGCGCACGGTCGACAAGATCTACCACGCGGTGGTGCAGGGGCATCCCGACCCGCTCAGCGGGACGATCGACGCGCCGATCGGCCGCCATCCGAACCACTCGTGGAAGTTCGCCGTCATTCCCGACGGCAAGGACTCGGTGACGCACTATGAGACCATCGAGGCGTTCCGCGGGGCGTCGCTCCTCGAGATCCACCTCGAGACCGGCCGCACGCATCAGATCCGCGTGCACATGGCGGCCCACCGCCATCCGTGCGTCGGCGACCCGCTCTACGGCGGCGACCCCACGCTCTCGGCACGGCTCGGCCTGACGCGCCAGTGGCTGCACGCGCATGAGCTGGCGTTCGCTCACCCCGGTTCGGGGGAGTGGGTGCAGTTCACCTCGCAGTACCCCGCGGACCTGCAGCACGCGCTGGACGTCCTCCGCGACGAGTAGCGGGCCGCGGCGTGCGACGATTCGCGACGCTGCCCACGCCCGCCCGCACCCGCACCCCGCCCGCACCCGCCAGACGATGTCGTCTCGCCGAGGCGACACGCTTCTCCGCCGATTTCCGTGTGCGCTCGACGAGACGACATCGTCTGGGCGGATGGCCCGGGCCGCCTCGCGAGGACGTCCAGCGCGGCGCCGACGGATGGCCCGGGGCGCCTCGCGAGGACGTCCAGCGCTCCGTCGGGGGCGGCTCGTAGACTCGGAGCATGCCGTCTGACTCCTTCGTCCACCTGCACGTGCACAGCGAGTACTCGATGCTCGACGGGGCGGCGAAGCTCACCGCGATGACGCAGGCCGCCGCGGACTACGCCATGCCGGCGATCGCGGTGACCGACCACGGCAACACGTTCGCGGCGTACGAGTTCTACAAGGCCGCCAAGTCGTCCGGCGTGAAGCCGATCATCGGGCTCGAGGCCTACGTCACGCCCGGCACGCACCGCAGCGACAAGTCGCGCGTGCAGTGGGGCTCGCCCGATCAGAAGAGCGACGACGTCTCGGGATCCGGCGCGTACACCCACATGACCATGTGGAGCGAGACGACGCAGGGCATGCACAACCTGTTCCGGCTGAGCTCGCGCTCGAGCATGGAGGGGTACTACTTCAAGCCGCGCATGGACCGCGAGCTGCTGCAGACGTACGGCAAGGGCCTGATCGCGACGACCGGATGCCCGTCGGGCGAGATCCAGACCCGCCTGCGCCTCGGGCAGTACGACGCCGCACGCGCGGCGGCCGCGGAGTTCCAGGACATCTTCGGCAAGGAGAACTACTTCGCCGAGATCATGGACCACGGCCTCTCCATCGAGCGCCGGGTCATGACCGACCTCCTGCGGCTGTCGAAGGACCTCGGGATCCCGCTCGTGGCCACCAACGACTCGCACTACACGCACCAGCACGAGGCCGACGCGCATGCCGCGCTCCTCTGCGTGCAGTCCGGCTCGACCCTCGACGACCCGAACCGCTTCAAGTTCGACGGCGACGGGTACTACATCAAGACCGCGCAGGAGATGCGCCAGCTCTTCCGCGACCACCCGGAGGCGTGCGACAACACGCTCCTCATCGCCGAGCGCTGCGAGGTCGAGTTCAACACCTCGGCGAACTACATGCCGCGCTTCCCGGTTCCGGATGGCGAGACCGAGGAGAGCTGGTTCGTCAAGGAAGTGGAGAAGGGACTCCACTACCGGTACCCGAACGGCGTCCCCGACGCCTCCCGCAAGCAGGCCGAGTACGAGATCGGCATCATCACCCAGATGGGCTTCCCGGGGTACTTCCTCGTCGTCGCCGACTTCATCAACTGGGCCAAGGACAACGGCATCCGCGTCGGTCCGGGCCGCGGCTCGGGTGCGGGGTCGATGGCCGCCTACGCGATGCGCATCACCGACCTCGACCCGCTCGAGCACGGCCTCATCTTCGAGCGCTTCCTCAACCCCGACCGTGTCTCGATGCCCGACTTCGACGTCGACTTCGACGACCGGCGCCGTGGCGAGGTCATCGACTACGTCACCGCGAAGTACGGCTCCGAGCGCGTGGCGCAGATCGTCACGTACGGCACCATCAAGTCGAAGCAGGCCCTGAAGGACGCCGGCCGCGTCCTCGGCTTCCCGTTCAGCATGGGCGAGCGCCTCACGAAGGCGATGCCGCCGGCCGTGATGGGCAAGGACATGCCGCTCGACGGCATGTTCAACCCCGAGCACCCCCGGTACAAGGAGGCGAGCGAGTTCCGGACGGTCATCGAGACCGACCCCGAGGCGCGCACCGTCTTCGACCGCGCGGTCGGCCTCGAGGGACTGAAGCGCCAGTGGGGCGTGCACGCCGCTGGCGTGATCATGTCGAGCGAGCCGCTCATCGACATCATCCCGATCATGCGCCGCGAGCAGGATGGCCAGATCGTCACGCAGTTCGACTATCCGGCCTGCGAGTCGCTGGGTCTCATCAAGATGGACTTCCTCGGGCTGCGGAACCTGACCATCCTGTCGGACGCCCTCGACAACATCCGGACGAACCGGGGGGAGGAGCTCGACCTCGAGCACCTGCCGCTCGACGACCGCGGTGCCTACGACCTCCTGTCTCGAGGCGACACCCTCGGCGTCTTCCAGCTCGACGGCGGGCCGATGCGGTCGCTGCTGCGCCTCATGAAGCCCGACAACTTCGAGGACATCTCCGCCGTCATCGCGCTGTACCGTCCGGGACCCATGGGCGCGAACTCGCACACGAACTACGCCCTGCGCAAGAACGGGCAGCAGGACATCACGCCCATCCACCCCGAGCTCGAGGAGCCGCTGCGCGACATCCTCGACACCAGCTACGGCCTCATCATCTACCAGGAGCAGGTGATGGCCATCGCGCAGAAGGTGGCCGGCTTCAGCCTCGGCCAGGCCGACATCCTCCGCCGCGCGATGGGCAAGAAGAAGAAGTCGGAGCTCGACAAGCAGTACGAGGGCTTCGCGGGCGGCATGAAGGAGCGCGGCTTCGGCGAGGGCGCGATCAAGGCGCTGTGGGACATCCTGCTGCCCTTCTCCGACTACGCGTTCAACAAGGCGCACTCCGCCGCATACGGCGTGGTGTCGTACTGGACCGCGTACCTCAAGGCGCACTATCCGGCCGAGTACATGGCGGCCGTGCTCACGAGCGTCGGCGACTCGCGCGACAAGCTCGCGATGTACCTCAACGAGTGCCGGCGGATGGGCATCCGCGTGCTCCCGCCGGACGTCTCGGAGTCGATCGGCTTCTTCGCAGCCGTCGGCGACGACATCCGCTTCGGCCTGGGCGCCATCCGCAACGTCGGCTCCAACGTCGTCGACGGCATCATCTCCGCGCGCGCGGACGGTCCGTACTCGGACTTCCACGACTTCCTCCGGCGCGTGCCCATGCACGTGGCGAACAAGCGGACGGTCGAGTCGCTCATCAAGGCGGGCGCCTTCGACACCATGGGATCGACGCGCCGCGCGCTGCTGGAGATCCACGAGCAGGCCGTCGAGTCCGCCGTCACCGACAAGCGCAACGCCGCCGGCGGCGCCATCGGCTTCGACTTCGACAGCCTGTGGGACGAGCCGGAGGCCGTGCAGAAGGTGCCGGAGCGCCCGGAGTGGACGAAGAAGGACAAGCTCGCGTTCGAACGCGAGATGCTCGGACTCTACGTCTCCGACCATCCGCTCGCCGGTCTCGAGGTGCCGCTGGCGAAGCACCGCTCGATCACGATCAGCGACCTACTCGCCTCCGAGGACCTGCAGGACGGCGACCAGGTCACCGTGGCGGGGCTCGTCACGAGCGCGCAGCACCGCGTGGCGAAGTCGAGCGGCAACCCGTACGGCATGATCACCGTCGAGGACTTCGACGGCGAGGTCACCGTCATGTTCATGGGCAAGACGTACGTCGAGTTCCAGCCGATCCTGCAGCAGGACTCGGTCCTCGCGGTGCGCGGCCGCGTCTCGCGGCGCGACGACGGACTGAACCTGCACGCGCAGATGGCGTTCGTGCCCGACGTGGGAGCGCTCGAGGTCTCCGGTCCGCTGACGCTGCTCCTCCCCGAGCAACGGGCCACCGAGCAGGTCGTCGAGGACCTCGCCGACATGCTGCGCCGTCATCGCGGCGAGACCGAGGTGCGGCTGAAGATGCATCGCGGCCGCACGGCGAAGGTGTTCGAGGTGCCGCTTCCCGTGTCGATCACGGCGGAGCTGTTCGGAGATCTGAAGGCGCTCCTCGGCCCGCAGTGCATCGCCTGATCGGGCGGATGTCCCCAGGCGGCGGGCGCATCGGCTCGGCCAGTAGGATCGAGCCCCATCGACGGAAGGAATCAGGGTGAGCGAGCAGTACCCCGGACACACGCCGGAGTCGGAGCCGGCGGCCCACGCGCTGCCGGAGCCGAATGAGGGCGACGGCCGCCCGCAGAAGGGCGTCGGACCGTTCTCGGCCCGTGAGCTCATCCTCGTCATCATCGGCGGCGTCGCGCTGCTGACGTCGTTCTTCTCGATCGTGCACTTCTCGTTCCATCCGATCTGGGCGGTCGGACTGGACTGGGTGCTCGCGGCACTCGTGCCGGCGGCGGCGGCGCTGCTCATCCTGCTGCGGCGGGTGGCGCCCGCGGCGATCACGCGCGTCGGGTCGCTCAGCATCGACCAGTTCGCGTCGGTCGCGTTCTCGGTCGGCGCGGTCACATGGATCAGCCGCCTGGCCTGGGGCGCCCAGGGTGGCGACTCCTTCCTCACCTGGGTGCCGTGGCTCGAGACGCTGCTCATGCTCGCCGGCGTGTTCTTCACGGTCGTCGCGCCGTTCGTGCCGCCGTTCCGCGAGGATTTCGAGGGGCGCGCCGAGCGCGTCGCGCACCCGGCCGCCCGCGCGGCCCGGCCGATCCGCCACGAGCCCCGCCCGGCCGCCGCCGGCTGGACGCCCGGCCAGTTCGTCGGCCAGCCCTACAGCCAGCAGCCGCACTACGGCCAGCAGCCGGGCATGCAGCCCGGTCAGCAGCCCTATGGCCAGCCGGCACCGCAGGGGCAGCAGCCCTTCAACCCGCCGTACGGCCAGCCGCAGCAGTTCGGCCAGCAGCCGGGGTACGGGCAGCCGTTCGCGCAGCAGCCCTATGGCCAGCAGCAGGCGTACGGGCAGCAGCAGCCCTACGGCCAGCAGCAGTACGGCGAGCAGCAGTACGGCGAGCAGCAGTACGGCGAGCAGCCGCACGGCGACCAGCCCGTGGGCACCGCGCCCGGCGACCAGGCGGAGAGCCAGCCCGTGGACCCCTCCCTCGCGGCGTCCGCCTCACAGGAGGTCGCCGGACTGCATGTGACGGAGCCCGACGCCGAGCAGCCCGCGCCCGCGCACGGGCACGGCGATGTGGACGACCTCGCGCGCCTGATGGGGCACGATGCGGACGGGCAGCCGGCCGCTCAGCCCGCCCCGGCGAACCAGCCGTTCTGGGCGCTCGTGCCCGAGGAGCGCGACGTCGTCGACGAGACCGGGGCGCCGCTGTTCCGCATCGGCCCCACCGCATGGGCGCTCGTGCTGGAGGACCGCGGCGAGGTCTACGTCGTGCGGGACGACGACGGCCGTGTCGGGTACCTGCACGACGTCTCCGGCGTCACGCGGGGCTGAGTGCGGCTCCCGCGGTCTCCGGCATCCGGAGACCGCGGGATAATCGTCCTATGCGCACCATCGACCTCCGCGGCCGCACGCTCAGCACGGCCGAGCTGCTGGCCGTCGTCCCCCGCGCCGCCGAGGCGCTGCAGACGGCCGCCTCCGTGGCAGCCGAGATCGTCGCCGACGTCCGCCGCCGCGGCGAGGACTCCCTGCGCGAGCAGGCCGAGCGGTTCGACGGCGTCACCGGGCACGAGGTGCGCGTGCCCGCCGCCCACATCGCGGAGGCGGTCGCCGGTCTCGACCCGCGCGTGCGCGCCGCGCTCGAGCAGGCCATCGAGCGCGTGCGGTCGGCTTCGGCCGCCCAGGTGCCGCCGGCGCGCGAGACGCGCTTCGGATCCGGCGCGCGCATCCTCCAGCGGTGGCAGCCTGTGAGCCGGGCCGGCGTCTACATCCCGGGCGGAAAGGCGGTCTACCCCTCCAGCGTCGTCATGAACGTCGTCCCCGCGCAGGTCGCGGGCGTCTCGCGCATCGCGCTCGCGTCGCCGCCGCAGGCGGACCAGGCCGGGCGCGTGCACCCCACGATCCTCGCCGTCGCCGGCCTCCTCGGCATCGACGAGGTCTACGCCATGGGCGGCGCCGGCGCCATCGGCGCGCTCGCATCGGGCGTCGCGTCGCTCGGCCTCGACCCCGTCGACGTGGTCTCCGGGCCCGGCAACAACTTCGTCGCCGCCGCCAAGCGCGCCGTGGCCGGTTTCGTCGGGACCGACTCCGAGGCCGGCGCGACGGAGATCCTCATCGTCGCCGACGAGTCGGCGGACCCTCGCCTGATCGCCTACGACCTCGTGAGCCAGGCCGAGCACGACGAGCAGGCGTCGGCCGTGCTCGTCACCGCGTCGGCGCCGCTCGCCGACGCGGTGACCGCCGAGCTACAGCGCATCCAGCCCCTCACGCGGCACGCCGAGCGCGTGGCCGCGGCGCTCGCGGGGGAGCAGTCGGCCGTCGTCCTCGTCGACGACGCGGCCACCGCGGAGGCGTTCAGCAACGCCTATGCCCCCGAGCACCTCGAGCTGCACCTCGCCGACGCCTCCGAGGCGGCAGCGCGCTACACGAGCGCCGGGGCGATCTTCGTGGGCGGGTACGCGCCGGTGAGCCTCGGCGACTACCTCGCGGGGTCCAACCACGTCCTCCCGACCGGGGGACAGGCGCGGTACGCGTCGGGTCTCGGCGCGCACACCTTCCTGCGGCCCCAGCAGGTCATCGAGTACGACCGGGATGGCCTGGCCGAGGTCGCCGACGCCATCGTCGCGCTGGCGGATGCGGAGGCCCTCCCCGCCCATGGCGAGGCGGTCACCGCCCGGTTCTCGAACGCGGCCGAGTAGGCTGGCGCCTCATGCACTGCCCGTTCTGCCGCCACGGCGACTCCCGTGTCATCGACTCCCGCACGAGCGACGACGGCCTCTCGATCCGGCGACGCCGGCAGTGCCCGCAGTGCGGCGGACGGTTCTCCACCGTCGAGACCGCGAGCCTCAACGTCATCAAGCGCTCCGGCGCGGTCGAGCCCTTCAGCCGCGAGAAGGTCGTGCTGGGCGTGCGCAAGGCGTGCCAGGGCCGCCCGGTGACCGACGCTGACCTCGCGATCCTCGCTCAGAAGGTCGAGGAGTCGCTGCGGCAGACCGGACTCAGCCAGATCGACGCGAACGACATCGGCCTGGCCATCCTCGGCCCGCTCCGCGAGCTCGACGAGGTCGCCTACCTGCGCTTCGCGAGCGTGTACCAGGCGTTCGACTCCCTGGAGGACTTTGAGAGCGCCATCGCCGACCTGCGCGCAGACCACGCGCTGCGCGGCAGGGCGGACGCCGCGACGGCGAACTGACGGCGCCACCCGATACCCTGGCGGGGATGTATCCCCTCCTCTTCACGCACGTCCTCTCGCGCTTCGATCCCGAGACGGCGCACCACCTGGCCATGCCCGTGATCCGGGCCATGGGCATCCGCCCCTTCTCCTGGGCCGCGCGCGCCTTCACGCGCCCGGCGCCCGAGCTGCGGGTGCACGCGCTCGGCCACGAGTTCCCGACGCCGTTCGGCGTCGCGGCCGGATTCGACAAGAACGCGGTCGCGGTGCGCGGGCTCGACGCGCTCGGGTTCGGGCACGTCGAGGTCGGCACGCTCACCGCGATCCCGCAGCCCGGCAACCCGAAGCCGCGCCTGTTCCGCCTCGTCGCCGACCGGGCGCTCGTCAACCGCATGGGCTTCAACAACCACGGCGCCGCCGCGGCCGCGAAGCGCCTCGCGCGCCTGCGCCGCGGGGGAGCGGTCGTCGGCGTCAACATCGGCAAGAGCCGCGTCGTGGACGTCGCCGACGCGACCGCCGACTACGTCGCCAGCGCCCGGATGCTGAGCCCCCTCGCGGACTACCTCGCCGTCAACGTCTCCTCGCCGAACACGCCGGGACTCCGCGGGCTGCAGGCCGCGGAGACGCTGCGGCCGCTGCTGTCCGCCGTGAAGGCGGCGGCGGGCG
Source organism: Microbacterium oryzae (assembly GCF_009735645.1). Taxonomy (NCBI): domain Bacteria; kingdom Bacillati; phylum Actinomycetota; class Actinomycetes; order Micrococcales; family Microbacteriaceae; genus Microbacterium; species Microbacterium oryzae. Next base: position 1,173,662 of record NZ_CP032550.1, on the reverse strand, counting down.
CGACCCCGCTGCTCGTGAAGATCGCTCCGGACCTGCCCGATGACGAGATCGACGGCATCGCACGGCTCGCGCGCGAGCTCGGGCTCGCCGGGCTCATCGCCACGAACACCACGATCGCCCGCGACGGCCTCACCGCGGACCCGGTCACGATCATCCAGGCAGGCGACGGCGGACTCTCGGGGGCGCCGCTGAAGGCGCGGTCGCTCGAGGTGCTGCGCGTGGTGCGCGCGGCCGTGCCCGATCCCGACTTCTGCGTGATCTCGGTGGGCGGGGTGGAGACCGCCGCCGAGGTGCAGGAGCGCCTGGACGCGGGTGCCACGCTGGTGCAGGGCTACAGCGGCTTCATCTACGAGGGCCCGTTCTGGGCCCGCCGCATCAACCGCGACCTGGCGCAGCTGCGAGCGAAGCGCTGATCGAGTGCCACCCCCGTAACGCAGAAGCCCCGGAGCCATCGGCTCCGGGGCTTCTGCGTTGCGTCGCGGGTCAGGCGGCGGGGTAGTGGCCGCGCTTGACCTGCGGCTTCGGCAGGCGCATGAAGCGCATCTGCACCGAGCGCATGGCCGCGTACCAGCCCAGGCCCTTCTCGAGCTTGTCCTTGCCGCCGAACTTCTCGGCCGCGAGCATCTTCACGCGGCGCGACAGGATGAACATGTCGCCGACCGCGAAGAGGATGAAGATCCACAGCACGATGAACGACCAGAACTGGGTCGCGGCGAGCGGAATGAAGGTCGCGACGATGACGAGCACCATCATCGGCATGAGGAACTCGCCGAGGTGCCAGCCGGCGTCGGTGAAGTCGCGGGCGAACTTCTTCTGCGGGCCCTTGTCGCGCACCGGGAGATACTTCTCCTCGCCGTTGGCCATGCCGACGCGGGCGCGCTCCTGGCGCGCACGCAGGTCGGCCTTGGCGGCCTGGCGAGCCTCCTTGGTCGCGGGGACGAGGGGGCGTCGGTTCGCCGCCTCGCGCTCGGCACGGGTCGGGGTGGGGCGTCCTTTCCCGGCAGGGGGCGTCGTCGATGACGCATTGTTCTCGGCGGAAGGTGTCTTGGCCATGAGGGAACCTCGGAAGTCTCGTCGCGGGAGTATCTAAGATTACCGGCATGACCTCCCAGCTTTCTGCGGAACCCCAGCTCATCGAAGCCGCGGAAGGAGGCATCCCCTCGGCCCTCGCGGATCTCGGCCGTCTGGTGCGGATCCCGGGCATCGCGTGGCCCGCGTTCGACCAGGAGCAGCTGCAGCGCAGCGCGCGCGAGATCGCCCGCCTCGCGGAGGAGACCGGCGTCTTCGACGAGGTCGCCATCCGCACCGCGACCATCCCGGAGACCGGGGAGCAGGGGCAGCCCGCCATCCTCGCCACGCGCGCGGCGCGCAACGGCAAGCCGACGGTGATGCTCTACGCGCACCACGACGTCCAGCCTCCCGGCGACGAGGCGCTGTGGGAGACGCCTCCCTTCGAGCCGACCGTGCGCGACGGGCGCCTGTACGGGCGCGGCGCCGCCGACGACAAGGCCGGCGTCATGGCGCACATCGCCTCGCTCCGCGCGCTGCGCGAGACCTACGGCGACGACCTCGACCTCGGCATCGTGCTCTTCATCGAGGGCGAGGAGGAGTTCGGCTCGCGCTCGTTCACGCGGTTCCTCGCCGACAACGCGGAGGCGATGCGCTCCGATGTCATCGTCGTGGCCGACTCGGGCAACTGGGACAGCGAGACGCCCGCCGTGACCGTCTCGCTGCGCGGGAACGCGAAGTTCCACCTCACCGTGCGCACGCTCGACCACGCGTCGCACTCGGGGATGTTCGGCGGCGCGGTGCCCGACGCCATGCTGGCCACGGTCAAGCTGCTCGCCACCCTGTGGGACGACGAGGGCGCTGTCGCCGTCGAGGGCCTCGCCGAGCGCGACAGCGACACGCCTGCCTACGACGAGGACACGCTGCGCAGCGAGACCGGCCTGCTCGCGGGCGTCGCGCCCATCGGAGGCGGCACCATCCTGTCGCGCATCTGGAACAAGCCGTCGATCACCGTCACCGGCATCGACTTCACCAGCGTCGCCGCCGCGTCCAACACGCTCTCCTCCGAGGTCACCGTCGTCGTGAGCGCGCGGGTCGCCCCCGGGCAGAGCGCCCAGGACGCCTACGACGCCATGGAGCGCCACCTCCGCGCGCACGCCCCGTTCGGCGCGCAGCTGAGCTTCAGCGACGTCGACCTCGGCAACGGGTTCCTCGTCGACACGAGCGGATGGGCGGTGGAGACCGCGCGGGGAGCCATGCGGGATGGCTATGGCCGGGACGCCGTCGACTACGGCGTGGGCGGCTCGATCCCGTTCATCGCCGATCTCGTCGAGCGCTACCCCGACGCGCAGATCCTCGTCACCGGCGTGGAGGACCCGCACTCTCGAGCGCACAGCCCGAACGAATCGCTGCATCTCGACACCTTCCGGCACGCGATCCTCGCCGAGACGCTGCTGCTCGCACGGGCGAACGAGCGCACCGTCTGAGAGGGCGCGGGAGACGGGGACATCCGCCGCCCCGTCTCCCAGCCCACGGCGTTACCATGGAGTGAATCCGCCGCCTGCGCGCGGCAGTCCTCGAAGGAGCGTCATGACAGACACGACACTTGCGGCCGATGCCGCCACGCGCGCTCACGGCGTGAGCCTCAGCGATGCCGCCGCCGCCAAGGTGAAGAGCCTGCTCGAGCAGGAGGGTCGCGACGACCTCCGCCTTCGCGTGGCTGTGCAGCCGGGCGGCTGCTCCGGCCTCATCTACCAGCTCTACTTCGACGAGCGCTACCTCGAGGGCGACGAGACCGTCGACTTCGACGGCGTCGAGGTCATCGTCGACAACATGAGCGTCCCGTACCTCGACGGCGCGCAGATCGACTTCAAGGACACGATCTCCGAGCAGGGCTTCACGATCGACAACCCGAACGCCTCGGGTTCGTGCGCCTGCGGAGACAGCTTCCACTGAGCCATCCGCTCGCACCGAGCACGTCAGCGAGAGCCCCGCGCCCCATCGGAGCGGGGCTTTCGCATGTCCGAAGCGGCGCCGCCGCCGCGGCGCGCCCTGCGAGCTTGGCCAGAATCGCGTGTGCGATTGCCGTAGACTTGCAGATGCCCTATCCACGTTCGAAAGGTGAGTTCGTGCCGTCGAAACGCCATCTCCGCTGGGCCGCGATCCCCGTGATCGCTGCGGCAGCCGTCGCTATCGCAGGGTGCTCGCCCACGGAACTGCACGGATACCTTCCGGGGTTCGATGAGTCCGGGACGGCCACCACCGACCAGGCGCCCGTCATCTCGTCGCTCTGGGTCGGCTCGTGGGTCGCTGCGCTCGTCGTGGGCATCGTCACCTGGGGCCTGATGCTCTGGGCGATGATCGCCTACCGTCGCCGCAAGGGACAGACCGGTCTGCCCGTGCAGCTGCGCTACAACATGCCGATCGAGATCTTCTTCACGGCGACGCCGCTCATCCTCGTGCTCGGTCTGTTCGCCTTCACGGCGCGCGACCAGGCGATCCTCGAGGACCAGCACGAGGACCCCGACGTCACCATCACCGCGATCGGCAAGCAGTGGTCGTGGGACTTCCAGTACAACGGCGAGGCCGAGGACGGCTCCGACACCGTCTGGACCATGGGCGTTCAGGCGCAGCCCGACGAGGCCGGCGACGTCGACCAGTCCGAGCTGCCCACGCTCGTCCTGCCCGTGGACAAGCGCGTGACGATCGACCTCGAGTCGCGTGACGTCATCCACTCCTTCTGGATCGTCGACTTCCTCTACAAGAAGGACATGTACCAGGGGCATGAGAACGCCTGGTCGTTCATCCCGACCCGCGAGGGCGAGTACGCCGGCAAGTGCGCCGAGCTCTGCGGCGAGTACCACTCGATGATGCTCTTCAACGTGAAGGTCGTCAGCGAGGCGGAGTACGAGGCATACCTCGACGAGCTCGAGGCGAAGGGGCAGACCGGCGAGATCAAGGGCGTCTACGACCGTCTCGCCAACAACCCCGGCACCGGGGCTGCCAGCACCACCGAAGAGGAGCACTGATCATGGCGACCGTCACGGACCGCCCGACTACGCTGCCCCCGCGGCAAGCTGCTCTGCTGAGCGGCTCCCGCGTGGAGCAGAAGGGCAACATCGTCGTCAAGTGGATCACCTCCACTGACCACAAGACCATCGGGTACATGTACCTGATCGCCTCGATGCTCTTCTTCTGCCTCGGTGGCGTCATGGCGCTCGTCATCCGCGCGGAGCTCTTCGCGCCCGGGATGCAGATCGTCCCGACGAAGGAGCAGTACAACCAGCTGTTCACGATGCACGGCACCGTGATGCTGCTGATGTTCGCGACGCCGCTCTTCGCCGGCTTCGCGAACGCGCTGCTGCCGCTGCAGATCGGTGCGCCCGACGTCGCGTTCCCGCGTCTGAACGCCTTCGCCTTCTGGCTGTTCACGTTCGGCTCGCTCATCGCCGTCGCCGGCTTCCTCACCCCGCAGGGTGCGGCCTCCTTCGGATGGTTCGCGTATCAGCCACTGGCGAATGCGTCATTCACTCCGGGCATCGGCGGAAACCTCTGGATGCTGGGTCTCGGCATCTCGGGCTTCGGCACGATCTTCGGCGGTGTGAACTTCATCACGACGATCATCACGATGCGCGCGCCCGGCATGACCATGTGGCGCATGCCGATCTTCACGTGGAACACGCTCATCACGAGCCTCCTCATCCTGATCGCGTTCCCCGTGCTGGCCGCCGCCATGTTCGCCGCCGCGTCGGACCGCATCTTCGGCTCGCACATCTACGACCCCCAGAACGGCGGCGTGCTGCTGTGGCAGCACCTGTTCTGGTTCTTCGGCCACCCCGAGGTGTACATCATCGCGCTGCCGTTCTTCGGCATCGTCTCGGAGATCTTCCCGGTCTTCAGCCGCAAGCCGCTGTTCGGCTACAAGACGCTCGTCTACGCGACGATCGCCATCGCCGCGCTGTCGGTGTCGGTGTGGGCGCACCACATGTACGTGACCGGTGCGGTCCTGCTGCCGTTCTTCGCGCTGATGACGATGCTCATCGCGGTTCCGACCGGTGTGAAGATCTTCAACTGGATCGGCACGCTCTGGCGGGGTTCGGTGACGTTCGAGACGCCGATGGTGTTCGCCCTCGGCTTCCTGGTGTCGTTCGTCTTCGGCGGCCTCACCGGCGTCATCCTGTCGTCGCCCCCGCTCGACTTCCACCTGAGCGACTCGTACTTCGTCGTCGCTCACTTCCACTACGTCGTCTTCGGCACCGTCGTGTTCGCGATGTTCGCCGGGTTCTACTTCTGGTGGCCCAAGTGGACCGGCAAGATGCTGAACGAGCGTCTGGGCTACGTGCACTTCTGGATGCTGTTCATCGGCTTCCACATGACCTTCCTCATCCAGCACTGGCTGGGCGTCGACGGCATGGTGCGTCGTTACGCGGACTACTCCGAGGCAGACGGGTGGACCTGGGGCAACCAGCTGTCCACAGTCGGCGCGGTCATCCTCGGCGCCTCGCTGCTGCCGTTCTTCGTCAACGTGTGGATCACCGCCCGCAAGGCGCCGACCATCACGGTCAACGACCCGTGGGGCTACGGCGGCTCGCTCGAGTGGGCGACGTCGTGCCCGCCCCCGCGTCACAACTTCACGTCGATCCCGCGCATCCGCAGCGAGCGTCCGGCCTTCGACCTGAACCACCCCGAGGCCGGCCTTCCGGTGGGCATCGGACCGGCGAAGGACGCGCCTGACGCGCCCGCCGTCGACCTCTCGGACGGGAAGGTGAAGTAATGCGGTCCAACGTCGTCATCTGGTGGATCCTGTGCGCGTTCTTCGCGGTCGCCGCAGCGCTCTACGCAGTGTGGGGGCTCGCCTGGTACGGCGGCCGGATCGAGTGGGTCGGCACGGTGGCGCTGCTGTTCGCGGCGTTCATGTCCGCGCTCATCGCGTTCTACGTGCAGCTCGTCTACCGCGGTCAGAAGGGCGTCGAACTCCCTGAGGACCGTCTCGACGCCGACATCGACGACGGCGACGTCGAGCAGGGCGAGTTCAGCCCGTGGTCCTGGTGGCCGCTCGTGCTGGCCAGCGCGGTCGCCATCGGCATGGTCGCGCTGGCGACGGCGCACTTCCTCATTCCCGTCGCGGCCGGCCTGCTGGTCGTCGGCCTCTTCGGCTGGGTGTACGAGTACTACCGCGGCAACTTCGCGCGCTGAGCGCCTGACGCAGAGAGAGGCCCCGATCCGGAATCCGGATCGGGGCCTCTCTCTGTCTGCGACGAGCTCAGGCGCGAGCCCAGCGCGGCTTCAGAGGGTCGTGGTGTCGATGACGAAGCGGTACCGCACGTCGCTGGAGAGGACGCGCTCGTACGCCTCGTTGATCCCCTCGGCGGCGATGAGCTCCGTCTCCGGGGCGATGCCGTGCTCCGCGCAGAAGTCCAGCATCTCCTGCGTCTCGGCGATGGAGCCGATGCTGGAGCCCGCGAACGAGCGGCGGTTGCCGAACAGGGTGAACACGGTGACGGGGAGCGGCTCCGGCGGGGCTCCGACGTTCACCATGGTGCCGTCGAGCCGCAGCAGCGACAGGTAGCGGTCGAGCGGGAGCGGGGCGCTGACGGTGTTCACGATGAGGTCGAACCGGTTCGCGAGCGCGTCGAACGTCGCGTCGTCCGAGGTGGCGAAGTGGTCGGCAGCGCCGAACGCCAGCGCATCCTCCCGCTTGTCGAGCGTACGCGAGAGGACGGTGACCTCCGCGCCCATCGCGGCGGCGATCTTCACGGCCATGTGGCCGAGACCGCCCATGCCCACGACAGCCACGCGCGTGCCGGGGCCGGCGTTCCAGTGGGCGAGAGGCGAGTAGGTCGTGATGCCCGCGCACAGCAGGGGAGCGGCGGCCTCGTACGGGATGGCCTCGGGGAGGCGCAGCACGAAGTCCTCGTCCACGACGACGTGCGTGGAGTACCCGCCCTGGGTGATGGTGCCGTCGCGGTCCACCGAGGCGTACGTCCCCGTGTTGCCCTTCAGGCAGTAGTTCTCCATGCCAGCGCGGCAGTTCTCGCACTCCCGGCACGAGTTCACCATGCAGCCCACGCCGACCCGGTCACCGACCGCGTGCCGGGTCACCGCGGAGCCGATCTCGACGACCTCGCCGCCGATCTCGTGGCCGACGACCTGGGGGTACTGGATGGGGCCCCACTCGCCTCGCACGGTGTGGATGTCGGAGTGGCAGATGCCGGCGTACCGGATGGCGATGAGGACGTCGGAGGGGCCGACGTCGCGACGCTCGATGGTGGTGGGCACGAGCGGCTCGGTGGCCGAGGGCGCCGCGTAGGCGTTGACGGTGAGCAAGGGAGGTCCTCCTGCGGTCGGGGTCGTTCCCTCTATTCAACGCCCATTCCGGTGGGAGAGGGTCTGCCTGCCCGTCCTGGGTCCGAGAGCGCGTCGCCGGGCACAGAAAAGCGGATGGCCTCGGATCCGAAGATCCGAGGCCATCCGCTGGGGAGGTGACTCAGTGACGCAGACCGTCGCCGGCCGCGAGCTGGTCGTGCTCGCTCTCGCCGGCGTGCGCCTCGCCGTACTCGTGCAGCGCGTGCTGCTGGTGCTCCAGCGCGGCACGGTACTCCGTCTCGGTGACGGGAGCCAGACGGTCCTCGAAGAACCAGCGCGAGAGGCCCGCGCGCATCTTCTGACCGGTGCTGATGCGGCCGCGGTCGTCGGGGCGGACGACGAGGGGCTCGAACGTCTCCTCGGCGACGAGCTTCCAGCGCTCGTACTCGTTGACCGGCTTGTGCACCTCGCGGTACTCGCCACCGGGCATCCGGACGATGCGGCCGGACTCGTAGCCGTGGAGGACGATCTCGCGGTCCTTCTTCTGAAGGGCGATGGCCACGCGCTTCGTGATGAAGTACACGACCACCGGCAGGACGAACAGCGAGATCTGCAGGAACAGGATCACGCCTTCCATCGTGAGGCGGAAGTGCGTCGCGATGATGTCGGACGAGGCCGCCGCCCACAGGACCGCGTAGAACACGACACCGGCCGCGCCGATCGCGGTGCGGGTGGCCGCGTTGCGCGGACGCTGAGCGAGGTGGTGCTCGCGCTTGTCGCCCGTGATCCACGCCTCGAGGAAGGGGTAGACCGCGACGGCGACGATGAACAGGCCGAGAATGCCCACCGGCAGCAGGATGCCCATGGAGAGCGTGAAGTTGCCGATCGAGAAGTCCAGGTTCGACGGCGCCAGACGCAGCGCGCCATCCGCGAAGCCGATGTACCAGTCGGGCTGGGTGCCGGCAGACACGGGGGACGGGTCGTACGGACCGTAGCTCCAGATCGGGTTGATCTGCACGAGCGATGCGATGAGCACGATCGCGCCGAACACGATGAAGAAGAAGCCGCCCATCTTGGACATGTAGACCGGCATCATCGGGTAGCCCACGACGTTGCCGTTCGTGCGGCCGGGGCCCGCGAACTGCGTGTGCTTGTTGACGATCATCAGCAGGAGGTGCACCGCGATCAGGCCGATGACGAGCAGCGGCAGGATCAGGATGTGCAGCGTGTAGAGACGTCCGACGATGGCGGTGCCCGGGAACTCGCCGCCGAAGAGCAGGTACGAGGTCCACGTGCCGATCAGGGGGAGGCCCTTGATCATGCCGTCGATGATGCGGAGGCCGTTGCCCGACAGCAGGTCGTCGGGGAGCGAGTAGCCGGTGAAGCCCTCGGCGAGAGCCAGGATGAACAGCACGAAGCCGATCAGCCAGTTGAGCTCACGCGGCTTGCGGAATGCGCCCGTGAAGAACACACGCAGCATGTGCACGCCGATGCCGGCGATGAACACGAGAGCCGCCCAGTGGTGGATCTGCCGGACGAGCAGGCCGCCGCGGATGTCGAAGCTGATGTGCAGCGTCGACTCCATGGCGGCGGACATCGGGATGCCGCGCATCGGCAGCCAGGCGCCGTCGTAGTGGGTCTCGACCATCGACGCCTGGAAGAAGAACGTCAGATAGGTGCCGGAGATGAGCACGGCGACGAACGCCCACAGGGCGATCTCGCCGAGCATGAACGACCAGTGGTCGGGGAAGACCTTGCGACCGAGCTCCTTGATGAAGCCCGACATGCTGGTGCGCTCGTCGAGGTAGTTCGCCGTGGCGCCGACGAAGCGTCCGCCGAGCGGCTTCTGCTGCTGCGGCTTGTCAGTGACGGTTGCGGTGCTCAATGACGCTCCCAGAAGCTCGGGCCGACGGGTTCGGAGAAGCCGTCCTTGGCGACGAGGTAGCCCTCGGCGTCGACGGTGATGGGCAGCTGCGGCAGCGGGCGGGCAGCGGGGCCGAAGACGACCTTGGCGTGCTCGGTGACGTCGAACTGCGACTGGTGGCAGGGGCAGAGCAGGTGGTGCGTCTGCTGCTCGTACAGCGCGACGGGGCAGCCGACGTGCGTGCAGACCTTGGAGTACGCGACGATGCCGTCGTACGACCAGGTCTTGCGCTCCTCGGTCTCCTTGAGCTGCTCGGGGAGCAGGCGCACGAGGAGCACGATGGCCTTCGCCTTCTCCTCGAGGTAGCCCTCATCGTGGGAGAGGCCCGCGAGCGACTCCGGGATGATGTGGAAGGCAGATCCGATGGTGACGTCGGCGGCCTTGACCGGCGTGCCCTCGGGGTCGAGCACGAGGCGCTCGCCCTTGGCCCACATGGTCTCGTTGAGGAGCTGGACGGGGTCGTTGCCGTCGTTCGGCGCGAGGTTGCGGAACAGCGTGATCCCAGGGATGACGCTCGCGACCAGAGCGGCGAAGAGCGAGTTGCGGATCATCTTGCGACGTCCGAATCCCGACTCCTCGTTGGCGGTGGCGAACGCCTGGATCACGGCGGCGCGGGTTGGCTCGCTGCCACGCGTGGAGTGGCGCGCCTCGACGTGCTCCTTGTCGCTCATGAGCGACTTCGACCAGTGGATCGCGCCGATGCCGATGGCGAGCAGCGCGAAGGCGATGCCGAGTCCGATGAACAGGTTGTTGTTCCGGATGTTGCCCATCGTGGCGTACTCGCCCTCGATGGGGAACAGCATGTAGGCGGCGACCGCCCAGATGCTCGCCGCGACCGAGACGTAGAACAGCGTGTAGACCGTGCGGACGGCGCGGCGGTTGGCCTGCGGGTCCTTGTCGGTGACGCGCTCCCGGTGCGGGGGGAGGCCCGGGTTCTGCACCGGGTCGTCGACCGCGACGGCGAGGCCGGGAGAGGGCCGGTAGACCCTCTCGACCGCCTGCGTGTCGTGCTCGTGTGCCATGTCGCTCATGTCCTCTTCGTTCGCCATGCTCAGTTCGACTTCGCCGTGATCCACACCGTGATGGCCACGAGGCCGCCGATGCCGAAGATCCACACGAAGAAGCCTTCAGCCACGGGGCCGAGCGAGCCGATGTTGAAGCCGCCGGGAGCCTGCTCCTCCTGCTGGTAGAGGAGCGCCGAGATGATGTCGCGCTTGTCCTCGGGCGTCAGGTTCATGTTGTTGAACACCGGCATGTTCTGCGGGCCCGTGACCATGGCGGCGTAGATGTGCAGCGCGCTGGTGTCCTGGATGTCCGGGGCCCACTTGCCCTGGGTCAGGGCACCGCCGGCCGCGGCCACGTTGTGGCACATGGCGCAGTTGATGCGGAAGAGCTCGGCGCCGCGCGCCAGGTCGCCCTCGCCGTCGAGGATGTGGTCGGAGGGCAGGTCAGGACCCGGAGCGACCGACTGCACGTAGTCCGCCATCGCGAGGATCTGCTCCTCGGTGAACTGGACCGGCTTCTGCTCGGCCTGGGGGCCCTGCATCTGCAGCGGCATGCGCCCGGTGGAGACCTGGAACTCGACGGCGAGAGCGCCCACGCCGTACAGCGAGGGGCCGTCGTCGGTGCCCTGGAGGTCGAGACCGTGACAGGTCGCGCAGTTGGCCTGGAACAGCTTCTGGCCGTCCTCCGCCGTCAGCGCCGTGTCGGCCGCGGTCGGCTCGCTCGTCGCGGCCACCGCAGCGGACGCGCCGGCGTAGATGCCGCCGGAGAGGACGAGGCCGATGCCGATGAGTGCGGCTGCGGCGAGGGGGCTGCGTCGGCCGTGGGAGCGGCGCTTCTTCTCTCGTGCCATGGGTTTGTGTTGCTCCGCTCTTACTGCAGGAAGTAGATGACCGCGAACAGGGCGATCCACACGACGTCGACGAAGTGCCAGTAGTACGACACGACGATCGCCGTGGTGGCTTCCTTGTGCGTGAACTTCTTGACCGCGAAGGCGCGGCCGATGGTGAACAGGAAGGCGACGAGGCCACCGGTCACGTGCATGGCGTGGAAGCCGGTCGTCAGGTAGAACGCCGACGAGTACGAGTCGGCGGTGTAGGGCATGCCCTCGGTGACGAGCTGCGCGTACTCCCACACCTGACCCGAGACGAAGATCGCGCCCAGGACGAAGGTCAGGCCGAACCAGGGGACCATGCCCCAGCTCTTCCAGCCGTTCCCCTTGACCGTGTAGGGCTGCATGCGCTCGGCGGCGAACACGCCCATCTGGCAGGTCACACTCGAGAGCACGAGGATGATCGTGTTCACGAGAGCGAACGGGACGTTGAGAAGCTCCGTCCGGCTCTCCCACAGCTCCGGAGACGTGCTGCGGAGCGTGAAGTAGATCGCGAACAGGCCAGCGAAGAACATGACCTCGCTGCCGAGCCAGACGATCGTGCCGACGGCGACGGGATCTGGGCGCTTCACGGTTTTCGGCGCGGGGGCATACGTAGCTGAGGTCGTCACCCAACCATTATGGCCGATTCTGACGGGTGATTCTGGCACCCGGGCATGTGCGTCGCACGTGTTTCCAACTTAGGCGAGCCTTATAAGGTGCTGGGAGGGTGCTCCGCGTCCGCCCTAAGATCGTCGTATGACCGACGCGCTCAGCTGGCCTGCCATCCTCACCACCGTGCTCGCGAAGCAGGATCTCAGCGTCTCGGAGGCGACCTGGGCCATGCGCCAGGTGATGCAGGGGCAGGCGTCCGACGCGCAGCTGGGCGGATTCCTCCTCGCCCTGCGCGCCAAGGGCGAGTCGGTGGAGGAGATCATCGGCTTCCGCGACGCGATCCTCGAGGCGGCCGTGCCGCTGCCCGTCGACCCGCGGGTGCTGGACATCGTCGGCACCGGTGGGGACCGGTTCGGAACGGTGAACATCTCGTCGACGGCGTCCATCATCGTGGCGGCCACGGGCATCCCCGTGGTCAAGCACGGCAACAAGGCCGCGAGCTCGAAGTCGGGCTCCTCCGACGTGCTGAGCGCGCTCGGCATCGATCTGCGGCTTCCGGCCGAGGCGGTGGCGCGCGTGCTCGACGTCGCGGGAATCACCTTCGCGTGGGCGGCCGCCTTCCACCCGGGCTTCAAGCACGCGGGTGCGGCTCGCGCGGAGCTCGGCGTGCCCACGGTCTTCAACTACCTCGGTCCGCTGGTGAACCCGGCGCGTGCGGAGGCGAACGCCGTCGGCGTCGCGCAGCTGGAGAGCGTGCCGCTCATCACCGGCGTGTTCCGCACCCGCGGTGCGACGGCGCTCGTGTTCCGGGGCGAGGACGGACTCGACGAGCTCACCACCACCGGCTACAGCCGCATCTGGGAGATCTCGAACGGCGACATGCACGAGTTCGACATCCACCCTCGCGACGTCGGGCTCCCCACCGCCCAGATGGACGAGCTGCTCGGCGGGACCCCCGAGCACAACGCCGACGTGCTCCGTCGCACCCTCGCCGGGGAGCAGGGCCCGGTGCGCGACATCGTGCTGCTGAACGCCGCCGCGGGCATCGTGGCGTACCGCCTGTCGCAGGACCCGACGCAGGCGCAGCGGAACATGATCCAGCGACTCGTCGAGGCCCTCGGCGACGCGGCGGCCGCCGTCGACGACGGACGGGCATCCGCGAAGCTCGAGGAGTGGATCGCCGCGACGCGGTCCGTCACCGCGGGCTGAGCCGCCTCAGCGGTCGAGCGCCGCGATCGCGCGTGCCATGGACGTGCCGAGGTTCCAGCGCTCCGCGAGCGCGACGGCCGCCGCGCGCTGCGCGTCGTCGAGCGCGCGGAGCGGCACCGTCACGTCACCGAGATCGAGATCCTTCACCACGGCCACGACGCGCGGAGCCACGTCGAGGTAGTCCGCGGCGGCGAGGACCTTCGCCGCCTGGCCCTTGGTCATCCCTGTGCCGGCCTGCGCCGCGGTGCGGATGGCGTCGAGGTCGCCGTGCGCGGAGAGCAGCGTCGCCGCGGTCTTCTCGCCGATCCCCGCGACGCCCGGGAGGCCATCCGATGCGTCGCCGCGCAGGGTGGCGAAGTCCGCGTACTGGGCCGCGCGGATGCCGTAGCGCTCGAGGATGACGTCCTCCGTCATGACCTCGAGGTTGCTCATGCCCTTGACGGTCGAGATGACGCGCACATCGCGTGCGTCGTCGACGAGCTGGAAGAGGTCGCGGTCGCCGGTGACGATGTCGACCGGCATCTGCGCCTGGGTGGCGAGCGACCCGATGACGTCGTCGGCCTCGTGCTCGGCGGCGCCGACGATGGGGATGCCGAGCGCCGTCAGCTCCTCGCGGATGATCGGCACCTGCGCCTCGAGCGGATCCGGGATCTCCTCGACGTCGGCACCGGCCTCGACGACCTCGACGACGCGATGCGCCTTGTACGAGGGGATGAGGTCGACCCGCCACTGCGGGCGCCAGTCGTCGTCCCAGCAGGCGACGACGTGCGTGGGCTCATACGCCGTGACGAGCTTCGCGATCATGTCGAGCAGCCCGCGCGCGGCATTCACGGGCGTTCCGTCGCCCGCGCGGACCGTGTCCGGCACGCCGTAGAACGCGCGGAAGTAGAGCGAGGCGGTGTCGAGCAGCATGAGGCGGGGCACGAGCCCATCCTGCCAGCGCGGCGTCTCCCGCGGGCGGCGGGGTGCTGGGCTGCGGGACCACGGGACCGCGGCGAGAGGTCAGCAGCCGGGGCCGGCGGGGTTCTCCGTGCATGACTTCTCGACCAGCGCGGTGTGCGCTTCGACGACCCGCACCGAGGACCCGGGGGCCGTCGAGGTGACGAGGCCCTCGACGGGGTACACGCCCCACTCGCCGAAGTCGACGATCGCGGTGTAGCCGACCGACACGGTCAGCGTGTACTGACCGCGAGCGCCGAACGCGTGGCTCGTCGGCGTGGCCGAGAACTGTGGCAGGCCGAGCTGCTGCCACGTCGAGCCACCGGAGTCCGTCGTCTCGACCGTGCCGTCGCCGAAGTCGTACGAGAACCGAGCCGGAGTGAATGTGATCGTCACCGGAAGCTCGAACAGCGAGCCGCCCGACACGTGCTGCTGGGCGGGAGCGACGACGTTCATCGGCATTCCGACGAGGGCGACTCCGTTCGGCTCTGTCGTGACGGCAGGTGGCGCCGGGGCGAAGGTGAGCACGTCGCGCTCGGTGATGGTCGGGATGACCGGGACCTCGGGAGCGGCTTCCTCCTCCTGCTCCGGCTCCGTTTCCTCCGTGCGCGGCGTCTTCGGGATGATGCAGCGGTCGCCCCGCTCCTGCCACGCCTCGATCGTGCACTCGAGCCCCTCGTACGGGTTCTCGCCCGGTGGACGAGGGGCGAGCGGCGGCGCACCGTTCTGATGCCAGCTCGGCGGCGGCTCGATGAACTGCTGAGGAAGCCGCGGCACCTGCGGAACCCGCCGCTCTCCCTCGATGTCGACGTGGTCCTGATGGTTCTCAGTGCAGATACCGAGCTTCTGCTTCTCCCCTGAACAAGCAACGGCGGTCGCATCCGTGGGGATGACGGGGGTACCGATGAGCATTGGTCCTGCGAGCGCAATCACGAGGCCGAGTTTCAACATGTCTCGGAGGAGCTTTCACTTTGGGAGATGCGTAGCTCGTCGTCTACCGCTGTGAACTCGACGCTCAGGGCATAAACCGCTATGTCGCCTTCGGGCGTGACGTCGTTCCCGTCTTCGTCTACGACCAGTACGTCGCTTGAATCCATGCAAACGACGGCGCTGAGTGAGGTTGCAGCGTCGATTTGCTGGGCTTCGACGGGTTTGAAGCCGGTTATAACAAATTTGCCCTCGAACGATCTGCCTGTTTCTTTGAGAAGCTGTCTAACCTCTCGGTCGGAATCGAGAGCTTCGCCCATCAGGTAGCTCGTTGGGTCGGACTTCTTCCCCGCGTTCCGCGCATTCGTTGCGTCGATATACGCCCGATACGTCTCCTCGGCCGCGGCGAACGCCTCCTCCTCGCTCGCGAAGCCGGTCGGCGTCGGGGTGGGGGCGGGCTCGGGGACGCACCCGGTCAGGGTCATCACGGCGGTGACCGTGGTGACGAGGATGAGCAGCCGGCGGGGCGTCATGGGCATCACGGTAGTGCGGTCGCGCGGGCGGCGTCAGACTTATCCACAGCAGGTCCGGGCTCAGCGGAAGTCGCGGGACGCGTGCTTCACCCCCACGCGGAGGTCCTCGAACGCGTCCGCGATGAGGTTCACGACTCCCTCGGGCGTCGACTCCAGGATGCCCCGGGCGATGAGCGCGGGACTGTCGCGCAGCACGCGCCGGTAGCGATTCCAGACCCCTGTCGAGCAGATGACGTTCATGAGCCCGTGCTCGTCCTCCAGGTTCAGGAACGTGACCCCCGATGCCGTGGCCGGTCGCTGGCGATGCGTCACGAGCCCGGCGACCTCGATCCGGCGCCCGGACTCGTGGCTGCGCAGCGCAGAGGACGGGAGCACGCCGCGAGTGTTGAGCTCCACCCGGTAGTGCCGCAGCGGATGGTCGTTGACCGAGATGCCCGTCGCCCACAGATCGTCGGCAAGCCGCTCGAAGCTGGTGGGGTCCGGGAAGAGCGGCGGCTGCACGGCCGCGACGGTCCCCGGCAGGAACTCGGCGCGGTCGAGGGCCGCGGCCCCGGCCATCCAGATCGCCTCTCGCCGGGTCATTCCGAGGCCCTCGAACGCGCCGGCGGTCGCGAGGGATTCGACCTGCGTCTCGGAGACGCCGGTGCGGCGGACGAGTCCGTGCAGGTCGGTGTACGGGCCGTGCGCCTCCCGTTCGGCGACGATGCGCTTCGCGGTCGCGAGCCCGATGCCGGTGACGCCCGCGAGCCCCAGTCGCACGGCGTGCGCGCCGTCGCGCCGGTGCGCGGCCGATTCATCCGGCGCGCGGATGTCGAAGTCGGGAACCGGCGGCTGGAGGTGCGCACGGCACGCGTCGCGTCCCGTCGGCGCCCGATGCGGCACGCCGATGGTCTCGCGGCTGTGCAGAGGGTGTCCGGGGGTCACCGTGTCCGACAGGTCGAGGGGCTCGAGCACCTCGGTCGCGCTGGAGAGGTTGATGTCGGGGCGACGGACTCTCACGCCGTGCCGTCGCGCGTCGGCGGTGAGGGAGGCGGGGGAGTAGAACCCCATCGGCTGCGAGCGCAGCAGCCCCGCGAGGAACGCGGCCGGATAGTGCAGCTTGATCCACGACGAGGCGTAGACGAGCAGCGCGAACGACAGCGAGTGCGACTCGGCGAAGCCGAAGTTCGCGAAGGCCTGGATGCGTCCGTAGAGATCGTCGGCGAGCTCTCCTGTGATGCCGTTGTTCGCCATCCCCTCGTAGAGCTTCTCCTTGAGGGTCTCGATCTTCTCCTGGCCGCGCTTGGACCCCATCGCGCGCCGCAGCAGGTCGGCCTCGGCCGCCGTGCAGTCGCCGACCGCGACGGCCATCTGCATGAGCTGCTCCTGGAAGATCGGAACCCCTAGGGTGCGCTTGAGCACCGGCTCGAGCTTGGGGTGCGGGTACTCGATGACGTCCTGGAGGCACTGCTCGAGGGAGAGGTCGGGATGCGCGGCGCGGTACGCGGCGAGCGCCGCCTTGCGCTTGACGAACGGATGGACGGCGCCGCCCTGGATGGGACCGGGACGGATGAGCGCGATCTGCACGACGAGGTCGTAGAAGCGCCGTGGCTGCAGGCGCGGGAGCAGCCCCATCTGCGCGCGCGACTCCACCTGGAAGACCCCGATCGAGTCCGCGCGGGCGAGCATGTCGTAGACGGCGGCCTCCTCGCGGGGGAGGGTCTCGAGCGTCCAGACCTCGCCGGTCGACTCGCGGATGAGGTCGAAGCAGTGCTGGAGCGCGGCGAGCATCCCGAGACCCAGCAGATCGAACTTGACCAGGCCCATCCAGGCCGCGTCGTCCTTGTCCCACTGGATGACCGTGCGCTTCTCCATGCGGGCGTGCTCGATGGGCACCACTTCGCCGACGGGCCGCTCGGTCAGCACCATGCCGCCGGAGTGGATGCCGAGGTGCCGGGGCGCCTTGAGCAGCTCGGTGGCGTAGACGAGCACCTGATCGGGGATGTCGTGGTCGGGCCCCGTCTCGAGCGACGCGCCCCAGCCCTCGACCTGCTTCGACCAGGCGTCCTGCTGCCCGGGCGAGAACCCGAGCGCCTTGGCCATGTCGCGGATGGCGTTCTTCGGCCGGTACTGGATGACGTTCGCCACCTGCGCGGCGCGTTCCCGGCCGTACTGCTCGTAGACCCACTGGATGATCTCCTCGCGGCGGTCGGAGTCGAAGTCGACGTCGATGTCGGGCTCCTCCTCGCGCAGCGCCGAGAGGAACCGCTCGAACGGCAGCTCGTAGTAGATGGCGTCGACCGCGGTGATGTCGAGCAGATAGCAGACGGCGCTGTTGGCCGCGGAGCCCCGGCCCTGGCAGAGGATGCCCCGGCGACGCGCCTCCTGCACGATGGAGTGGACGATGAGGAAGTACCCCGGGAAGTCCTTCTGCTCGATGACGCGCAGCTCCTTCTCGATCCGCGCGCGCACGTCGGCGTCGGCGTGCGGGTACTTGCGCGCGACGCCCTCCCACACGAGCTGACGCAGATACGACATGGGGGTGTGTCCCTCGGGCACCCGCTGCTTCGGCAGTGCGGGCTTGGCCTTCCGCAGCGGGAAGGCGAGCTCGTCGGCCAGCGGCACCGTGCGGGCGACGGCGCCGGGGTAGCGGGCGAAGAGGCGTGTCATCTCGGCACCCGATCGCAGGTGCGCGGAGGTGTGGGCGGGCAGCCATCCGTCGAGCTCGTCCATGCTGCGGTTCGCGCGCACCGCGGCGACGGCGGCGGCCAGCTCGGCGTCGTGCGGGGTCGCGTAGTGCACGTTGTTCGTCGCCACGGTCGGCAGCCGCATCCCGTCGGCGAGCGCGGCGAGGGCGTCGTTCCGCAGGCAGTCGAGCGGATCGCCGTGGTCGCCGAGCTCGACGTGCACGTTCTCCCGCCCGAACAGGGCCACGAGCCGGTCGACCTCACGCCGTGCGGCATCGATGCCGCCGGCGGTGCGCAGGGCCGGGTCGAGCGCCCGGCGCACGCCGCTCTTTCGGCATCCGGTGAGGATGGCCCAGCTCCCGTCGGCCTGCGCGCTCAGCTCCTCGGGGTCGTAGACGGGGCGCCCCTTCTCGCCCCCGCGCAGCTGGGCGTGCGTGATGGCGGCCGAGAGCCGGTGGTACCCCGCCATCCCGCGGGCGAGCACGAGCAGATGCTCGCCCTCCGGATCGGCGTGCCCCTTCTGCGGCTCGGCCAGCCCGAGCGACAGCTCCGCGCCGAAGACGGTCTGCACGCTGGTCGCCTCCGCCGCCTCGGCGAATCGGGCGAGCCCGTAGAAGCCGTCGTGGTCGGTGAGCGCGAGGGCGTGCAGACCCAGCCGCTCGGCCTCCTCGACCAGCGTCTCGGGCGAGGACGCGCCATCCAGGAAGGAGAACGACGAGTGCGCGTGCAGCTCGGCATAGGGGATGGCATCGGCCGGCCGCTCGATGAACGGCGGCTGGTACGCGCCTCGCTTGCGGCTCCATGCGGGACTGTCGCCGCCATCCGCCCCCGCCGGGACGTGATCGGGGCGCCGACCGCTCATCGCCCGCTCGAGCTCCGACCACGGCACCGGCGGATTGTGGAATCCCATCAGGCGTACCTCCCCTCGATCCACCAGGAGCCGTCCTCCAGCACGAGGAGCCAGGCGGTCTGATCCGCGTCGACGACCTGGAAGCGGTGCGCTCGCCGCATCCGCTCGCCGTCCCAGCCGCGCTCGATCACCGGCCAGGGGCCCGCCCACGCGGCGAGAGGACGGCCATCCATCGCCGCCGGCGCGACCGTGAGCAGACCGCGATCGTCGACGACGACCTCGGCGCCACCCGCTCCGGCGACCCGCGTGCGCCGCGGACTGCGGAACACCTCGGTCGGAAGCGGCTGCGGGAGGGCGCCGGGCCAGGGCGCGTCGCGTCGCTGCGCGGGGCGCTCGCCGTCTCCCCACGGCACGCGCACCTCGCGCTCCTCCAGCCACCGCCCGCCGCCGATCGCGAGGGTCACCACGCCGCGGTGCCCGAGCAGCGCCTGCACGCGCGACATGGCGTGATGCAGCCGCTCGTCGGGGCCCTGCCCGATGAGGGTCGGCTGGTGGTGCACGCTGTCGTCGACGGCCTCGGGCTCGATGCGCACGTGCGTGATGCCCC
This sequence comes from Microbacterium oryzae, assembly GCF_009735645.1. NCBI lineage: Bacteria > Bacillati > Actinomycetota > Actinomycetes > Micrococcales > Microbacteriaceae > Microbacterium > Microbacterium oryzae. The sequence continues at coordinate 1,154,205 of NZ_CP032550.1, read as the reverse complement.
CGATGAGGGCGCCGTCCTCCTCCGCCGCGGACTGCAGCTGCCACCGCACGCGGTCGACCAGCGAGGCGGGGTCGAAGCGCGTCGGATGCAGCCACACCCGCTCGCTGCGGCTGCCGCGGTCGTCGGTGAGGATGATCCGCGCCTCCGTGCAGACGAGCCCGGCCTCGCCGAGCGCCGTGCACACGTCGTCGCAGGTCTGGCGCACGGCGAACGCGATCTGGTCGGCGAGCTCGAGGGGCGGCTCGAGGGAGAGGTCCCGTGCCAGCTCGGGCGGCGGCACCCGCGGCTCGACGGGGCGGGAGTCCGCGCCGCGGGCGAGATCGTGCAGGCGCACGCCGTGCTCCCCGAGCCGCGAGCGCACCTGCTCGCCGTCGAGGGCGGCGAAATCGCCGAGGGTCTGCACGCCCAGCTTCACGAGTAGGCCCACGAGAGCATCGTCTTCGATCGTCGCGATGGAGAGCGGGGCGAGGAAGTCGGCGGATGCGCCGGGCGGCACGCTGCGGACGGCCGCGTCGGCGCGGGTGAGGCGCGCAGCGCGCTCGGCCGTGAAGATCCCGTCGGCGATGCCCGCGCGCCCGCCGGGGAGCCCCATCTCCGCGAGCGCCGCGAGCAGCGCTTCGGCTGCGGACTCCTCGCTGCCATAGAAGCGTGCAGGGCCGCGGGCTCGGACGGCTGCGAGGCCCGGACGCAGCGGCTGCACGCCCGGGGTGAGCTCGTCGAGTCGCGTCAGCACGGGGAGGAATGCGCGCTCGTCGCGCCCCGGGTCGGCGGGGGCGATGCGCAGCGCGGGGCAGGCCGACTGAGCGTCGCGACGGCGCTGCCCGCGTCGCACGCCCTCCGCGCGTGCGGCGGCCGAGCAGGCGACCACCCGGTTGGCGTGCAGGATCGCGATCGGCGGAGCGGCGTCGGCCGTGAGCGGACCGAGCTCGCTCGGCGCGCGACTCGCGGGGTTGCGGGCAGCGCGGCGTGCCGCGTCGCGGGACACGGTGCGCAGGTGCGCCGTCACGGGCCAGTCCGGCAGCCAGACGACGATGGCCCTCGTCATCCGACCGCCGCCAATCCGCGTCGGGTCTTCTGCTCGGCTCGGGCGAGCACCTCCCGCGCGCGTGCGGCGCGCTCGACGGTCTCCGGGTCGACGGGCTCGGGGCGAGCGGCCGGGGCCGGTGCGGGGACGAGGGTCGGGCGAGGGATGGCCACGGGCGCGCCGAGCGGACCGGGCAGCTGCACGCGCACCCGCTTCGGGACGGGGGAGCGCCGTCCCGACGACGCCACCGTCACCATGCGCGCGCTGAGGAGGCCGTGCCCCTCGCCCAGTCCCGTCCAGACCGGGTCCTCCAGGTGCAGGGTCGCCTCCGCCTGCGGCCATCCGCCCGCCACGAGCAGCACGCCACCGCGGTCGCGGAGCCGGGCGGTGAGGCGGGCGACCTCCGCGTCGCGCGGCGAGCCGACGGGGCGCACGGCGACGACGGGGAAGACCTCCGCGATCGCCGAGACCGCCGCGAGCCAGCGGTCGCCGGGGTCGGGCACGAGGGCGAAGCGGGAGAGGTCCACACCGGCGGCCTCCGCCGCCTCGGCCGAGAGCTCGGGCATTCCCACGACCGCGCACCACGACCCCGCGCGAGACGGCTCGGCGAGCAGCGCGAGGAGCAGGCTCGCCGACGAGTCGAGCGTGTAGACGGCGCCCGGCCGCAGCCCGCCCTCGGGGAAGAGCGGCGCGAGCGCGTCGTGCACGGGCAGCGCCTTGACGCGCGCGCTCGCCCGCTGCATCCTGCTGATCTCGGTCTGCAGACGCAGCACCTCGACCGGAAGTGCCATCCCCATCCCACCATTCTAGAAAGTATGTTCTAGCTCCACCAGAGGAGTTCTTCGAACACTATTTCCAGCCTCGGACATCGCGGTCGAGAGGACGGTGGGAGGGGAGGAGTGCCCAGGTCGGCCCGGCGATTCGTCTTCTCCGAGTGCGGCGAGGGCGACCGGGAATGACAGCAGGGGCGATCCTGTTGTAGTCTGTAGTGCTCGGGGAGACCCGAGATGACAACTCCACAGAGCGACAGCGGTTCCCTTCGCACGAAGGATTCCCGGGGCTGATCGGTTTCGACAGTGCTTGTGAATCTGCGAGAAGCGGGCCGAGGATGCAGGGTTATCTCGTAAACGCTCCCTGCGAACCAATAAGTGCCGAAACCAAGCGCACTGACTTCGCCCTCGCTGCGTAAGCGAGCCCGATAGTCCGTCAGACCGTGGGTGATCCCGACACGGATTCTGGCGTCATCTAGGGGTCTTGCTGCACGGTGGTGTCGAGACGCCGTGCGGGACTTTTCCTCGACTGGGCTTGTCGACTTAGGTGTCTGTGACAAAGGTCGGAGCCGAGTAGAACGCCTGCACAGACTGCGCCCGGAGAAGCCCCAGAGACTCAGCGCTGGACGGGGGTTCGATTCCCCCCAGCTCCACCGACCACTGTCGCTCATGAAGAACCCCCGGGTCACCTGCGAGAGCAGGCGACCCGGGGGTTCTTCTCTGTCCGGCGTCCTACGACGGGCTCTGCGCCTTCTCGTCCGGGTGAGCGGGGGACCAGCCGAGCCAGCCGTAGCCGGTCTCGACGACGGTCCAGTCGCCGCAGGCGAAGGCGTCGGAGATCTTGAACACGTCGACCTCCGGACCGGGCTGGTACGCGGGCGCCGACTGGCGCTCCACCGGCGCGCAGAGCTCGGAGGAGAGGTCGGCAGACGACTCGAGGGCGATCGCGGCGTCGTCGGCCTGAGTGGACCGGATGATCTCGATTCCGCTGGCGTCCTCGGGCAGCCAGGTCGCGTCGATGCCGCTGTCGTCGTCGAACGCGGTCAGGTTCTCATAGGTGGAGCGCTTCTCCTTGTGGAGCGCGTCCTCGACGGTCGAGCATCCGGTGAGCAGGATCGCAGCGCCCGTGGTGACGGCGAGGGCCGTGAGGGCGAGCTTCGTCTTTCGCATGACTCGAGCCTCTCGAAGGGGGCAGCGCCGCGCATCGCTCCGAGGCATGAGCCCGCTACATCCAGAGGATGATCAGTCCGCTGCGGGGTCGTCGCCCTCCTGCGCGATGTGCGCGCGGATCTCGTCCATGTCGAGTGCGCGAACCTGCTCGATGAGGCTCTCCAGAGCCGGCGCCGGCAGGGCGCCCGCCTGCGAGAACACGAGCACGTCGTCGCGGAACACCATCAGGGTCGGGATCGACGTGATCTGCATCGCGCCGGCGAGGTCGCGGTTCGCCTCGGTGTCCACCTTCGCGAAGGTGATGTCGCCATGGGTCTCCGAGGCGGCGTCGTAGATGGGAGCGAACATCCGGCACGGGCCGCACCAGGCGGCCCAGAAATCGACGAGCGTGATCCCCGGCGCCAGCACGGTCTCCTCGAAGTCCGTCATGGTCAGGTCGCGTGTGGGCATGTGTCTCTCCTCAGGATGGCGGCACGTCGTTGCAACGTAGCAGTCCGTGACGCGCCGCGGCCGCTCAGCCGCGGCGCTCGCGGTGCGCGCGCAGGGCCTCGACGACGAGGGCGTGGTCGTCGTGCATCTCGAGCCCGCTCACACCCGCCGCTCCGACGAGCGATCCGCGCACGCGAATGGGGAACGCGCCACCCGCCGCCGCGTACACGGTCGGGTCGAGGGCGGAGTCGGCGGCGAACGAGCCGCCGCCCCGCTCGTACTGCGCCTTCACGGCGAGCGAGGCGTGGCCGAAGTGACGCACCGTGCGGAACTTCCGCTCGAGCCAGGCGTCGTTGACGGCGGCGGCGCCATCCGTCGCGGCGTGGAACGCGCGGTGCTCGCCGAGGACGACGGCGAAGCCCACGCCGTAGCCGCGCTCGCGCGCGGCGTCACGCAGCCAGGAGCCGACAGCCCACGCGTCGTCGACGCCGAAGGAGTCGAAGTCCAGCTCGGCCTCCTCCTCGGCGATGCGCTGCGCGAGCGCTTCGCCGTCGAGCTTCCGATAGGACTCGCCGGTCGCGAACATGGTGCCTCCTCGAACTGCGGGTGGACCGCTCCATCTATGTCAGTACAAAGTAGCAGTCCGTTCAGTGGTCCTCACCTGCAACCGTCGCCACCGCCCCCGAACGACACCCACTCCGGCACGTCCGCGCGGAACAGCCTCCGCTCCTCCTCGTCGGCGAGCGCGGCCCAGTGCACGATCGCATCGGCCTCCGGCTCGAAGCGTTCCCACTCGAACCAGTTGACGAGCCGCAGCAGCGGGAAGTCCTGGCGCGTCTCCTCCGAGAAGACCTGCTCCCGCCAGACGCGACGGATCTCCTGCCCGGCCTCGTCGTCGTCGCCGGTCACGAGAGCGGCGGTGCTCGGGATGGCCAGGGGCCGGTTCCTCCGCTCGGCGTACTCCCTGTAGAAGTCGGGCACTGCGGTCTCGTCGCCCGCGAGACCGTCGTAGGCGCCGGTCAGCTGCGCGGCGAACTTGTCGGCCTCGGGGGTCTCGTTCTCGCCCCAAGGGTAGCTCGAGCCCCAGTGCGTGAGCGAGATGCCGACCCAGTCGACGGCCTCGTCGCCGGGGTAGTACGGCGCATAGGGGTCGTCGGCGTCGGTGACCGCGCCGTCGCCGTCGGTGTCGAGCGCGCTGGCCTGCGCCGAGTCCGGCGCGTAGGAGTAGGCGCGCCCGGGGAACGGGTAGCCGCCGCCGTAGTTCGGCGCCCACATCATCGCCGCGCCGGGAACGTCGGCGTGCACCGCCGTCGCGACCCGCCGGAACGCCGTGACGTACGCCTCGGGCTGCTGCCCCCAGGGATACCACGACCCGTTCATCTCGTGTCCGAAGCGCACGAGCACGGGCACCCCGAGCTCGGTGACGTCGACGAGCGTCTCGACGAGGTCCGACACCGCTTCGTCGGTCACGGCCGTCAGTCCGTCCGAGGGCTCCAGCGTCAGCAGCTGCGCCGCGCCCGCGTCGGCCGCCTGCTTCGCCGCATCGAGGACGTGCGCGCGATCCTCCTCCCGCCAGGGGATCGGCGCGTAGGAGACGACGTCCGCAGGGTGCTCGCCGAGGAGATCGGCGTACTCGGCGACGGTCTGCTCCTCCCAGTCGAGGTCGACGCCGAAGGCGACCCCGTCCGCCGCCGAGAGCGCGTCGACCGCGCAGGCCGCGCGCTCCCGCAGCTCCTCGGCGGACGGCCCGGTCGCGCACGATGTCAGCGACGTCGCGAGGAGGGCGGCCAGGGCGAGCGCCGCGCCCGCGGGTCGTCGCGCGGGTGGGAGCATGCGCCCAGGATATCGATCCGGATGGCCGCGCCCGTCGCCCGGCGCGCGTCGTGGGCTCCCCGCACTCAGTCGTCGGTGTCGCGGTCGACGACCGCGAATGCCTCGTCGAAGGTGAGCTCGACCGTGCGGGAGTCCGCGTCCACCACGGTGACCTCGTACGGGCTCGCGTCGTCGTCGCTGCTCATCTCGACCACGCGCCCCGCGGTGTCGGCGGTCGCGGCGGTGAAGAGCGCCTCGATGGTCTCCGCGTCGAGCACGTGCGCGGGGGCCCGGTCGTCGGCGTCGGCCGTCTCCGTCCCGATGACCTCGGCGGCGCCGTCCGAGGCGACCCGGACTTCCGTCTCGTCACCGCCATCCGTCTCGAGCTGCACCTCCCAGGCACCGCCGCCTTCCGCGTCGAGACTCACCGCGTCGCCGTCGGCGACGCCGGTCGCGGCGGAGACGAGGTCGACGAGGGCCGCCGCCGAGTCGGCGCCGACCGTTCGGGCATCGCCGGAAGCGGCGTCGCCCGTGCCCTCGTCGCCCGCGACACCGCCGGCGGCGTCGCCGTCGTTCATCTCGTCGTCGTTCCTCTCGCCGTCGCGCTCGGCGCTGCGCTCGCCGCGGTCGTCATCGTCGTCGGAGAGGGCCGCGCCGATCGCGGCTCCGCCGCCGGCTAGGAGCACGGCGGCGAGCGTTGCCCCGCCGACGAGCAGACCTCGACGTCGCTTCACGGGGGCGGATGGCGCGGGCTGGTCGGCGGGGGACTGGGGGATCGTGTCGTTGTCGCTCATGTTCCGATGGTCTCGAAGAGACGCTGAAGCGGGTCTGAAGCGACCTGAAGGCGTCTTCAGGGATGCGAGGGCAGGGTCACGACGAAGCGCGCGCCGCCCCAGCGGGAGTCGTCGATGCGCACATCGCCGTCCATCGCGTCGACGATGCCGCGGACGATGGCGAGCCCGAGCCCGCTGCCGCCGGCATCACGAGAGCGGGCCGCGTCCAAGCGCACGAAGCGCTCGAAGACCCGCTCGCGCTCGTCGACGGGAACCCCCTCGCCGTCGTCCTCCACCGTGATGATGACCTGCCCCCGCCGCTCAGCGACGCCGATCGCGATGCGGGAGCGGGCATGGCGGGAGGCGTTGTCGGCGAGGTTTCTCAGGAGCTGTCCCACGAGCCGGGCGCTGCCGCGCACGCGCGCGGCCCCGATCCCGGCGCCGTCGACCGAGCATCCGGCCGTGCGCAGCCGCGACACCTCCGCGAGGGCGATGTCGTCGACGTCCACCGCCTCGACGGCGTCCGCGGCGCCCTCGCCGAGACGAGCGAGGAGGAGGAGCGCGTCGACGATGCCCTGCAGGCGCAGTCCCTCGTCGTGCACGACCTCGGCCAGCTCCTCGGTCGACGTCGTCTCCGGGTGCAGCTGAGCCAGCTCGGCGTGCTGTCGCAGGGTCGCGAGCGGCGAGCGGAGCTCATGGGAGGCATCGGACACGAACCGGCGCTGCGCGCGGGCCGCGTCGTCGAGGCGGTCGAGCATGCCGTTCATCGTGGCGGCCAGAGCGGCGATCTCGTCGCCGGTCGCGGGAACGGGCACCCGCCGGTCGAGGTGCTCCGCGGTGATGCCGTCGACCTCGCGGCGGATCAGCGCGACGGGGCGCAGCGCACGGCCGGTCACGAGCCACGTCGTCAGCGCTACGAGCGCCAGCAGCAGGGGGACGGCGACCGCGAGGAGCGCGGCGACGGTGTTCAGCGTCTCCTGCTCGTCCTCGAGCGGAGCCGCCACGAGCAGGGCGTCGCCCTCGTCGAGCTCCTCGGAGACGACGAGCGCGGGCTCCCCGTCGACGTCGAGCGTCCGCGAGTCGTCGTCGACGGGCAGGGGCGTGCGGCCGGCCTCCTCCGACGCGGCGCGCAGGGATCCGTCCTCCGCGACCACCTGCACGATCTCGTCCTCGATCTGCGCGACCGCACCCGCGCCATCCGCCTCGACGAGCGCGACCAGCTGCTCGGCGCGCGACTCGGTCGAACGCTCCACGGCGCCGAGGACGCTGCCGCGCAGCACGCCGAAGAACGCCGCCGCGCCCAGCACCAGTGCCAGGCCGACGACGATGGCCGCGCCGGCCGTCGTGCGGGCGCGCACCGACCATCCGCGCCGCTCACCCGCCATGCGCGGCCAATCGGTAGCCCACGCCGCGGATCGTCTCGATCGCCGCACGTCCGAACGGCTTGTCGACCTTCCGGCGCAGGTGGCCGACGTACACCTCGACGATGTTCGGGTCGCCCTCGAAGTCATCGTCCCAGACGCCGGCGATGAGCTCGCGCTTGGAGACGACGTCGCCGCGGTGCCGCATGAGGTGCTCCAGCACCGCGAACTCGCGCGCGGTCACGGCGATCTCGTCGTCGCCGCGCCAGACACGATGCGCGCGCGGATCGACCCGCAGATCGCCCGCCTCGAGGACGACGGGGCGCTCCGCGGCGCCCCGCCGGATGAGCGCGCGCAGCCGGGCCACGAGCACGACGAACGAGAACGGCTTGGTGACGTAGTCGTCGGCCCCGGTCTCCAGCGCCTCGACCTGGTCCCACTCGCCGTCCTTTGCCGTGAGCATGAGCACGGGAGTCCAGTTCTCCTCGGCGCGCAGCGTCTCGCACACCTTCCAGCCGCTCATGCCGGGCATCATGAGGTCGAGCACGATGGCGTCGTAGCGCGTCTCGCGCGCCCGCCAGAGCCCGTCGACGCCGTCATGCGCGACGTCGACGGCGAACCCTTCGGCCTCGAGGCCGCGGCGGATGCCCTCCGCGAGCCGGACCTCGTCGTCGACCACGAGTACGCGCATGGTGTCAGTGTGGCGTGACGGGGCTGAAGCGCGCCTGAAGCGCGCGGTCAGTCGAGCGACGGGTCGCGACCGGTGCGCGCGCCCGATTCGAGGGCGGCGATCGCCGCGAGGTCGTCGTCGTCGAGCTCGAACCCGAAGACGTCGATATTCGCGCGGATGCGGGAGGGGGTGACCGACTTCGGGATCACGACGGTGCCCTGCTGCAGGTGCCAGCGGATGACGACCTGCGCGGGCGCGACGCCGTGCTTCGCGGCGAGGATGGCCAGGGCCGGGTCGTCGAGGAGCCGCCCGCGGGCGAGCGGCGACCAGGCCTCGGTCACGATGTCGTGGGCCCGGTGGTATGCGCGCAGCTCGCGCTGAGGGAGCAGCGGGTGCAGCTCCACCTGGTTCACGACCGGCGCGATCTCGGTCTCCGCCCGCAGGCGCTCGAGGTGCTCGACGGCGAAGTTGGAGACGCCGATGGAGCGCGCGCGGCCCTCGCTGCGGATGCGCTCGAGCGCGCGATACGTCTCCACGTACCGGTCGCGCGAGGGGATGGGCCAGTGCACGAGGTAGAGATCCACCTCGTCGAGGCCGAGACGGTCGAGGCTCGCGTCGAACGCCCGTAGCGTCTCGTCGAACCCGTGGTCGTCGTTCCACACCTTCGTCGTGACGAAGACGTCGTCGCGTGCGACGCCGCTCGTGCGGATGCCCTCGCCGACGCCGCGCTCGTTGCCGTAGAGGGCGGCGGTGTCGACGTGCCGATAGCCCGCGTCCAGCGCGACGCGCACGCATTCGGCGGCATCGCCATCCGGGATCTTGTACACGCCGAGCCCGAGCTGCGGGATGGCGCGCCCGTCGGAGAGGGGGATGCGCGGCACCGTGGGAGTCGTCATGCGTCCACTCTGCCGCAGGTTCGGCGGCTTCAGCCCTGCCAGGTGATGACGTCGAGCCCGCTCTTCGTGTCGGAGAGCGCGACCCAGCCGTCGCCGAAGGCGTACGTCATGCCGTAGCCCTCGTCATCCGCCCACTCCGCCGACGGCGAGCTCTCGGTGAGGTAGACGACGCCGTCGCCCTCCTCGCGCCGCCAGCCCTGCTCGACGAGGAAGTCCTCCTCCTTCGTCGCGGCGTCGGCGCCGATCGGCGCCCAGCCGTACATCTGGACGACGTCGGTCGCCTCGACCTCGAAGTCGCCCCACGTGCAGCTCACGCCGCCCGGCACCTCGTGGGGGCCGATGTAGAACGGGTCGGTCCTGGCGGTCCAGCCGAGATCCTCGAACTGCGCGACGAGGGCCGGGGCGATGATCGTCTCGCACGTCGGCGGCAGTCCGGACCCCCCGCCGTCGTCGCCGGTGTCGGCGTCGGAGCCCGGTGCCGTCGCCGTGCAGCCGGCGAGCAGGGTGGCGGCCAGCAGCGCCGTCGCGGACGCGAGCGCCAGACGAGAGGATCGACCGCCGCGCGGGATCATGGCGCGGCCAGCGGGGGAGCGGAGGACAGCAGCTCGAGGAACGCGTCGTGGAGCACGCCGTTGGTCGCGAGCGCGGATCCCTCGGCCACGCTCGGCGCGCCCGTGAACGACGTCATGCGTCCGCCCGCCTCGGTGACGATGGCGGCGGCGGCGGCGAGGTCGTACTCCTTGACGTCGAACTCGGCGACGAACTCCAGGCGGCCCTCGGCGAGCAGCATGTACGACCAGATGTCGCCATACGCGCGGTCGCGCCAGACGCGGCGAGAGAGCGCGACGAGCGCGTCGAGGTGACCCGCGCCATCCCACTGGGCGATGCTCTGGAAGCTCACGCTCGCGTCGTCGAGGTCGTCGACCTCGGAGACGCGGATCGGGCGCGGGTCGCCGCCGTCGACGCTCGTCCAGGCGCCGAGGCCCTCGGCCGCCCACCAGCGGCGGCGCATCGCGGGGGAGCTCACCACGCCGAGGCGCGGGTAGCCGGCGATGTCGAGCGCGATCATCGTGCCCCACGCGGGCACGCCGCGGAGGAAGTTCGCGGTGCCGTCGATCGGGTCGATGATCCAGCGGCGCGGGGCCTCGTCGGTGCGGCCGAACTCCTCGCCGAAGATGCCGTCCTCGGGGCGCTCGGCGGTGATCAGCTCGCGGATGGCCCGCTCGGCGGCGAGATCGGCGTCGGTCACGTGGGTGCGATCGGCCTTGCGCGACACCTGCAGGTCGGCTGCGTCGAACCGCGGCAGCGTCTGCGCGTCGGCGGCGTCGGCCAGGCGCAGCGCGAGCGCGAGGTCGTCGGCGAGCCCATCGAGGGCGGGCGCGGCGGGCGTCGACGAGACGGTGTTCACCCCCTCAGGATATCGGCGCGGCGCACCGCCCTCAGGCCACCGCGACGCACGGCGAAACGGTGCGGCGGGGTTCCGGCGCGCCCGGGATACAGGGTCGATTCGCGCCGACCCCCGGACGCTGGTAATGTCGTTCCTCGGTTCGAGGGAATGAAATTCCACCGGATCGGAACGCACCTCTAGCTCAATCGGCAGAGCAACTGACTCTTAATCAGTGGGTTCTGGGTTCAAGTCCCAGGGGGTGCACGGATCAGCCTCGGTCACTCTCGCCAGTGACCGGGGCTTTTTCGCGTCTACGAGGAGGTCGGCCCCTCGCGCTCCCACGCCTCGGACAGCAGGGCCCGCACCTCGTCGTCGCCGGTCTGGTCGAAGCGCTCGTACGCGGAGCCGACCGCCCAGAGACCCGGCGCGTCCCACACGCAGACGACCTCATCCGCGTCCTGCCGCAGCACGCGGGCGGCCGCGCCCAGGGCGACCGGCACCGCGACGACCAACTCGGCCGGATCCTCGCGCCGGGCGGCGGCGACCGCGGCACGCATGGTGGCTCCGGTCGCGAGGCCGTCGTCCACGAGCAGCACCGACCGGCCGGCGATGCGCACCGGCGGGCGCGCGCCGCGGTAGGTGCGCTGCCGGCGCCGCAGCTCGGCCTCCTCGGCCGCGCGCACGGCGCCCATCGCGCGCGGGTCGGCGATGGCGGGGTTCTCCACCGCCTCGACGATGTCGCCGATGCCCGCGATGGCGCCCATGGCGACCTCCGGCTGCGCCGGATGGCCGAGCTTGCGCGCGACGAGCACGTCGAGTTCCGCGGACAGGGCGCGGGCGACTTCCGCTGCGACGGGGACACCGCCGCGGGGGAGCGCGAGGACCAGGAGATCGGCGCGCCACGAGCGCTCGCGGAGGGCGGCTGCCAGCTCCCTCCCGGCGGTCCGGCGGTCGCGAAATCGCTCTCTCGACATCCTCGATCCACTCCCTCCGCGGGTCCGCGCCGGGCATCTGCGCGGCGGAAGAATGCCACTCGAAGCCCTCGGGTGCAAGGGGTGAAGTGCGGGGTTAATTCGCGCACATCCTCCACCTGAGAGCCAGCCGAGCGTTTTTACTGGATCCCAGGTGAGGAACCGCACCACGACGTGGGGGCCGCGCTTCGTTCATTCGAAGCACGGAATCGTCGTGTGCGGACTGGGGCCTCACCCACAAGGAGAGCACGATGCCTTTCATCCGCTACGACGTGTGCGCAGGTGCGGGGGACTCGGGACGACCGGCGAGCCAGACGATGCTCGGCGACGGACCTGGATTCCTGCCCAGCGCCCACACTCCGTTCGCGCGAGATGCGGAACCTCGAGGCGCGGCAGCGCGCCGCAGCGTGGCCGCCTGAGCGAGGCGACGCGGAGAGCAGCCCGCCCTCTGGGGATGGCGGGTCGCCCATACCGCGTCACGCGACATCCATGCCGGGCGTCAGTCCGGCGGGCATGAGCGGGGTAGGGCTCCGGAAGGAGTCCTACCCCGCTTCCGTCTCCCCGCCCGAGCGCGGATGCTGCTTCACCGTCTCGTAGGCGTCGAGAGCCGCTCGGCGCGACGCCTTCAGATCGACGATCGGCATCGGGCCGAGCCCGTCGGCGTGGTCGGGAGCCCACCGCCGCACGTAGAGGCGCTGCGGGTCGAACTTCTGCGCCTGCAGCTCGGGGTTGAACACGCGGAAGAACGGCGCGGCGTCGGCACCGGAGCCCGCCACCCACTGCCAGTTGAAGGAATTGCTCGCGGCGTCCGCGTCGACGAGCGTGTCCCAGAACCACTCCTCGCCGTGCCGCCAGTCGATGAGGAGGTTCTTCACGAGGAACGATGCCACGACCATCCGCACCCGGTTGTGCATCGTCCCCGTGTGCCACAGCTCCCGCATGCCCGCGTCGACGAGCGCGAATCCGGTCCGCCCGCGCCGCCATGCTTCGAGGGCGACGGGATCGAGCGGCGGCCAGGGGAACGCGTCGAAGCGGCGATCGAGGTTCGCCGTGGCGAGATCCGGATGGTGGTAGAGCGTGTGCCAGGCGAACTCGCGCCAGCCGAGCTCGGAGAGGAACGCGCCCGCGTCCGCGCCGGACGCCAGCGCGCGGTGCCAGACCTCGTGCGGGCTCAGCTCGCCCCACCGCAGATGCGGTGAGAGCAGGGACGTCGCCCCGCCCGCCGGCTCATCCCGGGCGCGCTCGTAGTCGCGCACGTCGTCGTCGAGAAACGCCTGCAGCCGTTCGCGCGCGGCCGGCTCGCCCGGGCGCCAGGTCTCGCGGAGGCCAGCCGCCCAGTCCGGCGCGGTCGGCAGCAGCTCCCAGTCATCCAGGCGGTCGGATGCGGGCGCGATCTCGGGGCCACGCAGCGCCTCGGGCGCGGGGAGCGGAGCGCGCGGTGCGGGCATCGCCTGGCAGGCGCGCCAGAACGGGGTGAACACCGCGTACGGCGTGCCGCCGCCGGTCCGGATGGTCCAGGGCTCGAACAGCAGGGAGGCCGCGAAGGATCCGGCCTCGACCCCGGACGCCCGAAGCTCGCTCTTCACGCCCGCGTCGATCTCGCGCTCGGGCCCGCCGTAGCGGCGGTTCCACACCACCGCGCGAGCGTCCAGCTCGCGCACGAGCGACGGGATGACCTCCGCCGCCGCCCCGCGCCGCAGGACGAGCGGCGCACCCCGCGCGGCCATCCGCTCGCCGAGCGACGCCAGCGAGTGGTGCAGCCACCAGCGGGCGGCGCCGCCGAGGGGGCGCACGCCCGGGGACTCCTCGTCCAGCACGTACACGCCGACGACGGGCTCGTCGCGCGCGGCGGCCGCGTGCAGCGCGGGATGGTCGGCGATGCGGAGGTCGTCGCGGAACCAGACGATCGTGGTCACCGCGTCACGGTACCCCGACGGCGTCTGCGACGCTCGGTGGTTGACCGCGGCTCGCGGCTCTCCTATCGTCGCGCGGCGAGTGCCTCGAGGGGGATGGCCCGGTACGCCCGTTCGAGCTCGGCGAGGGCCGGATGGTCGGGATCGAACGCGACGTCGTCGATCGCGGAGATCGCCCGCACGCCGAAGCCCGCGTTCGTCGCGAACGCCGCGCACATCCCGGCGAGATCGTCGCGCGTCACGGGAGCGCGCGTGCCGGCAGCCGTCCGCGCGAGCAGCTCGGCGGTCACGCCGGCGAGCGCCTCCGCCTCGGGCCAGACGATGCGCCCGTCCGCCGCGAACCCGAGGTTCCAGGTCGGTCCCTCGGAGAGTCGGCCACGGTCATCCGCGAAGACCGCATCGTCCCAGCCCGCACGCTGCGCCTCCGCGCGCGCATGCAGTGCGCCGAAGAGGCCCGTGTGCTTCACGGCGGGCAGGTCGCGCATGAATGCGGCTGTCTGCACGCGCAGAGCGGATGGCCGGGGGCCGGTGGCGGGGCGAGGGGTCACGAGAACGCGGGGCCGCGATGGCGCTCCCGGCGCACCGAGCGCGGTCTCGGTGTCGAAGACGGTCACCCGCACCAGCACCGGCTCCGGCTCGTCGGCGATCGCGCGGCTCACCAGGTCGCGCACGCGGTCGCGATCGAGATCCGCGTCGAACACGGTGCGGCAGTCGCGCGCGAGCCGGTCGAGGTGGAGGGACAGCCCCCGCACGCCGCCGTGCTCGACGCGCATGGTCGTGAAGTGGCCGAAGCCGAGGAGCGCGAGCTGCTGCAGATCGGTCGCCGGAGCGGGGGCGCCGTCGAGCTGCTGCATGCGCTCAGTCTCCCACCCGCCGTGCCGCACAATGGTCTCGATGACGAAGGGACACGCGAGCGGTCGGCGAGTGCTCCTCGTCGACAACCACGACTCCTACACGGGCAACCTGCTGCAGCAGATCTGGGTCGCGACGGGGGTCGAGCCGCTCCTCGCGCAGAGCGACGAGCTGGACCTCGGCGTGCTCGCCTCGTGCTCGCACGTCGTGCTCGGACCCGGCCCCGGGACGCCGCACCGCGCGGTCGATGCGGGCCGCGGGTTCGAGGTGCTCGCGCGCGCCGACGTGCCCGTGCTCGGCGTGTGCTTCGGGTTCCAGCTCATGGCGGTCGCCCTCGGCGGCAGCGTGACGCGCGCGCCGCGCCCCGCCCACGGGATGGTCGACGTCGTCGAGCACGCGACGTCGCCGCTCTTCGACGGCGTCCCCGAGCGCTTCGAGGCGGTGCGCTATCACTCGCTCGCGGTGGCCGAGCCCGCGCCCGACGCGCTGCGCATCACCGCGCGGTCGAGCGACGGCCTCATCATGGCGGGGGAGTGCGCGGAGCGCGGCTGGTTCGGCGTGCAGTTCCATCCGGAGTCCATCGGGACGGGCGAGGGCGGCCGGATCGTGGAGAACTTCCTCGAGCGGACGACGTCGTGAGGGGCCCGGGTGCCTGGCAGGCGTGGAGCGTCGCGCTGCCCCTCGAGGTCGCGCCCGACGCGCTCTTCGCCCACCTCTACGGGGAGGACGGCGGCAGCGCCGTCTGGCTGGACAGCGCGCAGCAGGCGTACGGGATGGGCCGGTGGTCGATCATGGGAGCGCCCGCCACCGCGCATGATCACGTCCTCGAATTCTGGGCCGCCGAGGGCCGCCTGCGCATCGACGGCGTCGATGCCGGAGACAGCGGGGATCTGTGGACGGTGCTGGGCGAACGTCTCGACGCCAACCCCGTCGACGCGCCCGATGGGCTGCCGTTCGCGGGCGGATACGTCGGCGCGGTCGGCTATGGCGTGAAGACGATCGGCGCGCGCTCGGCGGGGGTGGCGCCCGACGCGCAGCTCGTGCACCTCAGCCGGTTCGTCGCGCTCGATCACGTCGACGGGGTCGTGCACGTCGTCGGGGTCGGGCCGGCTGACGAGGAGGACGACGCCCGCGCGTGGCTGGCGGCGACGGCGGATCGGATCGGGACAGTTCGCCCGCTGGGCGAGCTGCCCTCGGTCCTCGATGCCGGCCCGGCCCGCGCCTCCGTCACCCCGGATCGCTATCGACGCGACCTCGCGGCCATCCGCTCGTGGCTGCTCGCCGGGGACTCGTACGAGGCCTGCTACACGTACGCCCTCGACGCGCCCGCGACCGAGGCGCCCTTCACGACGTACCGGCGCCTGCGTCGCGCCAACCCCGCGCCCTACGCGGCGTATCTGCGGCTGCCGGGCCGGGCCATCCTGTCGTGCTCGCCGGAGCGCTACCTGCGCGTCACGAGCGCCGGATGGGCGGAGACGAAGCCCATCAAGGGCACCGCTCGGCGGAGCCCCGACGCCGCGGCCGACGCCGCGGCGGCTGCCGCGCTCGCCGCGGACCCGAAGACCCGCAGCGAGAACCTCATGATCGTCGACCTGCTGCGGAACGACCTCGGGCGTGTGTGCGCTCCTGGCACGGTCACGGTGCCGCAGCTCATGGCGGTGGAGAGCTATGCGACGGTCCATCAGCTCGTGACGTCGGTGCGGGGTCGACTGCGTCCGCGCCCGGCGGCGGCGGTGCACGCCGCGGGCGCGCTGTTCCCGCCCGGCTCAATGACGGGAGCGCCCAAGCAGCGCACGGTGGAGCTGCTCGACGCGCGGGAGGCGGAGCCCCGCGGGGTCTACTCGGGCGTCATCGGGGCGTTCTCACGCTGCGGCGCGGTCGACCTGTCGGTGGTCATCCGCACCGCGGTCGTCGCCGACGGCGTCGCGCGCATCGGAACCGGGGGTGCGATCACGATCGACAGCGACCCGGAGGACGAGCTCGACGAGACCGTGGTCAAGGCGTCGGCGCTGCTCGCGGCGTTCGGCGCGAGGCACCCGCTGGAGGCTCAGAGCGAGGCGTAGATCGCGTGGATCTCGCGGATGATCCGCTCCACCGCGTCGGCGTCCCGCTTCTCGACCGCCGGCCGCAGGCGACGATAGGCCTCGCGGATCTCCGCGACCCGCGACTCGGTGACCTCGTCGGCGGCGTGCATGGCCCGCGCGAGCGCGAGGTTGATGTCGCGCGTGGCCAGCTGCAGGTGCCGGCTGCGGGACTGCGCGATCAGGTGCAGGTAGAAGGCGTCGAGGCGCCGGCGCTGCTCGGCCGGGTCGATCTCCTCGGCGAGCAGGGCGTCGAGGAGGGCGAGCGTCTCGGCCAGCTCGGCATCGGACATCCGCTCCGTGGCGAGCCGCCCGGCCCATCCGGCCTGATTGCCGGCGTACTCGAACGCGTCGCGCATCAGCTCGCGGTTGACCTCGGTGACGCGGGTGTAGCGGCTCGCCACCATCTCGATCAGCCCGATGCGCTCGAGATGCAGGAGAGCCTCGCGCACGGGCATGCGCGAGACTCCCAGACGCGAGGCGATCTCCTCGTCCTTGATCTGCGTTCCCGGCGCGAGCTCGCCCGCGATGATCGCCGCGGCCATCCGCTCGAAGACGAGCTCGCTGAGGCGCGCGGGGGAGGGGGCGTGAAGAGGGGCGAAGCCGCTCATCGCGATACCGGTTGAACGGGCATGTTCGCAGTGTACGGCCCCCGCCCCCGCGGCGCCATCAGTCCGCGTCGCCGAGGAGGACGGCTTCGGCTTCGGTCACCGCTGACTCGTGCGCGCCGTCGGCGCGGGCGAGCAGTCGGCGCCCGGAGAAGACGATCACGGCGGCGATGAGCGCGGCGACCGCTCCGAAGACGTAGGGCGCGGTGTCGCCCCAGCTCTCGGCGAGGATCGCGGCGATCGGCGGGGCCGCCGCGCCGCCGAGGAAGCGCACGCCGGAGTACGACGACGAGGCGATCGAGCGCGGCACATCCGTGGCGTCCATGACCGTCTCGGTGAGGATCGTGTTCATGAATCCGTAGAGCAGGCCGCCCACGACGATGCAGGTCACGAGCGTCGGCTTGCTGTGCACGAGGAGGCCTGCGACGACGAGGTCGATCGCGATGAGCGGCAGGACGATCGCGATCGCCGTGGTGCGCTTGACGAAGCGCAGGAGGAGCGGGGCGCCCCAGATCGATGTGATCGCGAGACCGAGGCCCCAGCCGAAGAAGGTGAAGCCGATGCCGAGCGCGGAGAACTCGAGCGGGAAGGGCGAGTAGGCCAGCAAGACGAAGAACGAGATGTTGTAGAACACGGCCGCGACCGCCAGCAGCCCGAGTGCCGGGTTGCCGAGGGCGCGGAAGGCGGCGGTGAGGCGCACGGGTGCGGGACGCTCGGCGTCTGCCGGCGTCTTCAGCAGCACGGAGATCGCGATGATGGCCACGGCCATGAGCACGGCGACGCCGAAGAACGGCGCCCGCCAGGTCATCTCGCCGAGCAGGCCGCCCACGAGCGGGCCGACGGCGAGACCGAGACCGAGTGCGGCCTCGTAGAGCATGATGGCGTTCGCGCTGCCGCCTGCCGCGGCGCCCACGATCGTCGCGAGGGCGGTGGAGATGAACAGGGCGTTGCCGAGGCCCCAGCCCGCGCGGAAGCCGATGACCATGTCGACCGATCCGCTGATCGCGCAGAGGAACGCGAACACCAGGATGAAGGACAGCCCGATGAGGAGCGTCCGCTTGGCGCCGATCCGGCTGGAGATGAAGCTCGTGAAGAGCATCATCAGCCCCGTGATGACGAGGTAGCTCGTGAACAGCAGCTCGCTCTCCGCGGGCGTCGCGTGGAGCTGGTCGGCGATGGCCGGGAGGATCGGGTCCACGAGGCCGATGCCCATGAACGCGACGACGCTCGCGAACGCCACCGCCCATACCTGCATCGGCTGCTGCCACAGCGACGCCTTCTTTTGTTCTCCGGAGCTCATCGTGCCGAGCTCTCCTCTCTGCTGGTCTTCGGTGTCGTGAGATCAGGCGCCGTGCGCCGGGTGAGCAGCGCGGCCGTCGTGCGGATGGCCTCCCACTCGTTCGCATCGAGATCCGCGAAACGGGGGAGGAGTGCGTCGACGAGCTGCACGCGCCAGGCCGCGTAGGCCTCGCGCCCCCGCTCGGTGGCGGCCACGCGCACGGCGCGCGAGTCGTCGGGGTCGCCGATGCGCTCGACGAGCCCGGCCTGCGCCATGGTGCCGATCAGACGCGTCGCCCCGGGCTGGGTGATGCGGCTGAGCTGCGCGAGCTCGCCGATCCGCAGCGGGCCGCTGTCGCGCAGGATGGCGAGGGTGCGCCACTGCGCGGCCGGCGCCTCGTTGCGGGTCTCGAGCGCGGCGACGCGGGTGAGCGCGTGCGCCGCGACGATGATGCTCTCGAGGTCTCGGGCGTGATCCATCCCTCCATCATACCGCGGTTATATAACGTGGGTATGTGGTTCGAGGCATCGATGTCGCACGGCAGGAAGAGTTTAGTTTGATGCTGAATTTGATGCGCCTCGCGTGCGCGCGCGCCATCTCACAGTCCTCGTCGTCTGCACAGTTTGCCTGCAGCGGTGTGTCTCGGGCGGGTTTTCCACACCTGATCGATATTCGAACGTGGATCCGAGGAATGTCGGTGGTCGATTCTATCGTGGAGGCATGGTCAAAGACGCCAGCCCGGTCACGCGGACTGCTTCCACCGTCCCGGTGGACGCGGCGGTCGCGCTGCTGGGTGGTCTCTTCTGCGGGGTGGAGGATCTGCCGGATGTGGACCTGGTGGCGGTGACGGGGCGGGTGGAGCAGCTCGGCAGGATCGTCGACGCGCTCCGTGTACGGGCGGCAGGGGAGGTCACGCGCCGCTCGCGGCGGGGGTTGGAGCATCCGCTGTCGGAGGGGCTGGGGTGCCGCACGGGCCGGGAGGTGCTGGAGCGGGTGACGGGCGTGCCGGGGGCGACGCTGTCGTCGCGGGCGCGGTTGGATGAGGGGACTCGGGAGAGGGAGTCCGCGACGGGACTTCCGTTGCCGGCGGAGCGTCCGGTGCTCGCGGCGGCTCTCGCGGGTGGGCGGATCGGGGTGGAGCCGGCGGCGCTGCTGGTGAAGGCGTTCGATGCGGCGTCGAAGGCGCTGCCGGCCGAGGAGCGGCACAAGGTCGATGCGATGGAGGCGCACCTGGTCGGCATCGCCACCGGCACGATCCGCTCCGACCTCGACGACGCCACCGTCCCGGATGGTCTCGCCGGGCTCCTCGACCCGAAGACCGATACTGCCGACGCCGATGCGGCGGGCGGTGGTGTTGACGCGGGTGGGGTGGTGCCGCCGCCGTGGAGTGTGGTGAAGGCGCACGCGGATGCGTGGGTGGATGTGCTCACGGCGGACGGGTTCGATCCGGACCATGAGCACGACAAGGCGTTCCGGGCACGGGGTCTGACGGTCACGGAGCTCCCGAATGGGAACTTCCGGGTGAACGGGGTCCTCGTTCCCGAAGCCGGAGCCCTCCTCCAGATCCTCCTCGCCGCGCACACCAATCCCGCCCGCGGCGTCACCTTCACCGGCCCCGACGGCGCAGACGGCCCGGACGACTCTGCCGGCGCAGACGGCGCGTCAGCTGAGGGGGCCGCTTCGACAGAGTGCGCGGACGCAGACGCTGACGGTGCCTCGGAAGACGAAGAAGGAGCGAGCGGGTCCACGGGCGCGGACCTCGGGGGCGGGTTCCTGGACGGGGTGGATCCGGAGGATCAGGGCACGAAACCGTGGCAGGCGGCGGAGATCGTCCACGACCCCCGCACCGCGACGCAGAAGCGCCACGACGCGCTCATGGCGATGCTGCAGGCGGCCTCCCGCGCCGCAGAGACCCCGACCCTCGGCGGCGCCGCCCCGACCGTGATGATCCACGTCACCGACACCGACCTCGCCACCACCCACCCCGACACCGACCCGACCGACGAGTCCGCATGCGACGGCTTATCAGGATGGGACGGGTCTCCAGGGTGGGACGGGTCTCCAGGGTGGGACGACTCTCCAGAGTGGGACGACTCTCCAGGGTCGGGGAACGACCATCCTCCGAGCTCCGGGCCGCCACCGACCTCGCCTTCGCCGGCTGCGCCGCCACCCTGGTCACCCTCGCGGCGACGCCGGTCCGGGATCGCGCACCTCGACGGCACCTCCCGGGCGGTGCCGGCATCGGTCGCTCGGCGGATCGGGTGCAGCGGCGACATCCTCCGGGCCGCGTTCAGCCCCACCGGGAGGATCCTGTCCCTGACCAGTGTGCAGCGCATCTTCACCGCCACCCAGCGGAAGGCGATCGTCGCCCGAGACGGTGGGTGCATCATCCCCGGGTGCACGATCCCCGCCGCCTGGTGCGAGATCCACCACGTCCAAGACCACGCCCTCGGCGGCGCCACCCACACCGACAACGGGGTCCTGCTGTGCTGGTGGCATCACCATCACCTGGAGCACTCGGGGTGGGACATCCAGATGCGAAACGGCACCCCCTACATCGCCGCCCCGAACTGGATCGACCGACACCACCGCTACCGGCCCGCACCCACCTCCACCACCCGACTCCACACGAAGATCCGCGGCAGGCAGTAGAAGGTCATGAATCGTCATGCACCAGGCGTCGGCGGGATACGCCTCGAGACCCGCTCACGTCGCTGAGGTGGGTCGTCAGGGTGTCCGATCGAAACGGCAGGCGCCTCGAGCGCACGCCATCCGCTCTGCTTCTTCGCGCTTCGGCTTCCTCGCGCGCTTCTACTTCTTCGCGCGCTTCTGCTTCTTGTCGAGCTTCTGCTTCTTGCCCGGCTTCGGCGTTCCCGCGTACTTGTACTCCTTGCCCGCGATGGGGGAGTCCTCCGGCACCGCACCGCCGTGGGAGGCGGTGCGGATATCGCGCGCCTCGCCGATCGCCAGCAGGAGCGTGATGGCCCAGCTGATCCACGCGAGCCCCACCCGCCACGTGAACCGCTTGTGGTTGGCGCCCTTGAGCAGCGAGTATCCGCTCGTGATCGCTCCGAAGAGGCCGGTTCCCATGAGGTACTTGCGCATGGCACCACGGTAGCGCCGCCGCGGCTGTGGCGACGGCGGCGACACCGGGGGTTGTGCCCGCGGGTGCCGCCTGCTAACGCGCGGAGCGTGTCGCGCCGACGGCGCTTTCGGGCACCGGTCGTGCCCCGGGCGTGCGCCGCCGCCGTGGCTAGACTGACCCGGCACACATTGAAGGAGCGGCATGCCCAAAGCGGACCTCGTCGTCGTAGCCAACCGCCTTCCGGTGGATCGGATCCAGGATGAGAGCGGACAGCCCGCCTGGCGTCGCTCTCCCGGCGGTCTCGTCACCGCCCTCGAGCAGGTGATGCAGAAGGTCGACGGCGCCTGGGTCGGATGGGCTGGGAAGCCCGGACTCCAGGTCGACCCCTTCGACTTCGACGGCACGCACCTCGTGCCCGTCGAGCTCAGCGAGGAGGAGCTCGAGGACTACTACGAGGGCTTCGCGAACGGCACGATCTGGCCGCTGTACCACGACGTCATCGCGACGCCCGTGTATAAGCGGCGCTGGTGGGACGCCTACGTGCGCGTGAACCGCCGGTTCGCGGAGGCCGCCGCCGAGGTCGTGGACGAAGGCGGCTTCGTGTGGGTGCAGGACTACCAGCTGCAGCTCGTGCCGCAGATGCTGCGCGAGCTCCGCCCCGACGTCATCATCGGCTACTTCCATCACATCCCGTTCCCGGCCTACGGGCTCTACGCGCAGCTGCCCTGGCGGCGGCAGGTCGTCGAGGGTCTCCTCGGCGCCGACGTCATCGGCTTCCAGCGCGCGGCCGACGCCGGCAACTTCCAGCGCTCCGTGCGCCGGATCCTCCGCTACGGCACGAAGCGGGAGAGCATCACCATCCCGCAGCCGGACGGCACGGCGCGCACGGCGATCGCCAAGCCGTACCCGATCTCCATCGACGCGCAGTCGTTCATCGAGCTCGCGCAGGATCCGGCCATCCGGGCTCGCGCCGTGGAGATCCGCGAGCAGCTGGGCAACCCGTCGAAGATCCTCCTCGGCGTCGACCGGCTCGACTACACCAAGGGCATCCGTCATCGCCTCAAGGCCTTCGGCGAGCTGCTCGACGACGGCCGCGTCGAGGTGGGTGACGTCACGCTCGTCCAGGTGGCGAGCCCCAGTCGGCCCGGCGTCGAGGCGTACCAGGAGCTGCGCGATGAGATCGAGCTCACGGTCGGGCGCATCAACGGCGACTACGACACCATCCATCACACCGCCATCCGCTACCTCCACCAGGGATTCCCGCGGGAGGAGATGGTCGCGCTCTACCTCGCGGCCGACGTCATGCTCGTCACCGCCCTGCGGGACGGCATGAACCTCGTCGCCAAGGAGTACGTCGCCGTGCACGCCGACAATCGCGGCGTGCTCGTGCTCAGCGAGTTCACCGGTGCAGCCGACGAGCTCACCAGCGCCCTCCTCATCAATCCGCACGACATCGGCGGCATGAAGGACACCATCATGCGCGCGATCGAGATGCCGGCTGCGGAGCAGTCGCGCCGGATGCGCAGCATGCGGCGCCGCGTGCTGGAGAACGACGTCGAGCGCTGGGGGCGTCGCTTCCTCGCCGACCTCGAGACGTTCCGGGACTCGCGGCGGCGATGAGCATGCAGGGACAGCACGACCCCGTCGCCGACGCGGCCCTCACCGCCGTCGCCACGACCCCGCGGCTGCTCGTCGCGCTCGACTTCGACGGCACGCTCGCGCCGCTCGTCGACGAGCCGTTGACGGCCCGCGCGTTGCCGGAGGCGCGCCGCGCGGTGGCCGAGCTCGCCGCGCTGCCCGACACGGTCGTCGCATTCGTCTCGGGCCGCTCGCTCGCCGACCTGCGGGTGATCGCCGAGCACGACGACGCGTCGCCGATCTGGCTCGCCGGGTCGCACGGGGCCGAGCACTGGCGGCCTTCGTCGGCCCCGGCACGGCGCGGCGACGAGAGCGCGGCGGATGGCGATGCCGCGTCGATCGTCGACGCTGCGGAGGCGATCGTGGCCGACCTCGCCGGCGCCTGGATCGAGCGCAAGGCGTTCGGCTTCGCCCTGCACACGCGCCTCGCCGACGACGAGAGCACCGCGCGCGCCCAGGAGGGCGTCGACGCTCTCGTCGCCGCGCGCGCTCCGGGATGGCGGCGGCGCACCGGACGCGACATCGTCGAGTTCGCGTGGCGGCACGAGGGCAAGGACTCGGCGGTCGCCGAGCTTCGTGAGGCGACCGGCGCCACCGCCGTGCTGTTCGCGGGCGACGACGTCACCGATGAGGATGCGCTGCGCTCGCTCGGCGCGGGCGATCTCGGCGTGCGCGTGGGGGAGGGTGAGACCGCCGCGACCGTGCGTGTTCCCGACGCTCCCGCCCTCGCCGCACTGCTCACCGAGATCGCGCGTCGCCGCGCATCCTGACAGCCCCGCCGCGGCGGCGCCGATCCAGGTGCTCAGCGCGTCGAGGGGCGCCGACGGCGGGGAATAGACTGCCTGCGTGAGCGAGATCGACATCAAACCGCGCAGTCGCGTCGTGACCGACGGCATCGAGGCCACCACGTCGCGCGGGATGCTCCGCGCGGTCGGAATGGGTGACGCGGACTGGGACAAGCCGCAGATCGGCATCGCGTCGAGCTGGAACGAGATCACCCCCTGCAACCTGTCGCTGGATCGTCTGGCGCAGGGCGCGAAGGAGGGCGTGCATTCCGGCGGCGGGTACCCGCTGCAGTTCGGCACCATCTCGGTCTCCGACGGCATCTCCATGGGCCACGAGGGCATGCACTTCTCGCTCGTCAGCCGCGAGGTCATCGCCGACAGCGTCGAGACCGTCATCATGGCCGAGCGCCTCGACGGCACCGTGCTGCTGGCGGGATGCGACAAGTCCATCCCCGGCATGCTCATGGCGAGCGCGCGCCTGGGGCTCTCCAGCGTCTTCCTCTACGCCGGATCGATCGCGCCGGGCTGGGTCAAGCTCTCCGACGGCTCCGAGAAGGACATCACGATCATCGACTCCTTCGAGGCCGTGGGCGCCTGCCGCGCCGGGCTCATGTCGGAGGAGGACCTCAAGCGCATCGAGTGCGCGTTCGCGCCGGGCGAGGGCGCGTGCGGCGGCATGTACACGGCCAACACCATGGCGTCGGTGGCCGAGGCCCTCGGGCTGAGCCTTCCGGGCTCCGCCGCGCCGCCGTCGGCCGACCGCCGTCGCGACTACTTCGCGCACCGCTCGGGCGAGGCCGTCGTCAACCTGCTCAAGCAGGGGATCACGACCAAGGACATCCTGACGAAGGAGTCGTTCGAGAACGCGATCGCCCTGGCCATGGCGCTCGGCGGCTCGACCAACGTCGTGCTGCACCTGCTCGCCATCGCGCGCGAGGCGCAGGTGGAGCTGAACCTCCACGACTTCAACCGCATCGGCGACCGCGTGCCGCACGTGGCCGACATGAAGCCGTTCGGCAAGTACGTCATGAACGACGTCGACCGTCACGGCGGCATCCCCGTCATCATGAAGGCCATGCTCGACGAGGGCCTGCTCCACGGCGACGCGCTCACGGTCACGGGCAAGACGGTCGCGGAGAACCTGCGCGACCTCGATCCGGACCCCCTCGACGGCGAGGTCGTGCACCGCTTCGACGACCCGATCCACGCCACGGGCGGGCTGACCATCCTGCACGGCTCGTTCGCGCCGGAGGGGGCCGTCGTGAAGACCGCCGGCTTCGACGCGTCGGTGTTCGAGGGGCCCGCGCGGGTCTTCGAGCGCGAGCGCGGCGCGATGGACGCACTCGCGAACGGCGAGATCAGCGCGGGCGACGTGGTGGTCATCCGCTACGAAGGGCCCAAGGGCGGCCCCGGCATGCGCGAGATGCTGGCGATCACGGCGGCCATCAAGGGCGCTGGGCTCGGCAAGGATGTACTACTCTTGACGGACGGTCGATTCTCAGGCGGCACAACCGGGCTGTGCATCGGCCATATCGCACCAGAGGCAGTGGACGCAGGTCCTATCGCCTTCGTGCGCGATGGTGATCTGATCAGGGTCGATATCGCGGCTCGCACTCTCGACCTACTCGTCGATGAAGCAGAGCTGAGCTCCCGCCGTGCCGGCTGGGAGCCCCTGCCCCCGCGCTACACCCGAGGCGTTCTGGCCAAGTACTCCAAGCTCGTGCGCTCCGCCGCGGAAGGCGCGACGACCGGCTGAGCCGGCCCGCGCATCGCGGCGTCCACGGATCATCCCCACCCCCAAGCGAGGAAGCATCATCATGCCTGCCGAAACCGCATCGGCCGTTCCCCGGCCACCCGCTCGCACCACCGCGCAAGCGCCCGTGCTCACGGGCGCTGAGGCGGTCGTCCGCACCCTCGAGCTGCTGGGTGTCACGGATGTCTTCGGACTGCCGGGCGGGGCCATCCTGCCCGTGTACGACCCGCTGATGTCGGCCACGAAGCTGCGCCACATCCTCGTCCGTCACGAGCAGGGCGCCGGCCACGCGGCCGAGGGCTACGCCGCGGCCAGCGGCAAGGTCGGCGTCGCGATCGCGACGAGCGGCCCCGGTGCCACGAACCTCGTCACCGCGATCGCCGACGCCTACATGGACTCGATGCCGGTCCTCGCGATCACCGGCCAGGTGTTCTCGACGCTGATGGGCACGGACGCCTTCCAGGAGGCCGACATCGTGGGCATCACGATGCCGATCACCAAGCACTCGTTCCTCGTGAAGGACGCCTCGGAGATCCCCGGTGCGATCGCCGCAGCCTACGAGATCGCGTCCACCGGCCGTCCGGGCCCCGTGCTCGTCGACATCACCAAGGACGCGCAGCAGGCCGAGGCGCCGTTCGTGTGGCCGCCCCGCTACGACCTGCCCGGCTACCGCCCGGTCACCAAGGCGCACGGCAAGCAGATCCAGGCGGCCGTCGCGCTGATGGCCGAAGCACGCAAGCCCGTGCTGTACGTGGGCGGCGGCGTCATCCGCGGCAACGCGGCGGCCGAGCTGAAGACGTTCGCCGAGGCGACCGGCGCTCCCGTGGTCACCACGCTCATGGCGCGTGGCGCATTCCCCGACTCCCACCCGCAGCACCTCGGCATGCCCGGCATGCACGGTGCGGTTCCGGCCGTGCTCGCGCTGCAGGAGAGCGACCTCATCGTCTCCCTCGGCGCGCGCTTCGACGACCGCGTGACCGGGAAGGCCGCGCTGTTCGCGCCGCACGCCAAGGTCGTGCACGTGGACATCGACCCCGCGGAGATCTCGAAGATCCGCACGGCCGACGTGCCGATCGTGGGCGACCTCAAGGAGGTCCTCGTCGACCTCGACACCGCGTTCCGCTCGGTGGCGACGCCGGACACGCCCGACTACGACGAGTGGTGGGCCTACCTCCGCGGCCTGCAGGACCAGTACCCGCTGGGATTCGCGCCGACGACCGACGGACACCTCGCCCCGCAGGCGATCATCCAGCGCATCGGCGAGCTGACCGGACCGGAGGCCGTGTACGCCTCGGGCGTGGGCCAGCACCAGATGTGGTCGGCGCAGTTCATCAAGTACGAGCGTCCGAACTCCTGGCTGAACTCCGGCGGCGCCGGCACCATGGGCTACTCGGTGCCCGCCGCGATGGGCGCCAAGGTCGCCGAGCCCGACCGGGTGGTGTGGGCGATCGACGGCGACGGCTGCTTCCAGATGACGAACCAGGAGCTCGCCACGTGCGCGCTCAACAACATCCCGATCAAGGTCGCCATCATCAACAACTCGTCGCTCGGCATGGTGCGCCAGTGGCAGACGCTGTTCTACGACGGTCGCTACTCGAACACCGACCTGCAGACGGGGCACGACACCGTCCGCATCCCCGACTTCGTGAAGCTCGCCGAGGCGTACGGCTGCCTCGCGATCCGCGTGGAGCGGGAGGACGAGGTGGACGACGCCATCCGTCTCGCGCTGGAGACGAACGACCGCCCCGTCGTCATCGACTTCGTCGTGAGCGCCGACGCCATGGTGTGGCCGATGGTCCCGCAGGGCGTCAGCAACAGCTACATCCAGTACGCGCGCGACCACTCGCCCGCCTTCTCCGAGGAGGACTGACATGTCGTCTCACGTGCTGAGCCTGCTCGTCGAGGACCGTCCGGGTCTGCTGACCCGCGTCGCGGGCCTCTTCGCGCGACGCGGCTTCAACATCCACTCCCTCGCGGTCGGCGTGACCGAGATCCCCGGCCTGTCGCGGATCACGGTCGTCGTCGACGTCGACGAGCTGCCTCTCGAGCAGGTCACCAAGCAGCTCAACAAGCTCATCAACGTCGTGAAGATCGTGGAGCTCGACCCTGCGGCGTCCGTGCAGCGCGAGCACATGCTCGTGAAGGTGCGCGCCGACAACGCGTCGCGCTCGAACGTGATCGAGGTCGTGAACCTGTTCCGCGCGAGCGTCGTGGATTACGCGCCCGACGCGCTGGTGGTCGAGATCACCGGCGATCAGGGCAAGGTCGACGCGTTCCTCAAGGCGATCGAGCCGTTCGGCATCAAGGAGCTCGCCCAGTCGGGCCTGCTCGCCCTGGGCCGCGGCGGCAAGTCGATCAGCGAGCGCGCGCTGCGCGGCTGAGTCCCCGAACCCCCGGCCGCGGCCATCCGCTGCCGGAGCAGAACCCCATCTAAGGAGAGAAACAAGTGACCGAGATCCTCTACGACGCAGACGCCGACCTGTCGATCATCCAGAACAAGAAGGTCGCGATCGTGGGCTACGGCTCGCAGGGCCACGCCCACGCGCAGAACCTCCGCGACTCGGGTGTCGAGGTCGTCATCGCGCTGAAGGAGGGGTCGAAGTCGACCCAGAAGGCGCAGGACGAGGGCTTCGAGGTCAAGAACGTCGCCGACGCCACCGCGTGGGCCGACCTCATCATGATCCTCGCGCCCGACCAGCACCAGCGCTCGATCTACTCCGAGTCGATCGCGCCGAACCTGTCGGCCGGCAAGACGCTCGCGTTCGCGCACGGCTTCAACATCCGCTTCGGCTACATCGACGCACCGCAGGACGTCGACGTCATCCTCGTGGCGCCGAAGGCCCCCGGTCACACCGTGCGCCGTGAGTTCGCGGCCGGCCGCGGCATCCCCGACATCATCGCCGTCGAGCACGACGCGTCGGGTCAGGCGTGGGACGTCGCCCTCTCGTACGCGAAGGCCATCGGCGGCACCCGCGCCGGCGTCATCAAGACCACCTTCACCGAGGAGACCGAGACCGATCTCTTCGGCGAGCAGGCCGTGCTCTGCGGTGGCATGAGCCACCTGGTGCAGGCGGGCTTCGAGGTGCTGACCGAGGCCGGCTACCAGCCGCAGATCGCCTACTTCGAGGTGCTGCACGAGCTGAAGCTCATCGTCGACCTCATGTGGGAGGGCGGCATCGCCAAGCAGCGCTGGTCGATCTCCGACACCGCCGAGTTCGGCGACTACGTCTCCGGCCCCCGCGTCGTCGACGCACAGGTCAAGGAGAACATGAAGGCCGTCCTCGCCGACATCCAGTCGGGCGCGTTCGCCAAGCGCTTCATCGACGACCAGGACGCGGGAGCCCCCGAGTTCCTCGGCCTGCGCGAGAAGGAGCAGCAGCACCCGATCGAGGTCACAGGCAAGGAGCTCCGCGCTCTGTTCGCCTGGAAGTCGCAGGACTCGGACTACGTCGAGGGCTCGGCCGCTCGCTGATCCGCTGACGCCGACGGCACGGCCGCCGCTCCCACGAGGAGCGGCGGCCGTTCGCCTTCCCCTGCGACGCAGCGATTCCGGTCGTAGCATGACGAGCCATGAGCAATCCGCGCAGAGTGAAGAGCGTCGAGCGGTCTGTCGCGGAGACGCACGAGGAGCACCGATCGCTGAAGCGCTCGCTGCGGACCTGGGACCTCGCGGTCATGGGCGTGGCGGTCGCCGTCGGCGCCGGCATCTTCTCGGTGGGAGCGGAGGCGTCGGCGTTCCATGCCGGACCCGCGGTCATCGTGTCCTTCTTCATGGCCGCGATCGTGTGCGGTCTCGCCATCCTCTGCTACGCCGAGTTCGCCTCCTCCATCCCGGTGGCGGGGTCCGCGTACACCTTCACGTACTCCACACTCGGTGAGGTCCTCGCCTGGATCATCGGATGGGACCTGATCCTCGAGATGCTCATGGCCGCCGCGGTCATCGCTAAGTACTGGGGCGTCTACCTCGGCGAGGCGATCGCGCTGTTCGACCTGGATGTGGCGACGTCCATCCCGCTCGGTCCGCTCTCGTTCGACTGGGGACCGGTGGTGATCGTCGCCGTCTTCACCACGCTGCTCGCTCTCGGCACGCGCCTCTCGAGCCGCGTCAACGCGGTGTTCACCGTGATCAAGGTCGCGATCGTCCTGTTCGTCATCGTCGTCGGATTCATGTTCGTCGACCCCGCGAACTTCACGCCCTTCGTTCCGCCGGCGCAGGAGGGGCCCGAGGTCGGGAGCGCGTGGACCCAGTCGCTCTTCTCCTGGGCGACCGGAGCGGACCCGTCGATGTACGGCGTGTTCGGCATCCTCAGCGGAGCGGCACTCGTCTTCTTCGCGTTCATCGGGTTCGACGTGGTGGCCACGAGCGCGGAGGAGGCCGAGAGGCCCGAGCGCACGGTGCCTCGCGGCGTCATCCTCGGGCTCGCCATCGTGACCGTCCTCTACGTTCTCGTCGCCGTCGTCGTGACCGGCATGGTCTCTTACCTCGACCTCGCCGCACTCGACACACCCTCCCTCGCGAGCGCGTTCGAGCTGGTCGGAGCGACGTGGGCCGCACGCGTCATCGCCGTGGGCAGCCTCATCGGGCTCACCACCGTCGTCATGGTGCTGCTGCTGGGGCTCGCCCGCGTGGTGTTCGCGATGAGCCGCGACGGCCTGCTGCCGCGCGCCCTCAGCGTCACGGACGCGCGGCGCGGCACGCCGGTGCGGATCCAGCTCATCGTCGGCGTCCTGATCGCCGTCATCGCGGGTTTCACCGACGTGCAGGTGCTCGGCGACATGATCAACATCGGCACGCTCTCGGCCTTCGTCCTCGTGAGCGTCGGCGTGCCCATCCTGCGGCGGAGCCGCCCGGATCTCGCTCGGCCCTTCCGCGTGCCGCTGTCGCCGTGGCTGCCGTGGATCTCCGCGGCGGCGTGCCTCTGGCTGATGCTCAACCTCAGCACGGAGACCTGGCTGCGATTCGCGATCTGGCTGGTCATCGGCTTCGCGATCTACTTCGGCTACTCCCGACGGAACTCCGTGCTCGGCCAGGAGCTGGCCGCGGACGCGAAGTCCGGGCTCCGCGCCGGGGGCGACGGCCTCCGCCCGTGATGACCCGCGCGGAGCGTGCCGCAGGGCCGGTCAGGCGGGCGGCGACCAGGAGCGCAGCCGGCGCAGCTGCGGGCTCTTCTTGTCGATGTGGTCGGCCATCCGCCCGAGGATGTCGTCGAGCGCGCGGATGGCGTCCTCGATGCGCGGACCCTTGTTCAGCATCACGCACTCTGCGCGGCCGGCCGTGGCGGCGTCGGTGATCTCCGCGCGGGTGGGGACGCCGCTCTTGGCGAGATCGTCGAGGACCTGGGTCGCCCAGATCACCGGGATCCGCGCGGACTCGCAGATCCACAGCAGCTCCTCCTGCACCTCGGCGAGGCGCGCGAAGCCGGCCTCGACGGCGAGGTCGCCGCGCGCGATCATGACGCCCACGCGCGGGCGCCGCATGAGCTCGAGGATGATCTCGGGCAGTGCGCGGAACCCCTGCGTGGTCTCGAGCTTGACGACCACGCCGAGCTGATCCGCGCCGCGCGCATCGAGCTCGTCGTACAGACGGCGGATGTCGTCGGCCGAGCGGGCGAAGGAGAGCTCCACGATGTCGGCGATGTCGACGACGGTATCGAGCGCTGCGACATCCTCCTCGGTCAGAGCGGCGATCGGGAGGTCGGTGTCGGGCAGGTTGATGCCCTTCTCGGCCTTGAGCTTGGCGCCGCCCGCTCGCGCACGCGTGATCTCGATCGACGCCTCGCCGTCACCCGCGCTCCGCACGACGCCCTCGATCTTGCCGTCGTCGAACGCGACCCGGTGACCGACCTCGATGGCCGTGAAGGCCTCGGGAAGGGTGCAGCCGATGCGGTGCGAGCCGCCCTCGGAGGAAGCGGGCTGGAGCGAGGCCGTGAGGGTCAGCGTGTCCCCGCGCTCGACGCGCAGTGCGCCGGCGACCGCCGGCAGCTCGCCGATGCGCGCCTCGTCGTCCTCGCAGCGCAGCGTGGCGCCCTGCTCCAGGTACGACGTGCGG
This sequence comes from Microbacterium oryzae, assembly GCF_009735645.1. Lineage (NCBI taxonomy): Bacteria > Bacillati > Actinomycetota > Actinomycetes > Micrococcales > Microbacteriaceae > Microbacterium > Microbacterium oryzae. Next base: position 1,122,899 of record NZ_CP032550.1, on the reverse strand, counting down.
TCTCCCTCGAGGACGACGCCCTCGCCATCCGCTCGCGCGACGGACATACGGCGCGAGCGACCCCGTGCGTCGTGGAACCGAACGAGGTCGCCGGGGGAGCGGCGGGCGAGCCATGCCCGATCGGCCACCGGGATGCGGGGCACGGATGCACCCAGGTCGAGCTCCGCCGCCAGCGCGAATCGCGCCGGCTCCACGACCCCGCCGGCGGCATCGCGGGCGGGCTTGACCTTCACGACGTGCGGTCCGTCGCCCACCGGGCCGGTGCGGAGCTTCGGCCCCGCGAGGTCCATCGCCACGCGGACGCGGTCGCTTGCCGCGCGGACGTTCTCGGCCATGCGGCGCCACGCCGACGGATCGTCGTGGGCGCAGTTGATGCGCGCGAGGTCCATGCCGGCGTCGACGAAGCCCGCCGCGAGGGACGCGTCATCCGCGCCCGAGCTGGGGAGCGTCACCATGATGCGCGTGCGCCGATCGTCTGCGTCGCCCCCGAGGAGCGCGGCGGCGTTGTCGCGGAGGTCGCCGCGGTCGTCGGGGTCGATCTCCTGCCGATCGTCCTCGGTTCCGAGTGCCGCCTCCGTCACGCGCAGCACCGCATCGAGATTGCGCAGGACGTCGCCTTCCATGCGGCCGAGCGACGACAGCCCCAGGGTGCTCAGGCGCTCCTGCAGCGGCCGCAGATCGTGCTCGCGGAGCGCGAGGTAGTGGAGGAGGTTCCGCGCGCCCTCACGGTGGTGCGGGTGCACGCGCTCGATCCGCTCGGCGGCGGCGTCCGCAGCCGAGCGGGCATCGTCACGCAGAGCGCGCACCTCGTCTCGGACGACCGCCAGCGCGTCGTGGAAGGCTCGTTCGGCGTTCATGACATCACCTCGTGCCCACGATAGATCGCGGACCCGCCGGCCGGTCGGATCGCGAGAGGGCTGGACAAGCGCGCGGGGACGGGGTAGCTCAGAGGCGCTCCTCACGCAGCTGCTCGAGGGCGGAGGAGAACGACGGCGTCGCGCCCTCGTCCTCCGCATACAGGTCGGGCTTCTGCGGCGCGATCGCCAGGGCCTCGACCGGTGCGGTGTCGGTGAGCACCTCGTCGAGCCCCTGCAGGGCGCTGAACCGGCGCGCCTGGGTGACGACGTTGCGGTCGAGGGAGCCTGCGAACCTGTTGTACGCCTCGACGGTCGCGTTCAGCCGCTTGCCGAGGGTCGCGAGGTGCGTTCCGAGGGTGCCGAGGCGCTTGTGGAGCTCCTTGCCCACGGCGAAGATCTGATGCGCCTCCTGCGCGAGCTGATCCTGTCGCCAGGCGTGACCGACCGTCCGCAGCAGGGCGACGAGGGTCGACGGCGTGGCGATCACGACGTTGCGCTCGAACGCGTACTCGTAGAGCGTCGCGTCCTGATCGAGCGCGGCGGCGAGGAACGGCTCGGCCGGGACGAACATGACGACGAAGTCGGGGGAGCCGTCGACGACGTCCCAGTACTCCTTCGTGCCGAGGTCGTCGATGTGCTTCTTCAGATGGCGTGCGTGCGCCTGCAGGCGCTGCGCGCGCACCGTGTCGTCGCTCGCCTCCATCGCCTCGAGATACCCGCTGAAGGCGACCTTCGAGTCGACGACGACATGCTTGTCGCCCGCGAGGTGCACGACCATGTCGGGGCGGAGCGCGCCGTCGTCGGTCGAGTGGTGGGCCTGCTCGACGAAGTCGACGTGGTTCAGCATGCCGGCCGTCTCCACCACGCGACGCAGCTGCAGCTCGCCCCAGCGGCCCCGCACCTGCGGGGCGCGGAGGGCGTTCACGAGGTTGCGCGTCTCGCTGCCGAGCGCCTCCGACGACCGGCGCATCTGCGCGACCTGCTCGGCGAGGGCGGCATTGGCCTCCAGTCGCGCCCGCTCCGCGGTCGAGACCTCGGTCTTCACGGTGTCGAGCGTCTCGCGGATCGGCTCGATGAGCTGCTGGACGGCGTCCTGCCGCTTCTGGAGCTCCGCCGCGCCCTCGCTCTGGCTGCGCTTCAGGCGCTCCTCCGCCTGCTCGAGGAAGGCGCGCGTGTTCGCCTCCAGCGCCCGTCGGCTGAGGGCGTCGAACTCGTCCGCCAGGCGCTTCTGGTCGGTGCGGAGCTCCTCCAGCCGCTCGGCCGCTCGCGCGCGCTCGGCGAGGACGTCCGCCTCCGCGTCGGCTCGCAGCTCGCGCACGCGCTGCTCGTGCTGACGCCGCTCGTCGAGCAGGCGCGCTTCGCCGGCCCGCCGCTCGTCGGCGACCCGCGACGCGGTCTCCGCGCGCGCGGCCTCGACGTCGCCCTGGAGGGTCGCGATCTGCGCCCGCGCGGCGCCGAGCTCGGCGCGATCCGACAGGTCGGCCGACGCGCCTCGCTGTCGACCGAGGAGGAACCCGAGGGCTCCGGCGAGGGCCGCGGCGATGACGACGACGATGACGAGCAGGGCGATGTCCATACCTGCATTGTGCGGGAGGGGTCGGACATCGCCCGATCGCGGCGTGCCGACGTGTCAGGGGCCGACGTGTCAGGGGGCGACGTGCTCGCGGTCCTCGGTCTCCTCGACGTCCTCGCCGATCCGGCCGCGCGTGAGCCGGTTGATCACGAGCGCGATCGCGCCGTCCCCCGTCACGTTCGTCGCGGTGCCGAAGCTGTCGAGCGCGATGTAGAGCGCGAACATGAGGCCGACCTCGACCTCGCCGAAGCCCAGCATGCTCGTGAGCAGGCCGGCCGCGGCGGCGATGGCGCCGCCGGGGACGCCGGGCGCCGCGATCATCATGATCCCCAGCATGAGGATGAACGGAGCGTACGAGGCGAACGAGACCGGGCCATCCGTCACGAGCAGGATGGCCATGGAGAAGCAGGTGATCTTCACCATCGACCCGGAGAGGTGGATCGTCGCGCACAGCGGCACGACGAAGCCGGCGACGGCGTGCGTGACGCGGTTGCGCTTGACCGACTCGAGGGTGACCGGGATCGTGGCCGCCGACGACGACGTGCCGAGCGCGGTGACGTACGCGTCGCGCATGTTCCACAGGGCGCGGAGCGGGTTGACGCGGGCGATGGCGCCGGCGACGGTGTACTGGATCAGGAGGACGACGAGGGTCAGGGCGAACGACACGATCACGACGATGAGGAAGCGCCCGATGACGTCGTATGCCTCGCCGCTCTTCGACAGGTCCATGAAGATGCCGAAGATGTACAGCGGCAGGGCGGGCACGATGACCGAGCGGATGAGCATCTCGATGACGCCGCGGAACTCCACCGCCGCCTGCAGCAGCACCGAGCGGCGGATCCGCGTGAGGCCGATGCCCACCACGAAGGCGAGGACGAGCGCCGTCATCACATCGAGGGCGGGCGGCAGCACGATCTCGGTCGGGGAGCCCGTCGGCGAGGCGGTGAGGGAGAAGTAGGGCGCGAGTCCCGAGCCGCCCTCCTCGAGCGACGCGAGGCCGGCCCCGCTCATCACCGGCGTGAAGATCCAGCGGCTCACCAGGTATGCCAGAAGCCCCGCGAGGATCGTCGAGGCGTACGCGATGCCCGCGGTGATGCCCAGCCACCGACCGGCGCCGCGACCGAGCTCGGCGATCGCCGGCGTGACGAGCCCCACGATGATGAGCGGCACCGAGAAGCCCAGCAGCCCGGAGAACAGCGAGTTGTAGGTGAGGAAGGCGTTGCCGAGCCACACCGGCATGACCGGGCCGGAGAGCAGACCTAGCACGATGGCGATGAGGATCCAGGCGAGGAGGGGGAGGCGGAGGATGCGCATGGTGGAGTCATCGTAGTGCGATGCGCGCGGGAAGTGCGGGCCTGCCCGGCGTCGCCGCAGCCGCATCTGGTAGCCTTGGCTGTCGCGCGCGTGCGTGCTCTTGGCGTGCCGCCAGGACTGCCGTAGCGTAGACGCAAGACAATCCGATCCACTGCCTCGGCTCATCCCGTGGCGCCCGTGTCCGCCTGTGGACGCGCGGCTCCCGAGTGCGAGGCCCGAACATCCCCAACAAGGACAACCCACTACATGACTAACGCAACGACCGCCCCGGCCACCAAGCAGGTCGCGATCAACGACATCGGCTCTGCTGAGGACTTCCTGGCCGCGGTCGAGAAGACGCTCAAGTTCTTCAACGACGGCGACATCATCGACGGCACGATCGTCAAGATCGACCGCGACGAGGTCCTCCTCGATGTCGGCTACAAGACCGAGGGCGTCATCCCCTCGCGCGAGCTTTCCATCAAGCACGACGTCGACCCCAACGAGGTCGTCACCGTCGGCGACCACGTCGAGGCCCTCGTTCTCCAGAAGGAGGACAAGGAAGGCCGTCTCATCCTGTCGAAGAAGCGCGCGCAGTACGAGCGTGCGTGGGGCGACGTGGAGAAGATCAAGGAGAACGACGGCGTCGTCACCGGCACGGTCATCGAGGTCGTCAAGGGCGGTCTCATCGTCGACATCGGGCTCCGCGGCTTCCTTCCCGCGTCGCTGATCGAGCTGCGCCGGGTCCGCGACCTGACGCCGTACCTCGGTCAGGAGATCGAGGCGAAGATCCTCGAGCTCGACAAGAACCGCAACAACGTGGTGCTGTCGCGTCGCGCCCTCCTCGAGGAGACGCAGTCGGCCACCCGCACGCAGTTCCTCAACAACCTGCACAAGGGCCAGGTCCGCAAGGGCGTCGTGTCCTCGATCGTCAACTTCGGCGCGTTCGTCGACCTGGGCGGCGTGGACGGCCTCGTGCACGTCTCCGAGCTGTCCTGGAAGCACATCGAGCACGCCTCCGAGGTCGTCGAGGTGGGCCAGGAGGTCACCGTCGAGATCCTCGAGGTCGACCTGGACCGCGAGCGCGTCTCGCTGTCGCTCAAGGCGACGCAGGAAGACCCGTGGCAGGTCTTCGCCCGCACCCACGCGATCGGCCAGATCACGCCGGGCAAGGTCACCAAGCTCGTTCCGTTCGGTGCGTTCGTCCGCGTCGCCGACGGCATCGAGGGCCTCGTCCACATCTCGGAGCTCTCGAACAAGCACGTCGAGCTCGCCGAGCAGGTCGTCTCCGTCGGCGAAGAGGTCTTCGTCCGCGTCATCGACATCGACCTCGACCGTCGTCGCATCTCGCTGTCGCTCAAGCAGGCCAACGACCTCGTCGACCCCAACGGCACCGAGTTCGACCCGGCGCTGTACGGCATGGCGACCGAGTACGACGAGAACGGCGAGTACAAGTACCCCGAGGGCTTCGACCCCGAGAGCGGTCAGTGGCTCGAGGGCTTCGACGAGGCTCGCGAGAAGTGGGAGCAGGAGTACGCTGCCGCCCAGGCTCGCTGGGAGTCGCACAAGGCCCAGGTCGCCAAGGCCCTCGAGGCCGAGGCGGAGGCCGGCGAGGAGTTCGGTGCGCCGACCTTCTCCAGCGAGTCGGCCGGTGCCGGCACGCTCGCCGACGACGAGGCTCTCGCCGCACTGCGCGAGAAGCTGTCGGGCCGCTGAGCTCACGCTGATCCGGCGGGTCTGACCCGCTGACATCGCACGACCAAGGGGTCGGCTCCTCCGGGAGCCGGCCCCTTCGTCGTGCCCGTGGCCCGGCGCGCCCCGAGACAGCGTCCTCGCTCGGGTGCGGCCTGATCGCTCCGAGCCTGCGCGTGGGGCACACGGTCTCGGAGCGGGCGCGCGAGCGGGCTGCGCGGGCCTGCCGTGTCGGAGCGGGGGCGCAGTCTCCGAGCGACGTGCCGCCCGAGCGGCGCGCGCGACGCGTGAGCGGGCTGCGCGTCACATGCCGACGAGGCCCTCGAACAGGCCGATGTGGTTGCCGTCGGGGTCGCGGAACACCGCCCACCAGCTGGTCTCGGTGATCGGGCTCTTCTCCATCACGACGGTGGCGCCGGCGGCCTGCGCCTTCGCCAGCACGTCGTCGATCGAGTCGACCTCGACATACGACCGCGGCTGCGTGAAGTCCGCCGAGCGCGGGGCCAGCCCGCCGCCGGAGATCCGATTCGGCGCCTGCCACATGGGATAGTCCTCGAAGCCCGGCGGCGCGGAGATCTGCCAGCCGAACAGATCGTGGTAGAAGGCGGCCGCGCGATCGTGATCGCTGACCGGGATGTCGATGTGCGTGATGTCGCCGTGCGGCATGGCAGCCCCTTCCCGAGCGGATGGTCGTGGTGACGCGCTCACGGTACCGCCGGGTCTCGCGGGCGACAAGGGAGCTCCCGCGCGATCCACAGCGAACCCATCGCGGACGACCGCGCACGGCCGAGCGAGCCGCGCTACTGTCGTCGCATCCGCCCCCACAGGAGGTCACGCATGGGATTCCTCGACCGCATCAAGCAGGCCGTCCGCGGCGACGGCAGATCTGCCGAGACGGACCGCGCGTACACGCGCGACCACGCCCATCCGCCGCAGACCACCGCGTTCGGGACGATCGACGGGCACGGGCAGCCGGCCTCGCGTCCTTCCCGCACAGGGGACGACCGGACCGAGGATGATCGTGCCGTCGAGCGGTATCGGTACCTGCTGCGGACGGCTCCTCCCGAGACGATCGAGCAGGTCCACGCCGAGGCGTTCGCGAAGCTGTCAGACGAGCAGCGGCAGCGCGTCCTCGCGGAGCTCTCCGGCTCGCTGCCGCCGCAGGAGCGCCCGGCCTCCGCCGAGCCCGCTGCGATGGCGCGTGCCGCCACGCGCGCGGAGTACCAGCAGCCGGGCACGATGGAGCGCACGCTCGGCGGCCGCCAAGGCCCCGGGCTCGGCACCGCGATCGGCGGGTCGCTGCTCGGCACCGTGGCCGGCTACGTCGTCGGCTCGGCGCTCGTCAGCTCCTTCATCGGGCCGTCGCTCGCCGACGGCGGCGACCCGGGCGGCGCGGATGGCGGGGGTGGCGAGAGCGCGGATGGCAGCGAAGCGGACGGCAGCGGCTTCGGCGGCCCCGGCTTCGGCGACCCCGGTTCGGCGACCGAGACGTCCGCAGGCACGGAGGCAGCCGGCGACGCCGGATTCGGCGACTTCGGCGGCTTCGGCGGGGATATCGGCGGCTTCGACGTCTGATCGGCGCCCGCGCCGCGCCCTTCCGGAGGGCGCGCGGTGCGCCGCGCCCGCCGGACCTGTCACGATGGGGTCATGAGCATCCCCACGAGAGCCCACGCGCCCATCCGGATGGTGGTGTTCGATCACGACGAGAACGCCGCGAAGGCGCGGGAGGCGGTTCGGCCGCTGCAGGCGTCCGGCCGGCTGGATCTCGTCGAGTGCGCGGGGGTCGACGACTTCGTCGGCGCGCTCGCGGAGCCCGCCGAGCTCCTCATCGTGCTCACCCACGGAACCGCCGAGGGCGAGTTCGCGAAGGGCGACGACACGCCGTCCCACGCGGCCGATCTCATCCCCGAGCTGCGCTGCCGCGCGCTGCTGTCGTTCGTGTGCGACCACGCGGGCGACCGGCTGTGGGACACGGACCGGAACCGCGGCGTCACGCGCCTCGTCAACGACGAGCTCGTCCACACCGCCGACATCCTGCGCATCCTCGACGTGCTCGCGACGAACGACATCGGCGCGAACCGCAGCGGCGTGCTGGGGCTGCTGCGCGCGACGAAGAAGCGCTTCCCGAAGATCAGCACCCGCTGGCGCATCGTCTCCGAGTGACCGCCGTCGGCGGTCACCGCCGCCGGCGACCGCCATCGGCCGAGGACCGCGCCGGCCGGACGCCCGGCCGACGGCGGCCATCGGCTCAGAGGCGGGCGATCTCCTGCCGCGGGCGCAACGCGATGTCGGTGATGTGCGCGTCGTCGGGGAGATCGACGACGTACCGCACCGACGCCGCGACGGTCGACGGCTGGATGTACCGCTCCGCCGCGTAGTTCTCCGCGGGGATGCCCGCGCGCAGCATCGGCGTGTCGGTCTGCCCCGGCGCGATCGTGACGACGCGCATGCGGTGCTTCTCCTCGTCCAGGCGCAGCACGTCGGCGACCGCGCGGAGGGCGTGCTTCGAGGCGGTGTAGACGACGCTGCCCGGCGCGGCCTTCGTGCCGGCGCCGGAGCCGATGAAGATGACGGTGGCGACGCTCGCGCGCAGCTGCGGCAGCAGCGCGCGGGTGAGGAGCGACGGCGCCACGACGTTCGTCGACAGCATCCGCGTCCAGTCGTCCTCGGTGGCGTCCTCGACGGAGATGTGGTCGCCGAGAGCCGCCGCGTGGACGAGGACGTCGACGCGGTCGAGCTCCGCGGCCAGGGCCGCCAGAGCGTCGCGGTCCGTCACATCGAGACGGCGCGTCTCCGCACCCGTCTCCTCCGCCAGCGCGGCGAGGGCGTCGGCGCGGCGGCCGAGCGCGACCACGCGGTGCGTGCGGACGAGGTCGCGGACGATCTCGGCTCCCATGCCTCCGGTGGCTCCCGTGACGACGGCGGTGGGTCGGTTCTCTGTCATGAGGCGCTCCTGGTTCGGGCCGCACGGGCTGCGGCGATGAGGGATCGGGCCACGCGATCGGTCTCGCGCAGCATGGTGGGGTCGGTGCGCGGCATCGGGCTGATGATCGCGTCGTGCATGGTCTCGTCGAGGGGGATGCCGGCCACGTGGAACGCGTCGTCGACCGTGCCGTCGGCGTGGACGATCCGCCCGGACTCGGGCTCCACGTCGAACCCGCCGGTGTCGACGTCGCCCTCGAGCCGCGACGGCGCGGCGAAGGGCCGCACGCGCCCCGCCGCGGCGAGCGAGCGGACGAGCGGGTCCGCCGTCTGCGCGAGGTCGTGCGCGTGCATCCACGCGTCCACGAGCACGGCCGCCGACACGCCGGACCCGGCGACCGCCGGCGACGAGGCGTGGAACGCGCCGTCGGCGACGTCGACCGCGCCGGCCGGGCCGATGAACCGGACGAGCCCGGCCGCCATGAGGGCGAGCAGCTGCCGGCTCCGGAACGCGGGCGGGCCCGACCCGACCATGCCGCCGACCGTCATCAGCGTGCGGAAGCCCGACGCGCGAGATTCCGCGTCGAAGCCGCCGAACGCGCCGATGCGGCTCACCATGCCGCGCGCCGACGCGATGGACCACAGCGCGGCCTTGAGCGCGCTGTCCGCACCGCGCGCCCCCTCCGCGAGGTCGTCGGCGACGAACCGCGCGACCCATGCGTCGAACGCGGCAGGGGATGGCCACGTCTCGCCGTCGCCGGGGAAGATCGCCGCGGCGAGGTCCAGCCGGTCCGCCGCATCGGCGACGAACGGCGCGACGGCGTCGGCGAGCGCGTCGATCCGGGTGCGGGTGGCCGCCCCGTCGGCTTCCAGCGGGGCCGACCGGATGGCCGCGAGTGCGGCATCGAGCTCCACCGAGCCCGGCTTCACGCGCGCGAGCGTGGCGTGGTAGGCGGCGAAGGCATCCCGGAGGATGAGGGGCCACACGCGCGCGTCGAAGTCGATGGGGCGCGGCACGGCCGTCCAGTCGACGCCGCGGAGGTGGTGCATGGGGGCCCGCGGCGGGAGGGACCCGTACTGCGTCTTCGCCCGGAACGGCACGCCGCGGCGCGAGGTCACGTGCAGCACCGGCTCGCGACCCGAGGGGACGTAGCGCAGTCCCGTCGGGGTCTCGGCGTCCTCGACGAAGACGCCGCCGCGCTCGACGGTCAGCAGCGCCATCGCGTCGAAGAAGCCCATGCCGAGCCCGCGGACGATGACCGTCGCGCGGTCGGGCACCGCGTCGAGCGTCTGATCCGCGGGGGAGTCGGGCCGCACCCAGACGAGATCCGGATGGCCGTCCACGGCGGCGAGGATGCGCCGCTCCTCCGCGGTGACCGCGCGCGCGAGCCATCCGGTCGCCGCCACCACGGCGTCGGCCACGAGCTGCTCGTCGCCGAGGTCGAGCACCTCGCGCCCGGCCTCGCGTCGCGTGGCCTGCACGCGGCCGAGGTGCTCGTGCACGACCACCCCCGCCGGCAGCGCCGCGCGCGCGTGCGCGAGGCACCAGGCGATGTACTCGCCGTACAGCGAGCGCGACGGGTGGGACTCGGGGCGCTGGTCACGGAGCTCTGCGCGGTAGTCGTCGACGAGCCCCGCCCGCACGGGCACGCGGCGGAAGGCGGAGACGTGCGCGGCGGGGATCCGGGCGACGACCTCGGCCGCATCGTCGAGCGCGGCATGACGGGCGAGCTGGCACCACTCGTACAGCGTCGGCCCCGGCCGCACGGGGCCGGCGATGCTGGCGGCGTCGTCGGTGAAGAGCGTGACGGCGTCGGCGAGGGTGTTCATGCAGAGCTCGCGCGGCTGCTCGGTGCGCCAGATCCGCCCGGCGCCGACCTGCGTGTCGTCGACGAGGTGGATGTCGAGCTCGGCGTCGGCGGGGAGGTTCGCGCCGAGCCGCTCGAGGAGCGAGACGCCGCGCGGGCCCGCGCCGATGATCGCGATGACGGGTCGAGAAGAGGAGGGCATCCCCACCATTCTCCCGCTCGCGGAAGCGGGCGGCGGCGATCAGACCGCTCTCGCCGCCGCGAGAGCGCGCGCGGCCTCGCGCAGGCAGTCCACGAAGGCGGAGCGGGCGGGATGGTCGTCGCCGCCGGCCGGGTGCGCGGCGAGGAGCCGGGTGGTGGGCGATCCCGCGATCGGCACGACCGCGATCGACGGCGGCACGAGCTGGCGGACCGATTCCGGCAGGACGCTCAGTCCCACGCCCGCGGCGACGAAGCTGAGGGCGGTCTCCTGGTGCACGACCTCCTCGACGACCATCGGCGCGCGAGCGGCCGAGGCCAGCGCCGCCGAGACGCGGTCGACGAACCCGGGCATGAGCGACCGCGGGTAGGCGATCATGGGCGCCTCGACGATGTCGGCGGGCGCGAGCTCCGCGCGCGTCGCGAGCGGATGCGTCACGGGGACGCACGCGACGAGGCGCTCCTCGTACACGACCTCGGTGACGAGCGCCGGGGCGTGCGCGTCGCCCGGGGGCAGCTCGTCGCGCACGATGCCGACGTCGAGGGTGCCCGCGCGCAGTCTCTCGAACTGCTCCCCGGAGGTCAGCGGAACGAGAGCCAGTTCGACATTCTCGCGACGAGCGCGGAAGAGCTGCACGACGCCGGGGAGGACGGTGTAATTCGCGGAGCTCACGAATCCCGCGGAAAGGCGACCGACGAGACCGTCTGCGTATTCGCGCATCTCCCGGCCCGCCGCGTCGACGTCTTCGAGGATCTCCTTCGCGCGCATGCGCAGATGAACTCCCGCGGGGGTGAGGCTCACGCGCCTGGTGCTGCGCTCGAAGAGCGCCGTGCCGATCTCCTCCTCCAAGCGCCCCACCTGCACGCTGAGCGGCGGCTGCGACATATGGAGACGCTGGGCCGCCCGACCGAAGTGCAGCTCCTCCGCCACGGCCAGGAAATAGCGCAGCTGGCGGATCTCCATGAGGTGACGATAGGGCTCGGATATTACCGATATGTTTCGGGCATATTGCGAGCATCGCGCTATGAATTCCGCGCGAAAAGATATTTGACCTGAATTCCCGAAATGAGTTTCTCTGAGGGGGAAGCACCACCCGACTTCCGAAGGAATACCCGTGAGCGCACAACTCCCATCCGACACCCGTATCGACATGCTCTACCTCAGCGAGCCCGAGGTCATCGCCGCCGGCATGAAGGACATGGCCCGCTGCATGGAGGTGATGGAGGAGGTGCTCGTGCTCGTCGCCAAGGGCGACTATCGGATGGCCGGGAGCACGTGGAACTCGCACGGCGCGCAGATCAGCTTCCCCCCGTCCTCGCCGTTCCCCGGCATGCCGCTCGACGCCGCGGACCGCCGCTTCATGGCGATGCCGGCGTATCTCGGCGGGCGCTTCGACGCCGCCGGCGTCAAGTGGTACGGGTCGAACATCGACAACCGGGAGAAGGGGCTGCCCCGCTCCATCCACCTCATCGTGCTCAACGACAAGGAGACCGGCGCCCCCTTCGCGATCATGTCGGGCAACCTCGAGAGCGCCTACCGCACGGCCGCTGTCCCCGGCGCCGCCGCCAAGAAGCTCGCTCCCGTCGACGCGAAGACCCTCGGCATCATCGGCCCGGGCGCGATGAACAAGAGCGCGCTGCACGCGATGACGACGGCCCGCCCCTCCCTCGACACCATCCGGATCAACGGGCGCCGCCGCTCCACCTCGGAGTCCTTCGCCGCGTACGTGAAGGAGCACTACCCGCAGTTCACGACGATCGAGATCGCCGACACCGTCGAGGCCGCCGTGCGCGACAGCGACATCGTCTCGGAGGCGGTCACGGGCCTGGTCGGATCGGAGAACTACCCCTACATCGACGGGGACTGGATCAAGCCCGGGGCGTTCCTCAGCCTGCCGGCGAATCTCAAGATGGACGAGGAGTACACCCTCTCGGGGAAGGCCCGCCTCATCGCGGACGCGAAGAAGATCTACGAGGCGTGGGCGGAGGAGTACCCCGCCCCGTCCCACGAGACCGCGTTCGGCATGATCGGCCTGTACTGGCAGGACCTCATCGGCCTCGGGAAGCTCGACGAGTCGCGCGTCGTGAACATCGGCGACGTGCTCGACGGCACCGCCGTCGGGCGCGAGTTCGACGAGCAGCCCGTGCTGTTCAGCGTCGGCGGGATGGGCGTGGAGGACGTCGCGTGGGCGAAGACCGTCTACGAGAACGCCGTCGAGATGGGGATCGGCACCCAGCTGAACCTCTGGAACGCGCCGGACCTCGCCTGATGTCGGCGCAGACCACGGCGAAGCACGTCGTCATCGGGGCCGGTCTCAGCGGCGCGGCCGCGGCCTGGCGGCTCGCCCAGTCGGGTGCCGAGGTGCTCGTGCTCGAGCGGGATGCTCCCGCGTCCGCCGGGGGAAGCTCCCACGGCTCGGCGCGCATCTTCCGCTACGCATACCCGGATCCCTTCTACACCGAGCTCGTCGTGCGGGCGCGGGGCAGCTGGGACGAGCTCGAGGCCGCGCACGGCGCGACCCTCGTGACGCCGAGCGGATCGCTCGACTTCGGCGCCGTCCGCGACCCCCACCGGCTCGCTCGCGTGCTCGAGGGCGCGGGCGTGGAGCACGAGATGCTCTCTCGCTCCGCGGCCCAGGAGCGGTGGGATGGGCTCGCCTTCGACGGCGACGTGCTGTGGCACCCGGGCGCCGGCGTCATCGACGCCGAGCGATCGGTGACCGCGATGCTCGATCTCGCGCGCGCATCGGGGGCCGAGGTGCGCACGGGGTGGGAGGTCGTGTCGGTGCGGGCGGCATCCACCGGGTACGTCATCGCGTCGGCGACCGGCGAGACCGTGCACGCCGATCAGGTGATCGTCGCGGCGGGCGGGTGGCTGCCCGCGCTCCTCGACGGACTGGACCTTCCGGAGGGCTTCCTGCGCGCGCTCCCGGACTTCCAGGTCCGGCAGGAGAACGCCTTCCACTTCCCGTACCGCGACGCGTCCGACCGCGGCGAGACGCCATCCGGAGCGGCCACGAGCTGGCCGACGTTCATCTACAAGGGCGAGGACATCCAGACGTACGGACTGCCGGGAGGACGCGACGCGGGATTCGGCGGCCAGAAGGTGGCCGAGTACAACGGCGGCCGCGTCATCCGCTCCGCCCGCGACCAGGACGCCCGCATCGACCCCGCGAATCGCGCACGGGTGGCCGGCTTCGTCGGCCGATTCGCGCCCGGTCTCGACCCCGAGCCCTACGCGGAGACGACGTGCCTGTTCACCAACGTGCCGCACGAGGACATGATCATCGACCGAGCCGAGGGCATCACCGTCCTCTCGCCCTGCTCGGGGCAGGGCGCGAAGTTCGCGCCGCTCCTCGGCGAGCTCGTGCTCGATCTCGTCTCCGGCAGCGGCACGGCGGGCGAGCGGTTCCGCGCCGTCGGCCAGCGATTCGCGGAGGTGTGACGTGAGCGCACACGGAGACGCGAACGCGCTGCTGGCGGAGATCGCGCACATCGGCGTCGACGCGGAGCGGGGCGGCTACACGCGTCTCGTCTTCTCGCCCGCCGAGCTGATGCTCCGGGACTGGTTCACGCAGCAGGCCGCCGCCCGGCGTCTGGACGTCGAGACGGACGGCAACGGCATCATGTGGGCGTGGTGGGATGTTCCCGGGCGCGACCCCGGCGACCGTCACGACGCCATCGTCACGGGGTCGCACCTCGACTCGGTCCCCGGCGGCGGCGGCTTCGACGGCCCGCTCGGCGTCGTCAGCGCGCTCGCCGCGGTGGATCGTCTGCGCAACTGCGGCGTGACGCTCCGGCGCCCGCTCGCGGTGGCGGTGTTCCCCGAGGAGGAGGGCTCGCGCTTCGGCGTCGCCTGCCTCGGCTCCCGACTCCTCGCCGGCGCGGTGGACCCCGAGCGGGTGCGCCGGCTGTCCGACGAGTCGGGCCGGAGCTACGCGGAGGTCGCGGCGGACGCGGGCTTCGATCCCGCGCGCATCGGCGCGGACACCGATCGCCTGGCGGAGGTCTCGGCCTTCGTCGAGCTGCACGTCGAGCAGGGGCGCGGTCTCGTCGACCTCGACCGCCCGGTCGCGCTCGCCGGGGCGATCATCGCGCACGGGCGCTGGCACCTGCGCATCGAGGGGCGCGGCGACCACGCCGGGGCGACCCGGATGGCCGATCGCCAGGATCCCGTCGTGGTCGCGGCCGACGCCATCCGCAGCGTCCGGGAGCGCGCGCTCGCCGTCGACGACGCGCGCGGCACCGTCGGACGCCTGAAGGTCACGCCGGGCGGCACGAACGTCATCGCGTCGTCGGCGGACCTGTGGATCGACGTGCGGCATCGCTCCGAGGAGGCGGTGCGCCGCATCATCGCCGAGGTGACGGCCGACGCGGAGCGCGCGGCGGCGGCGGAGGGGTGCGCGGTCGTCATGACCGAGCAGTCGTTCTCGCCCACCGTGGCCTTCGACGAGGACCTCCGCGCCCTCATGCGCGGCGCGCTGCCCGGAGCGCCCGTGCTCGACACCGGTGCGGGACACGACGCGGGCGTGCTCGCCGCGGTCGTCCCCACCGCGATGCTCTTCGTGCGCAATCCCACGGGAGCCTCCCACACCCCCGCCGAGACAGCCGGGGCCGCCGACGTGGCGGCCGGCGTCGACGCACTCACCGCGGTGCTCGAGCACCTGCTCACCCGCTGATCCAGTTCGAAAGGAAGGAGATCGAGATGGATATCACCTCGCAGGTGAACACGGCGTGGATGCTCACGGCCACGGTCGCCGTCACCCTCATGCTGCCGGGACTCGCGCTGTACTACGGCGGTCTGTCCCGCACGAAGAACATCCTCAACACGATGATGATCGTGTTCGGCGGCTTCGCCGTCACCGCGGTGCTCTGGGTGCTCGTCGGATACGGGCTCACGCTCGGCGACTCCGTCGGCGGCGCCGGCCTCATCGGCGACCCGGCCGGTCTGCTCGGCATCCAGTCGCTCCTCGGAGCGGAGACGCCGGAGGGCGCGGTGCCCGCGATCCTCATCGCGGTGTTCCAGCTGATCTTCGCGGGCCTCACCGTGGGCATCATCGGCGGGGCCGTGGAGGGGCGGATGAAGTTCTCGGCGTGGCTCGTCTTCAGCGGACTCTGGGCGCTGCTCGTCTACTTCCCCGTCGCGCACTGGGTGTTCGCGTTCGACGCGGCCGACGGCTCGACCCAGGGCGGCTGGATCGCCAACGGCATGCACGCCATCGACTTCGCGGGCGGCACCGCCGTGCACATGAACGCGGGCGTGGCGGCGCTCGTGCTCGCGCTGTTCCTCGGGCGGCGTCGCGGGTTCCCCCACGTCGGGCGTCCCGGCAGCCTCCCCATCGCGATCGTGGGCGGCGGGCTGCTGCTCGTCGGCTGGTACGGCTTCAACGGCGGCTCGTCGGGCGGCATCAACGACAGCGCCGGCGTGGCGGTGACGAACACGCTCGTCGCCGCATGCGCGGGTCTGCTCGGCTGGCTCGTCGTCGAGCGCATCGTGCGCAAGGCGGCGACCTCGCTGGGGGCCGTCTCGGGCATGCTCGGCGGGCTCGTCGGCATCACGCCGGCCGCAAACTCGGTCTCGCCCATGGGCGCGCTCGTCATCGGCGCGCTCGCCGGGGTCGTGGCCTTCTTCGCGCTCGGGCTGAAGGAGCGGCTGGGATACGACGACGCGCTCGACGCCGTGGCCATCCACCTGCTCCCCGGCATCTTCGGAACGCTCGCGATCGGCTTCCTCGCCGACCCCTCGTCGCCCGCCGGCGCGCGGGGCATCCTCTTCGGCGGCAGCTGGGGCCTGCTGGGGACGCAATTCGTTGCGACCGTCTCGGTCTTCGCGTACACCTTCATCGTGACCGCGCTCATCGCGTGGCTGCTGAAGATCACGATGGGCCTGCGCGTCGACGACGGCACCGAGACGGCGGGGCTCGACACGAGCCTCCACGCCGAGACCGCCTACCACCTGGACGACGTCCGCTCCTGAGCGCGACGGAGAGGAAGACGACATGAAGCTCATCACCGCCGTGCTGCAGACCAGCGCGCTGGGACCGGTCAAGTCCGCGCTCGCGGAGGTCGGCGTCGCCGGCATGACCATCTACGACGCCAAGGGGCACGGCACGCAGACCGGCAAGGTCGAGGTCTATCGCTCGCAGCGCGTGAAGGTCGACTTCCTGCCGAAGATCAGCCTCGAGATCGTCGTGACCGACGAGAAGCTCGACGCCGCGCTGACCGCGATCCAGGAGGCCGCGCGCACGGGGGCGATCGGCGACGGCAAGATCTGGGTCACCGACGTGCTGCAGGTCATCCGCGTGCGCACGGGCGAGACCGGACCGACGGCCGTCGAGTAGGAGCACGGCATGGCACACCAGCACCGGGCGGAGCCGATCATCGTCCGCCTGTCCGACGTCGCGCCGGAACCCTGGGCGAACGGCCTCGGGATCACCCGCGTGCTGGTGCGCCGCCCCGCCTGGCGCCTGAGCGTCGCCGACATCGCCGGGCGGGCGCCGTTCTCGGCCCTTCCCGGACTCGATCGCGTGCTCATCCCCCTGAGCGAGGAGGGCCTCGTCCTCGACATCGAGGGCGAGGTGCACCGCGTGGCGCGGCACGCCGCCATCTCCTTCCGCGGCGAGGACCGGGTCGTCGCGGAAGCGGAGGGTCGGGACGCACGCGTGCTCAACGTCATGGTGCGACGCTCGGCGGCGCGCATCGAGACGGAGGTCGGAGCGATGCCTCCTCTCGAGGGCGCGGCGGCGGTCGCCGTGCTGTCCGGAGCGGCGGCTCTCGCCTCGCAACCGGTCTCCGCGCCGGCGGTGATCCTCCCCGACGGGGGCGCCGCCGCGTGCCGGCCGCTCTCCCCGGCGACGATCCTCGCGGCCATCCGCATCAGCCCGCGCACGGACGGGACGGCGCCCAGCAGCCGCGCCGCCGCCATCCGTCCGCCCTTCTAGACTGACCGCATGCCACTCGTCGCACTCACCGGGGGGATCGCCTCGGGCAAGTCGACCATCGCCCGTCGGCTCGCGGAGCACGGCGCCGTCGTCGTCGACGCCGATGCGCTCGTCCGCGAGCTGCAGGCCCCCGGTCAGCCCGTGCTCGCGGCCATCGCGGCCGAGTTCGGGCCCGAGGTGCTGACCGTCGACGGCGCGCTCGACCGCGCGGCCCTCGGAGCGGTGGTCTTCGGCGACCGCGAGCGCCTCGCCCGGCTCAACGCGATCGTGCACCCGGCGGTGAAGGAGGAGTCGCAGCGCCGGTTCCGCGCCGCGCTCGACGCCGACCCGCGCACGGTCGTCGTGTACGACGTGCCCCTTCTCGCCGAGGCGCGCGGCGCGGGGGAGTGGGACCGCGTCGTCGTCGCTCACGCGCCCGCGGACATCCGCCGCCGTCGGCTCGTGGAGCAGCGCGGCATGACGGAGGCCGACGCCGCCGCGCGCATCGCGAACCAGGCGGGGGACGACGAGCGCCTCGCACTCGCCGACGTCGTCATCGACACCTCCGGCACCCTCGGCGAGACGCGCGCGCAGACCGACGAGCTGTGGCGGTCGCTCACCGCGGGGCCGTGATCGACCTCAACTCCGACCTCGGCGAGAACGCGCCGGGTCGGGTCGTGAGCGACGACGAGGCGATGCTCGACGTCGTCACCAGCGCGAACGTCTCGTGCGGAGCGCACGCCGGCACCGCGGACGGCATCCGCTCGACGCTCGCGGCCGCCGCGCGCCGCGGCGTCGTGGTGGGCGCGCACCCGGGCTATCGCGACCTCGAGGGGTTCGGCCGCCGCTCCCTCGACGTGGACGCGGCCGCGCTGCAGGCCGATCTCGAGGGGCAGCTCGCCGACCTGGTGCCGATGGCCGGCGCCGCGGGGACGAGGGTCCGCTACGTCAAGCCGCACGGCGCGCTCTACAACGACGCCGTCGCGGACGCGAGCCGCGCGCGGACCGTCGTGGCGGCCGTCCGCGCGGTGGACCCCACGCTGCCCGTCCTCGGACTGCCCGGCAGCGCGCTGCTGGACGCCGCCCAGCGTGCGGGGCTCGGCACCGCGACCGAGGCGTTCGCCGATCGGGGCTACCTCGCCTCGGGCGCGCTGGTGCCGCGCGGCCAGCCCGGCGCCGTGCTGCACGGCGTCGACGAGGTGGCGCGGCGGATGGCCCGGCTCGTCCGCGACGGGCAGGTAGCGGCCGTCGATGGGACGGCGCTGCGGCTGCGGGCGGACTCGATCTGCGTGCACGGCGACAGCCCGGGCGCCGTGGCGATGGCGGTCGCCGTCCGACGCGCGCTCGAAGCCGAGGGCATCCCGCTCGCGCCCTTCGCCCCATGAGACGCGTGCTGCCCGCGGGGGACCGCGCGCTTCTCGTCGAGGTGGCCGACCTCGCCGCGGCCGAGCGGCTGCACGCCGCGCTCGCCGCAGCCGAGCTGCCGGGCGTCGAGGAGCTGGTGCCCGCCGCGCGCACGGTGCTCGTGCGGTGCGACCCGCGGCGCGTCGCGGAGGTGGCCACGGCCATCCGCTCGCTGCCCCTCGCCGCATCGGCGCCCGTCGTCGGGCGCGAGGTGGAGATCGCGGTCGCGTACGACGGCGAGGACCTCCCGGAGGTCGCCGCGTACCTGGGAGTGAGCGCAGCGGAGCTGGTGCGGCGGCACACGGGCGCGCGCTGGCGGGTCGCCTTCACGGGGTTCGCGCCGGGGTTCGGCTACCTCGTGTGCGACGATCCGCTGTTCGACGTGCCGCGTCGGTCCGCGCCGCGCACACGGGTGCCGCGCGGGGCGGTCGCGCTCGCGGGCCCGTACTCGGGCGTGTACCCGCGGGAGAGTCCGGGCGGCTGGCAGCTCGTGGGGCGGACCCACGCGGAGCTGTGGGACGCCGACCGCGAGCCGCCCGCGCTCCTCGCGCCCGGCACGGTCGTGCGGTTCGCGGCCGCGGGCTTCACGGTCGCGGGGGCGCCGCCGCGGGCCGGCGCGTCCTCCCGGCCCGCGGTCGCGACCGGTGCCGTCGATCTGCCGGGGGACCGCAGCACGGCGCCCGCGATCGAGGTCGTCGACCCGGGGCTGCAGCTGCTCGTGCAGGACCTCGGCCGCGTCGGTCGCGCGAGCCTCGGGGTCGCGGAGTCGGGAGCGGCGGACCGGCGCGCGCACCGCGCCGCACAGCGCGCGGTGGGGAATCCGCCCGAGGCCGCGGCGCTCGAGCTGCTGGCCGGCGGCGCGACGCTGCGCTTCCGCGGCGCCGGAGTCGTCGCACGGGCGGGCGCAGACCTGGGAGCGACCCTGGTGCACCGGGATGGCACGACGGAGGCGGTGCCGTGCGAGACCCCGGTCGCCGTGCACGACGGCGACGAGCTCGTGGCGGGATGGGCCGGGCGCGGGCTGCGCAGCGTGATCGCGGTCCGAGGTGCGATCGCCCTCGCCCCCGAGCTCGCCAGCCTCGCGACCGACACGCTCGCGGGGCTCGGGTCGCGTGAGCGAGGCGCCGCGCCGCTCCGGGCGGGCGACGTCGTGCCGCTGCGCGGGCCGGCGGCCGTCCGTGCCGCCGTGGCGCGGCCATCCCTCGCGCCGCCGCCGCGCCTGCCCGCTGCCGGGGAGACGGTCGTGCTGCGGGTGGTCCTGGGGCCGCGCGACGACTGGTTCACGGGGGATGGCGTGCGGCGCTTCCTCGAGGACGAGTGGACGGTCACGCCGCGGTCGGATCGCGTCGGCATCCGCCTCGAGGGGGCCCGCGCCCTCGAGCGCGCGGTGACGGCGGAGCTGCCGAGCGAGGGGATGGCCGCGGGCGCCGTGCAGGTGCCGCCCCACGGCCATCCGGTCGTGCTGCTGCGGGACCGTCCCGTAACCGGCGGATACCCCGTGATCGCGTGCGTGGTGACGGACGACCTGGACCTCGCCGCGCAGACGCCGCCCGGTGCGCGCATCCGCTTCCGCCCGACCGCCCTCGATGTCGGAGGCCCCTTCTAGGCTGGAAGCATGCAGACCACACGCAGCGTCCGGCCCTTCGAGGTGGTGAGCGAGTACCTGCCGAGCGGCGACCAGCCGAAGGCGATCGCCGAGCTCGCCGCGCGCATCAACGCGGGTGAGACCGATGTCGTGCTGCTGGGAGCGACCGGCACCGGCAAGTCCGCGACGACCGCCTGGCTCATCGAGCAGGTGCAGCGGCCGACCCTCGTGCTCGCGCACAACAAGACGCTCGCCGCGCAGCTCGCGAACGAGTTCCGCGACCTCATGCCGAACAACGCCGTCGAGTACTTCGTCTCGTACTACGACTACTACCAGCCCGAGGCGTACGTGCCGCAGACGGACACCTTCATCGAGAAGGACTCGTCGATCAACTCGGAGGTCGAGCGACTGCGGCACTCGACGACGAACACGCTGCTCAGCCGCCGCGATGCGGTCGTCGTCAGCACCGTCTCCTGCATCTACGGCCTCGGCTCGCCCGAGGAGTACCTGCGCGCGCTCATCGCGCTGCAGGTGGGGGAGCGGTACGACCGCGATGCGATCATCCGGCAGTTCGTCTCGATGCAGTACAACCGCAACGACGTCGACTTCTCGCGCGGCAACTTCCGCGTCCGCGGCGACACGATCGAGATCATCCCGGTCTACGAGGAGTTCGCGATCCGCATCGAGCTGTTCGGCGACGAGATCGAGGCGCTCTACAAGCTCCACCCGCTCACCGGCGACGTCATCGAGCGGATGGACGCGGTCGCCATCTTCCCCGCGACCCACTACGCGGCCGGCACCGACACCATCCAGCGCGCGATCAAGACGATCGAGGTGGAGCTGGCGGAGCGGCTGCAGGAGTTCGAGAAGCAGGGAAAGCTGCTCGAGGCGCAGCGGCTGAAGATGCGCACGACGTTCGACCTCGAGATGCTCGAGCAGCTGGGCTTCTGCTCCGGCATCGAGAACTACTCGCGGCACCTCGACCAGCGCGCGCCCGGGCAGCCGCCGCACACGCTGCTCGACTTCTTCCCCGACGACTTCCTGCTCGTCATCGACGAGTCGCACGTCACCGTGCCGCAGATCGGGGCCATGTACGAGGGCGACGCGTCGCGCAAGCGCACGCTCGTGGAGCACGGCTTCCGCCTGCCGAGCGCCATGGACAACCGGCCGCTGCGCTGGGACGAGTTCAAGGAGCGCATCGGCCAGACCGTGTACCTGTCGGCGACGCCCGGCAAGTACGAGATGGGGATCGCCGACGGCGTGGTGGAGCAGATCATTCGCCCCACCGGGCTCGTGGACCCCGAGATCGTCGTGAAGCCGTCCAAGGGGCAGATCGACGACCTGCTCGAGGAGATCCGCCTGCGCGTCGAGCGCGACGAGCGCGTGCTCGTCACGACGCTCACGAAGAAGATGTCGGAGGAGCTCACCGACTTCCTCGGCGAGCACGGGGTGCGGGTGCGCTATCTGCACTCGGACGTCGACACGCTGCGCCGTGTGGAGCTGCTCACCGAGCTGCGGCAGGGCGTGTACGACGTGCTCGTGGGCATCAACCTCCTCCGTGAGGGACTCGACCTCCCCGAGGTGTCGCTCGTGGCTATCCTCGACGCCGACAAGGAGGGGTTCTTGCGCTCGGGGACCTCGCTCATCCAGACCATCGGCCGCGCCGCGCGCAACGTCTCGGGCCAGGTGCACATGTACGCCGACACGATGACCGACTCCATGCGCAAGGCGATCGACGAGACCGAGCGTCGCCGCGAGATCCAGATCGCATACAACCTCGAGCACGGCATCGACCCGCAGCCGCTGCGCAAGAAGATCGCCGACATCACCGACGCGATCACGCGCGAGGAGGCCGACACCGCCGATCTGCTGTCCAAGCGGGACTCCGCGCGCACGAAGTCGGGCAAGGGCAAGGGCAAGACGCCGACTCCGGTGCGCCGGCGCGAGGGCATCGCCGCGGAGGGTGCGAATCAGCTGGAGGAGACGATCGCCGAACTCACGCAGCAGATGCTGGCGGCGGCGGAGGAGCTCAAGTTCGAGCTCGCCGGACGCCTGCGCGACGAGGTGCAGGACCTCAAGCGCGCGCTGCGGCAGATGGAGAAGGCCGGACACGCCTGAGCGAGCGGTCCGTGCCGGGCTCGCTCGGCACGGACCAGGAGGCGCTCACTCCTCCGGGCAGCGCAGCTCGCCGTCGCGCTCGACGTGGTCGATGCGCGGGTGGCCGCAGTGGACGCACGGCGAGCCAGGGCCGTCGCCCAGCTGCGCGGGGCCGGCCATCCGGATGAGCATGTCGTTCGCCCATTCGTAGACGCCGCCGGCGGCGCGGATCCGCTCCCGGAGATGCGGGTGCGCGTGTCGGACTCCGCTCTCCATGATGATCATCTCCTCTCGTCCTCAGTATGCGCCGGGGTATGAGCCGGGCCAAGGGGTCTCCGAGCGGTCCGCGGCGGTGCGCTCTCGGGCCGCGTCTTCGAGTCCGCTGAGCGAAGCGTCGAACAAAGGTCCGCGTGTCCGTGGCGGTCCTTAGGATTGTGAGGTGCCCATCATCCCCGTCGCCTCGCCCGGAAAGATCAGTGTCCGCGGTGCCCGCGTGCACAATCTCAAGAACGTCGACCTCGACATCCCGCGCGACTCCCTCGTCGTGTTCACGGGCCTCTCGGGCTCCGGAAAGTCGAGCCTCGCGTTCGACACCATCTTCGCCGAGGGGCAGCGCCGCTACGTCGAGTCGCTGAGCGCCTACGCGCGCCAGTTCCTCGGGCAGGTCGACCGCCCCGACGTCGACCTCATCGAGGGACTGAGCCCCGCCGTCTCCATCGACCAGAAGTCGACCAACCGCAACCCGCGCTCGACCGTCGGCACGATCACCGAGATCTACGACTATCTCCGCCTCCTCTGGGCGCGCATCGGCGTGCCGCACTGCCCGCAGTGCGGCGAGCGGATCCAGCGCCAGACCGTGCAGCAGATCGCCGACCAGCTGATGACCCTCGAGGAGGGCACGCGCTACCAGGTCGTCGCCCCGGTCGTGACGCAGAAGAAGGGCGAGTTCGTCGACCTCTTCAAGGAGCTCGCGGCCAAGGGCTACGCGCGCGCGGTGGTGGACGGCGAGCTCGTGCAGCTCGCCGAGCCGCCCGTCCTCAAGAAGTCGTACAAGCACGACATCGCCGTCGTCGTCGACCGACTCGTCGCCCGCGGCGACATCCTCGGCCGCGTGACCGACTCGGTGGAGACCGCGCTCGGGCTCGCCGGCGGCGTGCTGCAGGTGAACTTCGTCGACGAGGAGGGCGACGACGCCTGGCAGTCCTTCTCGGAGCGCCTCGCGTGCCCCAACGGTCACCCCCTGCAGCTGACCGAGATCGAGCCGCGCACCTTCTCCTTCAACGCGCCCTTCGGCGCCTGCCCGGCGTGCTCCGGCCTCGGCACCCGCATGTCGGTCGACGTCGAGCTCATGCTCGGCGACGAGGAGCTGTCCATCCGCGAGGGCGTCATCGTCCCGTGGACGACGCAGGGCAAGGGCCTCTTCCAGTACTACGAGCGGCTGCTCGAGGGGCTGTCCGACGAGATGAACTTCTCGCTCGACACCCCCTGGCGCGCCCTCGCGCAGGACGTGAAGGACGCCGTCCTCCTCGGCCAGGACTACAAGGTCAACGTGCGGTTCAAGAACCGCTGGGGCCGCGAGGTGCGGTACGCGAGCGGGTTCGAGGGCGTCGTGCCCTACATCGAGCGCCAGTACGCGCAGGCGGAGACCGACACCACGCGGTCGCGCTGGGCGGAGTACCTCCGCGAGGTGCCGTGCCCCGTCTGCAACGGCGCGCGTCTGAAGCCGGAGGTGCTCGCCGTGAAGGTGGACGGGCGCTCGATCGCCGAGACCGCCGACCTCAGCCTCGAGGACACGCTCGCGATGATGAACGACGTCGTGCTCACCGACCGCGAGAAGCAGATCGCCGCGCAGATCCTCCGCGAGATCCGCGTGCGCCTGGAGTTCCTCATCCAGGTCGGCCTGAACTACCTCACGCTCAGCCGCGCCGCCGGCTCGCTCTCGGGCGGCGAGGCGCAGCGCATCCGCCTCGCCACGCAGATCGGCACCGGACTCACCGGCGTGCTCTACGTGCTCGACGAGCCGTCGATCGGCCTGCATCAGCGCGACAACCGCCGGCTCATCGACACGCTCGTCACGCTGCGCGACCTCGGCAACACCCTCGTCGTCGTCGAGCACGACGAGGAGACGATCGAGGCGTCGGACTGGGTCGTCGACATCGGACCCCGCGCGGGCATCGAGGGCGGCGAGGTCATCCACTCCGGCCCCTTCACCGCCCTCGTGCAGGACGAGCGCTCGCTCACGGGCGACTACCTCTCGGGGCGCCGCGCGATCGAGACGCCGAAGAAGCGCCGGAAGATCGACCGCAAGCGCATGCTGACGGTCGTCGGCGCCCGCGCCAACAACCTCCGCAACGTCTCCGCCGACTTCCCCCTCGGGGTGCTGACGGCGGTCACCGGCGTGAGCGGCTCGGGCAAGTCCACCCTCGTGAACGACATCCTCTACGAGGTGCTCGCGCAGCGTCTGAACGGCGCCCGCACCGTGCCGGGCAAGCACACGCGGGTGACGGGCCTCGAGCACCTCGACAAGGTCGTGCACGTCGACCAGGCGCCGATCGGCCGCACGCCGCGGTCGAACCCGGCGACCTACACCGGTGTCTTCGACCGCATCCGCAACCTCTTCGCCGACACCCCCGAGGCGAAGGTGCGCGGCTACAAGGCGGGGCGGTTCAGCTTCAACGTCAAGGGCGGCCGCTGCGAGGCGTGCTCCGGCGACGGCACGCTCAAGATCGAGATGAACTTCCTCCCCGACGTGTACGTCGACTGCGAGGTGTGCCACGGCAAGCGCTACAACCGCGACACCCTGCAGGTGCACTACAAGGGCAAGAACATCGCCGAGGTCCTCGAGATGTCGATCGCGGAAGCCGAGCAGTTCTTCGAGCCGATCCAGGCCATCCACCGCTACATGAAGACGCTCGTCGACGTCGGCCTCGGCTATGTGCGCCTGGGGCAGGCCGCCACGACCCTGTCGGGCGGCGAGGCGCAGCGCGTGAAGCTCGCCACCGAGCTCCAGCGGCGCAGCAACGGCCGCTCGATCTACGTGCTCGACGAGCCGACCACGGGTCTGCACTTCGAGGACGTCCGGAAGCTCCTCCAGGTGCTGAACGGGCTCGTCGACAAGGGCAACAGCGTGCTCGTCATCGAGCACAACCTCGACGTCATCAAGTCGGCGGACTGGATCGTCGACCTGGGTCCCGAGGGCGGCTCCGGCGGCGGCACGATCGTCGCCACGGGCACGCCTGAGCAGGTGGCGAAGAACGAGGCCAGCCACACCGGCGCGTTTCTCGCCGAGGTGCTCGGGATGGCCGAACGGCAGCGCAAGGCGGGCTGACGTGGCCGATCAGCTGCCCTACAAGCCGAAGCCGGGGGAGATCCCGACGAATCCGGGCGTGTACCGCTTCCGCGACGCGAACGGGCGCGTGCTCTACGTCGGCAAGGCGAAGAACCTGCGTCAGCGGCTGTCGAACTACTTCGCGCCCCTGCACACGCTGCACGAGCGCACGCGGCGGATGGTCACCACGGCGGCCTCCGTGGAGTGGACGGTCGTGCCGACCGACGTCGACTCGCTGCAGCTCGAGTACCAGTGGATCAAGGAGTTCGATCCGCCGTTCAACGTCAAGTACCGCGACGACAAGTCGTACCCCTTCCTCGCCGTCACGCTCGGCGACGAGGCGCCGCGGGTGATGGTCACGCGCAACCACCGGATCCCCGGCGCGAAGTACTTCGGGCCGTACCCGAAGATCTGGGCGGTGCGCGACACGATCGACCTCATGATCAAGGTGTTCCCCATCCGCACCTGCAGCGACGCGTCGTACAAGCGCGCCATGCAGACGGGGCGGCCCTGCTTCCCCGGCCAGATCGGCAAGTGCGGCGGGCCCTGCTCGCACCGCGTGACGATCGCCGAGCACCGCGCCATGGTCGACGACTTCGTGGCGTTCATGAACGGCGGCGACGAGCGCTTCACCCGCGAGCTCACCGCGCGGATGAAGGCGGCCGCGGCGGCCATGGACTACGAGCAGGCCGCGATCTACCGCGACAAGCTCGCCTCGATCGACGCCGTCCTCAACAAGAGCGCGATGGTCCTGCCCGACGACGCGGACGCGGACCTCTTCGGCATCGCCGAGGACGAGCTCTCCGCCGCCGTGCACCACTTCGTCATCCGCGGCGGCCGCGTGCGCGGAGTGCACTCCACCACGATCGACAAGGAGCTCGACATCTCGGGCCCCGAGCTCGTGGATCAGATCCTGCAGCGCGTCTACGGCGACGCCGCGCCGGCGGATGTCCCGCGCCGGGTGCTCGTGCCGACGCTGCCGCCCGACGCCGAGGAGATCGAGCAGTGGCTCGCGAGCCGGCGCGGGAAGCGCGTCGAGGTCGCCGTCGCGCAGCGCGGGCAGCGCGCCGAGCTGATGCGGAACGCGACGCTGAACGCCACGCAGGCGCTCATGCGGCACAAGACCCGGCGAACGAGCGACTACGCCGCGCGCTCCCAGGCGCTCGCCGATCTGCAGGAGGCGCTCGGGATGGACGAGGCGCCGCTGCGGATCGAGTGCTACGACATCTCGCACCTGCAGGGCACCAACGTCGTGGCCTCCATGGTCGTGTTCGAGGACGGGCTGCCGCGCAAGGACCAGTACCGCTCGTTCTCCATCGCGGAGACGACCGACGACACCGACTCGATGCACCAGGTGCTCACACGTCGGCTCGCGCATCTCGACCGGCCGGAGGAGGCGGCGCCGGACGCCGCCGAGCTCGCCACGAGCGATGCCGACGACGTCGTGACGGCGCCCAGCAAACGGCGGCGCTTCGCGTACCCGCCCCAGCTGCTCGTCGTCGACGGCGGGCAGCCGCAGGTCGCCGCGGCGGCCCGCGCGCTGCGGGAGTCCGGGCACGAGGAGATCGCCCTGTGCGGCATCGCGAAGCGCCTGGAGGAGCTGTGGCTCCCCGGCGAGGACTACCCGGTCATCCTGCCGCGCACCTCGGAGGCGCTGTACCTCGTGCAGCGCCTGCGCGACGAGGCGCACCGCTTCGCGATCACGCATCAGCGCAAGCGGCGCCGCCGCGACATCCAGTCCGTCCTCAGCGAGATCCCCGGGCTCGGCGAGTCGCGCATCCGCGCCCTGCTGCGGCACTTCGGCTCGGTGAGCGCGCTGCGGGCGGGCACCGTCGAGCAGATCGAGGAGCTGCCGGGGATCGGCCCCAAGCTCGCCGCGACGATCTACGAGCACCTGCATCGAGATGACGCCCGCGAGCCCGCGGTCGACGCGCCGGTCGCGGATGGTCGGTAGGCTGGCCGCGATGAACGAGGCAGCGGGCGAGGTCCTGATCGTGACCGGCATGAGCGGCGCGGGTCGCTCGACGGTCGCCAACGCGCTCGAGGACCTCGACTGGTACGTCGTCGACAACCTGCCGCCGCAGATGATGCGGCCGCTCCTCGACCTCTCGGCCCGCCTGGGCGACGAGCTGCCCCGCGTGGCGGCCGTCGTCGACGTGCGCGGCCGCGACCTCTTCGCGGACTTCCCGGCCACGACGCAGGCGCTGCGCGAGCGGAACAACCTCCGGGTGATCTTCCTCGACGCCTCGGACGACGTCCTGGTCCGCCGCTTCGAGGCCGTGCGCCGACCGCATCCGCTGCAGGGCGACGGCACCCTCCTCGACGGCATCCGACGCGAGCGGGAGATCCTCGCGCCGGTGCGCACGAACGCCGACATCATCATCGACACCTCGACGTACAACATCCACCAGCTCGCCACGCACGTGACCGACCTCGTGCGCGAGGAGGGCGCCCCACGGCACCGGGTCACGGTGATGAGCTTCGGGTTCAAGTACGGGCTCCCGCCCGACGCCGACCTCGTCGCCGACATGCGCTTCCTCCCGAACCCGTTCTGGAACGACGACCTGCGCGATCTCAACGGGCAGGATGGCCCCGTGAGCGACTACGTGATGGAGCGGGAGGGCGCGCGGGAGTTCCTCGACGCGTACGCCGAGGCGCTCCGGCCGGTGCTCGAGGGCTACCAGCGCGAGAACAAGAACCACTCCACCGTGGCCGTCGGGTGCACGGGCGGCAAGCACCGCTCGGTCGCCATGGCGCTGGCCCTGGCGGAGCGGCTGAAGGACGTCCCCGGCGTCGCCGTGCGCGTGCGCCATCGCGATCTCGGGCGGGAGTAGCTCCACCACGGCGAGGTCATAACGCCACCGGCTGGGAGTTCCCACCCGGTGGTCCCAGGGGTATGGCGGCTAAGCTTGACCCTTGCGCCAAAATGGGCGCGTCGCCGTCTTCGAGAGTGGGGAAATCCGTGTCACTGACCGCCGATGTCAAGGCAGAGCTGATCACCGTCAGGGACCCGCGTCCTTCGGTTCGGATCGCTGAGACGACGGCCCTGCTGCGGTTCTCGGGCGGCCTGCACTCCATCGCCGGACGCGTCGCGGTCGAGGCCGAGGTCGACTCGCCCAACCTCGCGCGCCGCGTGGCGCGGGACATCGCCGAGATCTACGGCGTGCGTCCGGAGATCGCCCACATCCAGGGCTCCGGCTCCCGCGACGGCGAGCACTTCGCCGTGCGCGTGGTGGATGGCGGCGAGACGCTCGCCCGTCAGACCGGCCTGCTCGATCAGCGCCGTCGCCCCGTCCGCGGGCTGCCGAACCGACTCACGACCGGCACCCGCGAGGACCTCGCCGCCATCTGGCGCGGAGCCTTCCTCGGAGCGGGCAGCCTGTCCGAGCCGGGCCGCTCGGCTTCGCTCGAGGTCGCCTGCCCGACGGGCGAGGCCGGGATGGCCATCGTCGGCGCCGCCGGCCGCATCGGCATCTCCGCGAAGGCGCGCGAGGTGCGCGGTGTGCCGCGCGTCGTCATCCGCGAGGCCGAGGGCATCCGCGGCATGCTGCAGGCGATCGGCGCGGTGAACGTCGCCGCCGAGTGGGACCAGATGCGCCAGCGCCGTGAGGTGCGCGCGGGCGTGAACCGCCTCGTGAACTTCGACGACGCGAACCTCCGCCGCTCGGCCCAGGCCGCCGTCGCCGCCTGCGCGCGCGTCGAGCGCGCCCTCGAGATCCTCGGCGAGGACGTGCCGGAGCACCTCCGCGAGGCCGGGGCGCTGCGCCTCGCCCACCGCGACGCGAGCCTCGACGAGCTCGGGCACCACGCCGAGCCGCCGCTGACGAAGGACGCCGTGGCGGGCCGCATCCGCCGCCTGCTGGCGATGGCCGACAAGCGCGCGGAGCAGGATGGCATCCCCGGCACGCAGGCGGCCGTCCCCGTCGGGGCGGAGTGACGTCGCGTCGGCTCCGGCCATCCGTCTCGACGACCCGTCCCGGCCATCCGTCACTAGGATGAGAGGGAACCCTCCGTTCGCGGCAGCGGCGGAGGCACCGGTCAGCGCCGCGCGACGGCGCCGAGAGATGGGAAGAATCGACGCATGGCGAAGTACACGCTTCCGGAGCTCACCTACGACTACGCGGCGCTCGAGCCGCACATCAGCGGCCGGATCATGGAGCTGCACCACTCCAAGCACCACGCGACCTACGTCGCCGGTGCGAACACCGCCCTCGAGCAGCTCGCGGAGGCCCGCGCGACGGGCAACTTCGCGAACGTGAACAAGCTCGAGAAGGACCTCGCGTTCAATCTCGGCGGCCACACCAACCACTCGATCTTCTGGACGAACCTCACCCCGGAGGGCCAGGAGCGTCCCGAGGGCGAGATCGCCGCGGCCATCGAGGAGCACTTCGGCGGGTTCGAGGGCTTCCAGGGCCAGTTCAACGCCGCGGCGCTCGGCATCCAGGGCTCCGGCTGGGCGGGTCTCTTCTGGGACTCGATCGGCCAGCAGCTCATCATCCAGCAGTTCTTCGACCAGCAGCAGCAGCTCGTCGCCGGAACCGTGCCGGTGCTGCTCCTCGACATGTGGGAGCACGCCTTCTACCTCGACTACCAGAACGTGAAGGCCGACTACGTCAAGGCGTTCTGGAACATCGTCAACTGGGACAACGTCCAGCAGCGCCTCGCCACCGCGCGCGAGAAGACCACGGGTCTCCTGGTAGCGTCCTGAGTGACACGGCCGTCCGACGCGGGGTGCGAGCCCGCCCGGACGGCCTTCCCCTCCACCGCGCCTGTGCGGGCGCACCTACGAAATTCAGGAGAAGACCCAGTGTCTGTTCGGATCGGAATCAACGGCTTCGGTCGTATCGGCCGCAACTACCTCCGCGCGGCTCTCGCGCAGGGGGCTGACCTCGAGATCGTCGCCGTCAACGACCTCACCGACAACAAGACCCTCGCGCACCTGCTCAAGTACGACTCCATCCTGGGCGTGCTGAACGAGGAGGTCACCTACGACGAGGAGTCGATCACGGTCGGCGGCCGTCGCATCGCGGCGCTCGCGGAGCGCGACCCCGCCGCGCTGCCGTGGGGCGAGCTCGGCGTGGACATCGTCATCGAGTCGACCGGCCGCTTCACCAACGCCGACCTCGCGCGCAAGCACATCGAGGGCGGCGCGAAGAAGGTCCTCATCTCGGCTCCCGCCAAGGGCGAGGACGCGACGTTCGTGCTCGGCGTCAACGAGCACGAGTACGACCACGAGAACCACCACATCATCTCCAACGCGTCGTGCACCACGAACTGCCTCGCGCCGCTGGCGAAGGTGTTCAACGACAAGTTCGGCATCGTCCGCGGTCTCATGACGACCGTGCACGCGTACACCGCCGACCAGAACCTCCAGGACGGCCCGCACTCCGACCTCCGTCGCGCTCGCGCGGCGGCGCTCAACATCGTGCCGACCTCGACCGGTGCGGCGAAGGCCATCGGCCTCGTGCTGCCGGAGCTGAAGGGCAAACTCGACGGCTTCGCGCTGCGCGTGCCGGTTCCCACCGGCTCGATCACGGACCTGACCGTCGAGACCGAGCGCGAGCTCACCCTCGACGAGATCAAGGCCGCCTACAAGGAGGCCGCAGAGGGGCCGCTCAAGGGCATCCTCAAGTACACCGAGGACGAGATCGTCTCCAGCGACATCACGCACGACCCGCACTCGTCGATCTTCGACGCGGGCCTGCTGCGCGTGCTCGGCAACCAGGTCAAGCTGTCGGCGTGGTACGACAACGAGTGGGGTTACTCCAACCGCCTCGTCGACCTCACCGAGCTGGTCGCCTCGAAGTTCTGACCCAGCAGGAAGCTCCCGGAGAGCCCGTCGGCTTGCGGTGTCCACCGTGCCGGCGGGCTCTCCGCCTGTAGATTGAGAAACGATGTCACTGCGAACACTCGAAACGCTCGGCGATCTCGCCGGGAAGCGCGTCGTCATCCGATGCGACTTCAACGTGCCCCTCTCGGACGGCGTCATCACCGATGACGGCCGACTCCGCGCGTCGCTGCCCACGCTCAACGCCCTGCTCGACGCAGGCGCGCGCGTCGTGGCCATCTCGCACCTGGGCCGCCCGAAGGGCGAGCCCGACCCCCAGTACAGCCTGAAGCCGGTCGCCGACCGTCTCGCCGAGCTGCTCGACCGCCCCGTCGCGTTCGCGACGGACACGGTGGGCGACTCCGCTCGCGAGACCGCGGCGAGCCTCGAGGATGGCCAGATCGCCGTTCTCGAGAACCTGCGGTTCAACGCGGGCGAGACCGCGAAGGACGACGCGGAGCGCGGCGCCTTCGCGGCGCAGCTCGCCGAGCTCGCCGACGTGATGGTCTCCGACGGCTTCGGCGTCGTGCACCGCAAGCAGGCGAGCGTCTACGACCTCGCCCAGCAGCTGCCGAGCGCGGCCGGTCTCCTCATCGCGAAGGAGCTCGAGGTGCTCGACACGCTCACCGAGAGCCCGGTGCGCCCCTACACGGTGGTGCTCGGCGGGTCGAAGGTGTCCGACAAGCTCGGCGTCATCGACCACCTCCTGCCGCGCGTGGACCGCATCCTCATCGGCGGCGGCATGCTCTTCACCTTCCTCGCGGCCCAGGGCCACAAGGTGGCCTCGAGCCTGCTCGAGAGCGACCAGATCGAGACCGCGGCCGGATACATCCGCGCTGCCGAGGAAGGCGGCGTGGAGCTCGTCCTGCCGACCGACGTCGTCGTGGCGTCGAAGTTCGGTGCGGACGCCGACCACGTGGTGACCGCGGCCGACGCTATCGAGGACTCGCCCTTCGGCGCCTCCGGGCTCGGCCTCGACATCGGCCCCGATACGGCCGCCGCCTTCGCGGAGGCCGTGCGCGGGTCGAAGACGGTGTTCTGGAACGGGCCCATGGGCGTCTTCGAGCTCGAGCCGTTCGCGGCCGGGACGAAGGCTGTCGCCCAGGCCCTCACCGAGGTCGACGGCCTCAGCGTCGTGGGCGGCGGGGACTCCGCCGCGGCCGTGCGTCAGCTCGGCTTCGACGATTCCGCCTTCGGTCACATCT
This sequence comes from Microbacterium oryzae, assembly GCF_009735645.1. Taxonomy (NCBI): domain Bacteria; kingdom Bacillati; phylum Actinomycetota; class Actinomycetes; order Micrococcales; family Microbacteriaceae; genus Microbacterium; species Microbacterium oryzae. The sequence continues at coordinate 1,090,190 of NZ_CP032550.1, read as the reverse complement.
CGACCGGCGGCGGCGCCAGCCTCGAATTCCTCGAGGGCAAGAAGCTTCCCGGACTGGAGGTGCTCGGATGGGCATGACGAAGCGGACCCCGCTGATCGCGGGCAACTGGAAGATGAACCTCGACCACCTGCAGGCGGTCGCTCTCGTGCAGAAGCTGCACTGGGCGCTCAAGGACGCCAAGCACGAGGACGGCAGCGTCGAGGTGGCGGTCTTCCCGCCCTTCACCGACCTGCGCAGCGTGCAGACGCTGCTCGATGCCGACAAGATCCCGTTCACCCTCGGTGCGCAGGATCTGTCCACGCACGATGAGGGCGCGTACACGGGGGAGATCTCGGGTGCGTTCCTGAAGAAGCTCGCGGTGTCGCAGGTCATCATCGGCCACTCCGAGCGTCGCGAGTACCACGCCGAGGGCGATGACGTCGTCGCGGCGAAGGTGCAGGCCGCGCTCAAGCACGGCCTCGTGCCGGTGATCTGCGTGGGCGAGACCAGCGAGGACCTCGAGAAGCACGGCGCGAGCGCGGTTCCCGTCGCCCAGCTCGAGAAGGCGCTGGCGGATGTCCCCGCCGACGCCGACATCGTCGTCGCGTACGAGCCCGTCTGGGCCATCGGGTCCGGCCAGGCCGCGACCCCCGAGCAGGCGCAGGAGGTCTGCGCCAAGCTGCGCGAGGTCATCGGCGCGAAGCTCGGCGCAGAGGCATCCGAGCGCACCCGCGTCCTGTACGGCGGCTCGGTGAAGTCGGCGAACATCGCCTCCTACATGCGCGAGCCCGATGTCGACGGCGCGCTCGTCGGCGGCGCCAGCATCAAGGTCGACGAGTTCGCGGCGATCATCCGCTTCGAGAAGCACGTCGGCGTGTGAGCCGCTGCGGCCCGGGCGCCTCTGCTCGGGCCGCACGGCCCTCGCCGTATACTGAACTCCGTGCGCCGCGCACGCGCGCGCACTCATGAAAGGCTCTTCGTGGACGTTCTCGAGTTCATCCTCCAGGTGGTCCTGGGGATCACCAGTCTCCTCCTGACGCTGCTCATCCTGCTCCACAAGGGGCGCGGCGGCGGACTCTCCGACATGTTCGGCGGCGGGATGTCGCAGGCCGTCGGATCCTCGGGTCTCGCGGAGCGCAACCTGAACTACCTCACGATCATCCTCGCGCTGGTGTGGTTCCTCGCGATCGTGGGCCTCGGGCTCATCACGAAGTTCCAGGTGATCTGATGGCCACCGGCGGTAACGCGATCCGCGGCACGCGCGTGGGATCGGGCCCGATGGGCGAGCAGGATCACGGACACCAGGCCGACCGCGTCGCGGTGTCCTACTGGGACGCACTCGGCAACGAGGCTGTGCGCTACTACGCCGCCGGCATCCCCGAGGAGGAGATCCCGGACACCATCGACCACCCGCACTCCGGCCTGCCCGCGGGGCGCGACCGGGAGAACCCGCCCGAGGCCTCCCGCAACGAGCCCTATAAGACGCACCTCGCCTACGTGAAGGAGCGTCGCAGCGACGAGGAGGCCGAGGAGCTGCTCGGCGATGCGCTGCAGAAGCTGCGCGAGAAGCGCGGCCAGTAGCCGATTCCTTCACCAAGCGAGCCGGCCTCGGGACGCCCCGAGGCCGGCTCGCTTCGTCGTACTGCGATCCTGCGGCGATCAGTCGGGATCGATGAGATCCTCGGGCACCTCGGCGGCCGCGGCCTGATCGGTGAAGACCACCGTCTCCTCGGTGCCGTGGGCGCCCGCCGCGGGCACCGACGCATAGCTCGCGCCCGCCATGACGAGGCCCAGCGCGGATGCCTTGTCGGCGCCCGCGAGCACCATCCAGACCCGTGTCGAGGCGTTGATGACGGGGCGGGTGAACGTGATGCGCTCGGGCGGCGGCTTGGGCGAATTGCGCACGGGCAGCACGGTCGCGTCCACGACGTTCACCTCCTCCCGGTCCGGGAAGAGCGAGGCGATGTGCGCGTCCGGTCCGACACCCAGGAAGCAGACGTCGAACGCGGGAGCGGCGTGCTCCGGCGACGACGCGAACGCCGCGAGGTCGGCGGCGTACGCGGTCGCCGCCTCGTCGAGGCTCACGCCGTCGTCCGTCGCGGCGGGCTCGTGCACGTTCTCCGCCGGGATCGCGATCTGCGACAGCAGTGCGGCTCGCGCCTGTCCGGCGTTGCGCTCCGGGTCCGCGCGGGGCACGAAGCGCTCGTCGCTCCACCAGAAGTGCACGAGCGACCAGTCGATGTTGTCTCGCCACGCGTGCGCGGCGGTGGCCTCGAGCACGGCGACGCCCATCGACCCGCCGGTCAGCGAGACGTGCACGGGGCGCGCCTGCTGTGTGAGCTGCGCGAGCAGACCCACGAAGCGGTTCGCCACGTGCTCGCCGAGAGACGCCTTGTCCGACTGGACGACGACGCGAGGGTCGGCCATCAGAACTCCTCGGACGCGGGCCCGAGGCGCTCCCAGCCCTCCGTGAGGACACGACCGTAGAGCAGGTCCGGATCCAGACGGCGCAGCTCCTCGGCGATGCACTCGCGCAGCGAGCGGCGGGGGAGGAGCAGCACGTGATCGGGCTGCCCGGGCTGCGTGAGGGTCGCGTGCGTGGCGCTGTGGCGCTCCAGGACGATGTCGCCGGACGCGCGTCGCAGCGTCACCGAGTGGATGCCGTGATCCCACGCCTGGGGCGACTCGTAGGCCCAGTCGACGGGGACGTCCAGGGCCATCCCCAGCCACGCGGCCAGGAGCGCGGTCGACGGCGAGGACGACGCACCGCGCACCTCGACCGCCGTGACGGCCTCGAAGGGCGGCTGGTCGAGCACCGCGGCGAGCTGCTCGCGCCAGCGCGTGAGACGCGTCCACGCGAGGTCGGTGTCGCCGGGCGTGTAGACCAGGTCGAGCTGGCGCAGCCGGTCCGGCGCGTAGGGCGCCGTCGAGGTGTCCGTGATGCGGCGCTGCGCGATGCGGCCGAGCGCATCCTTGCCCGGCCGCGCCGGTGGCTCATCCGGCCACCACACGACGACGGGCGCGTCGGGCAGCAGGAGGCCCGTGATGAGGGTCTCCTCGTTGCTCGCCGCCGGACCGTAGGCGCGGAGCACCACGACCTCGCTCGCGCCGGCGTCGCCGCCCACGCGGATCTCGGCGTCGAGCTTCGCCTCGCCGCGGGAGTCCGTGACGAGCACGATGACGCGCATGGGATGCTCGCGCGAGGCGTCGTTCGCCGCATCGATCACGGCTTCGTCGAGCTTGCGCTTCGACTTGATGATGAGCGTCAGCACGCGCCCGAGGGCGACGGCGCCGCCCTCCTCGCGCACCGAGACAAGGCGCTTGGCGATGTCGCTGACGCTGGTGTCGGGAAGATCGATGATCACGGGCGCCTCCAAACGCGGCCGTCACGGGCGAGCAGGGCGTCGGCGGATGCCGGGCCCCACGATCCGGAGTCGTACTGCTCGAGCGGTTCGTCGAGCGACGCCCAGTACTTCTCGACGGGGTCGAGGATCCGCCAGGACAGCTCGACCTCCTCGTGCCGGGGGAACAGGGGCGGGTCGCCGAGGAGGACGTCCAGGATGAGCCGCTCGTACGCCTCGGGGCTCGCCTCCGTGAACGCGTGGCCGTATCCGAAGTCCATCGTGACGTCGCGGACGTTCGTTCCGGCGCCGGGCACCTTGGAGCCGAACCGCAGGGTCACGCCCTCATCGGGCTGAACGCGGATGACGAGGGCGTTCTGGCCGAGCTCGCTCGTCTGGCCGCGCGAGAACAGGTGCTCGGGAGCGCGCTTGAACACGACCGCGATCTCGGTGACGCGACGGCCGAGGCGCTTGCCCGTCCGCACGTAGAAGGGCACTCCGGCCCATCGGCGCGTGTTGATGTCGAGCTTGATGGCCGCGTACGTCTCCGTGCGCGACTGCGGGCTCATGCCGTCCTCCTCGAGGAAGCCGGTGACCTTCTTGCCGCCCTGCCATCCGCCCGCGTACTGTCCGCGCGCGGTCGCGGTGGACAGATCGGCGGGGAGGGTGACCGCCGCGAGCACCTTCTCCTTCTCGGCGCGGAGGTGCTCGGCGGAGAGGCTGATGGGCTCCTCCATGGCCGTGAGGGCGAGCAGCTGCAAGAGGTGGTTCTGGATGACGTCGCGCGCGGCGCCGACGCCGTCGTAGTAGCCCGCGCGACCGCTCACGCCGATGTCCTCGGCCATCGTGATCTGCACGTGGTCGACGTAGTTGCGGTTCCAGATCGGCTCGTACAGCTCGTTGGCGAAGCGCAGCGCCAGGATGTTCTGGACCGTCTCCTTGCCGAGGTAGTGGTCGATGCGGAAGATCGAGTCGGCGGGGAAGGCGGCCTCGAGCGCATCGTTGAGCGCACGCGCGGATTCGAGATCGTGTCCGAACGGCTTCTCGATGACGACGCGGCGCCAGCGGGAGTCGTCCGGCTTCTCGTCGACGAGCCCCGACTCGAGCAGCTGCTGCGCGACGACGGGGAACGACTTCGGCGGGATCGACAGGTAGAACGCGTGGTTCCCCATGGTGCCGCGCTCGACGTCGAGGGTGTCGACGGTCTCACGGAGCTTGCGGAACGCGGCGGGGTCGTCGAACTGCCCCTGGACGAAGCGGATGCCCTGGGCGAGCTGCTGCCAGGTCTCCTCGCGGTACTCGGTGCGCGCGTACTTCTTGACGGCATCCTGCACCACCTGCGCGAAGTCCTCGTCCTCCCAGTCGCGGCGGGCGAAGCCCACGAGCGCGAACCCGGGCGGCAGGAGACCGCGGTTGGCGAGGTCGTACACCGCGGGCATGAGCTTCTTGCGCGACAGGTCGCCCGTCACGCCGAAGATCACGAGCGCGCTCGGACCGGCGATGCGATTGAGGCGGCGGTCATCGGGATCGCGAAGCGGATTGCCGCCCCGCGAGATGTCAACGGTCATGAAAGGGAAGACTCCTCCTGGCCCTACAGCGCTGCTTCGAACAGCGAGAGGACCTCGGTCTGGGGATCGGTGAGAGTGAGGGTGACGACCGGGCGGCCGCGAGCGGCCAGCACGCGCGCGTCGCCGTCGGCCTGCGCCTCGATGAGCTGCGCGAACGTGAAGGGCAGACCCGGGATCTCGAGGTCGACCGGGGTGCGCTCGGTGATCTGCACGAACACCCCGTTGGCCGGTCCGCCCTTGTGATACTGACCGGTCGAGTGCAGGAACCGCGGTCCCCACCCGAAGGTGGTCGGATGGCCGGAGTCGGCCGCCACCATCTCGCGGAGGCCGTCGAGCTGCGGCACCTCGCTGCGCGCCACGTACGCCTGGATGGACACGTAGCCGTCGGCAGGGACCGTCGCCCACAGGGCGTCGAGCACGCCGGCGATCGTGCCGGAGGTCGCCAGCGCCGGGTCGCTCACGCGCACCTCGACCCCGTCCTCGACGAACGCCGGCGCGGCGGGCGCGGGGCGATCGGCCAGAAGTCCGCGCGCGGCCTCCTTGGCGGCCTCGACGTCGGGCTGGTCGAAGGGGTTGACGCCGAGGAGACGCGAGGCGACCGCGACCGCGTACTCCCACACCAGGAACTGCTCGCCGAGCGACCCGCTGATGAGCACCTCGCCGTGACCGTGGTGCGGCGCATCGTCGACGTCGTCGACGATGCGCACGATCTGCAGGTCGGCGGGGACGCTGTCGACCTCGGGGGAGACGGGGAGGAGCACCACCGGGAGGATCCCCGTGCCGTCCTTCCCCGTGGACTCCGCGACCAGCTGCTCGATCCAGTCGGGCAGGCCCTGGATGGGCGTGCCGTCGGCGATGAGCCCGAGCTTGTCGCGGCGCGGAGATGTCGCGGCGATCGCCGCGCCGAGCACCAGCGCGGGGTTCGACGGCGAGTCGATCGCGACCTCGAGCATCACCGACTGGGCCTCGTCGAGGAGGTGGTCGATGTCGGCGCCTGCGAGACCGGACGGCACGAGGCCGAACGCCGTGAGAGCGGAGTAGCGACCGCCGACCTCGGGGTCGGCCTCGAAGACGCGATACCCGGCGGCGCGCGCCTCCGCCTCCAGGGGAGAGCCGGGGTCGGTGACGACGACGATGCGCTCCGCCGGATCGATGCCGAGGTCGCGGAAGGCCGCTTCGAAGACGCGACGCTGGGCGTCGGTCTCGACCGTCGAGCCGGACTTCGACGACACCACGAGCACGGTCCGCTCGAGGCCGCCGTCGAGGGCGGCGAGCACGTCGGCGGGCGCCGTCGAATCGAGGATCTCGAGGTCCACGCCGGCAGTGCGCGTGATCACCTCGGGAGCGAGCGACGAGCCGCCCATCCCGGCCAGGATCACGCGGTCCACACCGCGGGCTCGGAGATCGTCGCGCAGCGCGATGATCTCGGGGACGAGCGGACGCACGTCGGCGACCGCCTCGACCCAGCCGAGGCGCCGAGACGCCTCGGCCTCCGCCGAGGAGCCCCACAGGGTGGGGTCCTCGGCGGTGATGCCCGACGCGACGAGGTCGGCGACGAGGGCCGGAACGGCCTCCTCGGCCGCCGCCCTCGCCGCGCCGGACACGCGGATGGCGAATGTCACTGCTTGGACTCCAGGGCGGCGCGCACCGTCTCCTGCAGGTCCTCCCAGGACGCGATGAACTTCGACACGCCCTCGTTCTCGAGCGAATCGGTGACGTCGGCGAAGTCCACGCCGACGGCCGCGAGCTCGTCGAACAGGCGGTGCGCGTCGGCGTACCCGCCCGTGATGGTGTCGCCCGTGATGACGCCGTGGTCGAATGTCGCCTCGAGCGTCTTCTCGGGCATCGTGTTGACGGTGCCCGCGGCGACGAGCTCGGTGACGTAGAGGGTGTCGGGGAGCGCCGGGTCCTTGACGCCGGTGGAGGCCCACAGCGGACGCTGCACGTTGGCGCCCGCGGCGATGAGGTCGGTCGCGCGCTTCTCGTCGAACTTCTGCTCGAAGAGCTCATAGGCGAGCCGCGCGTTCGCGAGCCCCGCCTTCGACTTCAGCGCGAGGGCCTCGTCGGTGCCGATGGCCGCGAGGCGCTTGTCGACCTCGGAGTCCACGCGGGAGACGAAGAACGACGCCACGGAGTGGATGCGGGAGAGATCGTGGCCGGCGTCGCGGGCCTTCTCAAGTCCGGCGAGGTACGCCTCGATCACCTCGGCGTAGCGCTCGAGGCTGAAGATCAGCGTGACGTTGACGGAGATGCCGGCGGCGATGGTCTCCGTGATGGCGGGCAGGCCCGCCTTCGTCGCGGGGATCTTGATGAGGACGTTCTCACGGTCGACGGCGGCGTGCAGCTGCTTGGCCTGCTCGACAGTGGCCTCGGTGTCGTGCGCGACGACGGGGGACACCTCGATCGACACGCGGCCGTCCACGCCGGAGGTCGCGTCGTAGATGGGGCGGAAGATCTCGCACGCGTCGCGGACGTCGGTGGTCGTCAGCGCGAAGATCGCGTCGTCGACCGATGCGCCGTCCGCGGCCTGCGCGGCGAGGGACTCCTCGTAGCCCACGTGCGCGGAGATCGCGCCCTGGAAGATCGTCGGGTTGGTCGTGACGCCGACGACGTTGCGGTTCTCGATGAGCTCGCGCAGGTTCCCGGAGGTGATGCGCGAACGCGAGAGGTCGTCGAGCCAGATGCTGACGCCGGCTCCGGACAGGTCTGCAGTGGGGGAGGTCATGCGTTCTCCTTGAGGGTCTCGCGTGCGGCGTCGACGACGGCGTCCGTCGTGATGCCGAACTTCTCGAACAGCGTCTGGTAGTCGGCGGATGCGCCGAAGTGGTCGATCCCGACCGTGCGGCCGCGGTCGCCCACGATGCCCTGCCACAGGCCCGTCGCGCCGGCCTCGACCGAGACGCGGGCGGTGACGGCGGCGGGGAGCACGCTCTCGCGGTACTCCGCGCTCTGCTCCGCGAACCACTCCAGCGAGGGAGCCGACACCACGCGGGCATTGATGCCGTCGGCGGCGAGGCGCTGGCGAGCCTCGACGGCCAGCTGCACCTCGGAGCCGGTGGCGATGATGATCACGTCGGGGGTGCCGTTGGGCGCCTCCGCGAGGACGTACGCGCCCTTGGCGGTGTTCGCCGCGGAGGCGAAGACGTCACCGGATGCCGCGCCGTCGCCGCGATCGAACACCGGGATGTTCTGACGGGTGAGGGCGATGCCGGCCGGTCCCTCCTGACGGCGGAGGATCTCCAGCCAGGCCGCGGACGTCTCGTTGGCGTCGGCGGGGCGCACCACGGCGAGGTTCGGGATGAGGCGGAGCGCGGCCAGCTGCTCGATCGGCTGGTGCGTGGGGCCGTCCTCGCCGAGCGCGACGGAGTCGTGGGTCCACACGAACACGCTGGGAACGTTCATCAGCGCGGCCAGACGCACCGCGGGGCGCATGTAGTCGCTGAAGATGAGGAACGTGCCGCCGAAGGCGCGCGTCGGGCCGTGCAGGACGATGCCGTTGAGGATCGCGCCCATCGCGTGCTCGCGGATGCCGAAGTGCAGCACGCGTCCGTAGGGGTTGCCCGACCACTCGTGGGTGGACCACTCCTCCGGGATGAACGACGCCGCGTCCTTGATCGTGGTGAGGTTCGACTCGGCGAGGTCGGCCGACCCGCCCCAGAGCTCAGGGAGCTCGGCGGCGAGGGCGTTGATGACCTGCCCCGATGCGGCGCGGGTGGAGACGTCCTTGCCGGCCTCGAACACCGGAAGCGCGGACTCGATGCCCTCGGGCAGCGTGCCCTCCTGCAGGCGGTCCCAGAGCGCCTTGCGCTCGGGGTTCGCCGCGGCCCACGCGTCGAACTTCTCCTGCCACTCGGCGTGGGCGGCCGCGCCGCGCTCGCCCAGCTGGCGGGTGTGCGAGATGACCTCGTCGGCGACGGCGAAGTGCTGCTCCGGATCGAACCCGAGCGCGCCCTTCGTGGCGGCCAGCTCCTCCGCGCCGAGCTTCGCGCCGTGGATCTTGCCGCTGTTCTGCTTGCCCGGCGAGGGGTAGCCGATGATCGTGCGCAGCACGATGAGCGAGGGCCTGGTCGTCTCGGCCTTCGCGGCCTCGATCGCCTGGAACAGCTCCTCGACGTCCTCGACGTAGGTGCCGGTCTTCTTCCAGTCCACGACCTGCACCTGCCAGCCGTACGCCTCGTAGCGCGCGGCGACGTCCTCGGTGAACGACACGTTCGTGTCGTCCTCGATGGAGATCTGGTTGGAGTCGTAGATCGCGATGAGGTTGCCCAGCTGCTGGTGGCCGGCGAGCGACCCCGCCTCGCTCGTGACGCCCTCCTGCATGTCGCCGTCGCCGGCGATCACGTAGATGTGGTGGTCGAACGGGCTCTGGCCGGCCGGCGCCTCCGGGTCGAACAGACCGCGCTCATAGCGCGCGGCGTAGGCGAAGCCGACCGACGACGCCAGACCCTGACCCAGCGGACCGGTCGTGATCTCCACGCCCTTGGTGTGTCCGTACTCCGGGTGACCGGGTGTGAGCGAACCCCACGTGCGCAGCGCCTTCAGGTCGTCGAGCTCGAGGCCGAACCCGCCCAGGTAGAGCTGCACGTACTGCGTCAGCGACGAGTGCCCGGCCGAGAGGATGAACCGGTCACGGCCCGCCCAGTGCGTGTCGGCCGGGTCATGGCGCATCACCCGCTGGTACAGCAGGTAGGCGGCGGGCGCGAGGCTCATCGCCGTTCCCGGGTGGCCGTTGCCGACCTTCTCCACGGCATCCGCGGCCAGCACGCGAGCCGTGTCAACAGCGCGCCGATCGATCTCATCCCAACGCAGTTCCGACACCGGACCGCCTTTCGTGGTGGGGTTTCCGCGCCCGGCTCCCGGCCAGCCGAACTCGTCTCGACGAGGGGCAGACGGCGCTGGGACGCGCGTTCTGGCCCCAGCATAGCGGCGTGACGAGCCGCGACGGCGGACTGTGACGACCTGCCGTCACGGGCGCTTTCCGGGGCGGGGATGGCCTAGAATCAGGAGTGTCTGTGCCATCCGAGGGGAGACGTGAGCTCATGTCCACGACGGTCGTCGATACCGAACGGACCTCCCGTCAGCGACTCGGCCGGAAGATCCGCGCCTACGTCGCGCTGACCAAGCCGCGGGTGCTGGAGCTCCTGCTCGTCTCCACGGTGCCGGTCATGTTCCTCGCCGCACAGGGGATGCCGGATCTCTGGCTCGTGCTGGCCACGGTCATCGGCGGCTCGCTGAGCGCGGGCTCCGCGGCCACGTTCAACATGTACATCGACCGCGACATCGATGCGCACATGGCGCGCACGGAGAACCGCCCGATCGTCACCGGAGAGATCTCGCCGCGGAACGCCCTCGTGTTCGCGTGGGCGCTCGCGATCATCTCCACCGGATGGTTCCTGCTGACGACGAACCTGCTCACGGCCTTCCTGTCGGCGTTCGCGATCTTCTTCTACGTCGTCATCTACACGATGATCCTCAAGCGCCGCACCGAGCAGAACATCGTGTGGGGCGGGATCGCCGGGTGCTTCCCGGTGCTCATCGGATGGGCGGCAGTGACGAACGGGCTCGACTGGGCGCCGTTCATCCTCTTCGCCCTCGTGTTCCTCTGGACGCCCCCGCACTACTGGCCGCTGTCGATCAAGTACGCGACCGACTACGAGAACACCGACGTGCCGATGCTCGGCGCCACGCGCTCCGGGTCGCAGGTGGGCCTGCAGATCATCCTGTACGCGTGGGCCACCGTCGCGTGCTCGCTGCTGCTCATCCCCGTCGCGGGCATGGGCCTGGTGTACTCGGTCTCCGCGCTTGTGTTCGGCGGCTGGTTCATCTACGAGTCGCACCGGCTCTACCGCCGCACCGTCCTCGAGCAGGGTGGGGACGAGCGGCCGCGCCCCATGCGCGTGTTCCACGCGTCGATCACATACCTGACGCTCGTCTTCGTTGCGGTCGCGGTCGACCCGCTGCTTCCCTTCTGACGGGGCCCGCCCCAGCGGGGCGGAGTAGCGTCTCAGGTGATGTCGAACACGCCTGCGCCTTCGCCGACCCGGTCCATCCCGATCTCCGATCGCCGCCGCTGGCAGGCGTTCTGGGTCTGCGTGAGCGTGTCGGGACTGACGATCCTCGACATCTCCAAGGTCAACGTCGCGCTGCCATCCATCGAGGCCGCCTTCGGAGCGGGGTCGACCGAGCTCCAGCTCGTCGTCTCGGGCTACATCCTCGCGTTCGGCCTCGTGCTGGTGCCCATGGGGCGATTGGGCGATCAGCGCTCGCGCAAGACCCTCCTCATCGTCGGCCTCGCGCTCTTCACCCTCTCCAGCATCGGCTGTGCGCTGGCCGGCAGCATCGAGATGCTCCTCGCCGCGCGGCTGCTGCAGGGGGTGGCGGCGGGCATCCAGATGCCCCAGGTGATGGGCACCATCCAGCAGCTGTTCACGGGCAAGGAGCGCGGCACCGCCTTCGGCCTGTTCGGCGCCATGATCGGCCTCGCGACCGCGTTCGGCCCGACCATCGGGGGTCTCCTCATCGCCGTCGGCGGCGAGAGCGACGGATGGCGGTGGACCTTCTGGATGAACGTCCCGCTGTTCGCGATCGCGATGGGGCTCGTGATCTGGGTCCTTCCGGAGGTGCGGCGCCCGAGCTCGGAGCCGGTGTCGCTCGACCCGGCCGGCGTGCTCCTTTTCGCCGTCGCGGTGATCGCCCTCATGCTGCCGTTCCTGCTCACGACGGGCTCTCCCGACGACGCACCGGAGCGCTGGTGGACGCTCGTCGTGTTCGTGCTCTTCGCGGCGTGCTTCCTCGTCTGGGAGCGACGCTACGAGCGGCGCGGGGGCTCGCCGCTCATCGACCTGCGGCTGTTCCGGCTGTCGTCGTTCCGCAACGGCACGGTCCTGATGGCGGCGTACTTCACGGGCATCCCGGCGCTGTTCCTGCTCACGACGCTGTTCCTGCAGACCGGGCTCGGCGTCTCCGCGCTGCATGCCGGGATGGTCACCATCGGCTTCGCGCTCTCCAGCGCGGTCTCGTCGTGGTACGGCGGCCAGCTCGTCGGCCGCTACGGCCGACCCGTGGTCGTGGTGGGCCTCGTGCTCGTGCTGGCGACCGTCATCGCCCTCGCGGCCACGGCGCTGCTGGCCTCGGTCGAGGCCACGCCGTGGATCATGGCGGGCGTCATGGTGGTCGGCGGCTTCGGCGGCGGGATGGTCATCTCGCCGAACCAGACGCTCACGCTCGCGGAGATCCCGCCCGCCCAGGGCGGCGTGGCCGGATCGATCGGCCAGCTCGGGCAGCGCGTCGGAACGGCGATCGGAACCGCGGTGGGGCTGTCGCTGTTCTACGCGACGATCTTCCGCGAGGAGGGCGACAAGCCCGCGCTCACGGTGTACCACGACGCCTACGCGATCGGTCTGACGACGGTGGCGCTGTTCGTCGCCATCGCGTTCGCCATCGCGCTCGTCGATCTCGGGTCGCGTCGACGCCGCGAGCGCTCGGGAGCCGAGGAGGCCTGACCCGAGCGCTCGCGCGTTCGCTCAGCGGGCGATGACAGGGGCCTCGTGCTGAGCGTCGGATGCGTCCGGAGCGTCGAACGCGGGCTCGGCGGCTGCGGCGTCGTTCGCGACGGCGGCCTCCTGCCGGTTCTCCGCGGCGGGCGCGACGGCGCTCGCGGGGGTGGCGTCGGCGGGCGCGCTCCGGGTGGTGAGCATCGCCGCGGTCGCGGCGAGCCCCAGCGCGGCGAGCAGGCCGATGACGCCGGCACCGACGAGGCCGGCGGCCAGCGTGATCCACGCCTGACCGACGTAGACCTCCACGCCCGTGGCCGTGCCCGCGAGCAGCGCCTCCTCCATGGTGCCCAGGCGCGGCAGCGCCAGTGCGATGCCGGCGGCCACGGCGGCGGCCGATGCCACCACGAGAACCCAGTAGGCGATGCTGCGGGTGAGACGGCTGCGGTGAGTCATGATCCTCCTTGTGCGCCGCATCTCGGCGCTGGCTCCCACCCTGACTCCTCCGCGCGTGCGGAGCCGATGCGCGGCCTATGCGCCTCCTGTGAGGGCAGGTCACCGTGACCGAGCCGGCCGCTCCGACACGTCTCCTGCGCGCGGACACAGCGTGTTGGCTCATGCCCGACGCGTGCGCGCTCCGAGACAGCACGCGGCGCACGCGGTCTCGGAGTGCGCACGCGGTGCGCGAGCAGGCATGCGGTCTCGGAGCCCAGCACGGGCGGCTTCGGGCGAGCGGCCCTGGTGGAGGCAGTGCTCGTTAGGCTGGCGGCGAAGGCCACCGGAAGGAGCTGTCCGTGTTCTCATACGATCCGTACGCCGAGCTCGCCACGCTGCGCTCGTTCGCCCCGCTCACCGTCATGAGCAACGACATCGCGGATGGCGAGGCCCTGCCGCGCACCCACTGGGACGAGTCGTTCGGCGGCTCCGACACCTCGCCGCAGCTGAGCTGGTCCGGTGCACCCGAGGGGACGCGGTCCTTCGCGGTGTCCTGCTTCGACCCCGACGCGCCGACCGCCGCGGGGTTCTGGCACTGGGCGGTCTACGACGTCCCGGCCGACGTGACGTCGTTCGCGACGGGTGAGGCCGGCAGCACCCCGGGGATCACGCTGCGCAACGAGACCGGCGTGCCCGGCTACATCGGCGCGGGGCCGCCTCCCGGAACCGGCGTGCACCGGTACTTCTTCGTCGTCGACGCGCTGGACGTCGAGCACCTCGACATCACGCCCGACGCGACGCCGTCGATCCTCGGATTCCAGCGGCACTTCCACTCGCTGGCCCGCGGCATCCTCGTCGCGACGGCGACGAGCGACTGAGCGGCGCCGCGCACACACGGGGCGGATGGCCGGGGGCGCGGTCTCGAGGCCGGCTCGCGGCGTTTCGTCTGCGCTCGCTGGCGCTCGCTCCGCTCGACGTCCGGGCGGGGACGCCCGGAGGGACGGTCAGCGCGCGTCGACGCGGGGGCGCTTCATCCGCAGCACCACGACGGTGAACGCGGCCGCTGAGAGCGCGGCGAGCACCATGTGGATGCCGACGAGCGGCGCGGGCAGGCCGTTGCGCGCCTGCACGATGCCGACGACGATCTGCACGACGATGGCGCCGAGGAGGGCGGTCATCCAGCGGCGGGTCGGCAGGCGCAGCGCCCACGACGACGCCAGCAGCACGACGACGAGCGCGAGCAGCGTGTAGCCGGGCCACGAGTGCACGTGGGCGAGGATCGTCGCGTCGAAGCCCTGGCGGATGACGTCGGCGTCGCCCGAATGCGGGCCGGAGCCGGTGGTCAGCACGCCGAAGAAGATCGTGAGCGCCAGGGCGAGCGTCGTGATGTGCGTGAGGATCATGTACCAGCGCGGCACCGCCAGCTCGCGGGGGCCGGGAGCGGAGTAGGCGCGGACGAGGAACGCCGCCGTCACGCACACCAGCGTCAGCGATGCGACGTAGTGGAAGCCGACGAGGAACGGGTTGAGGCCGGTCCACACCGTCACACCGCCGACGATCGCCTGGGCGACGATCCCGCCGAGCACGACGCAGGCGAGAACGAACAGGTCGCGGCGCGAGGAGCGCATCCGCCACACGAGCACGAGCACGATCAGGGCGAGGATCCCGACGACGCTCGTCATGGTGCGGTTGCCGAACTCGATGAGCCCGTGCACGCCGAGCTCGGGGGTCGGCACGAGCGACCCGGGGGTGCAGAGGGGCCACTGGTCGCAGCCGAGGCCGGACCCGGTGAGGCGCACGGCGCCGCCGGTGCCGATGATGATCGTCTCGGCGAGGAACGACAGCCAGGCGAAGACGCGCACGCGACGGTCCACGGTGGTGGGAAGCCATCCGCCGCGGCGCGCCCGGGGGCTCGCGACGGCGGTGGAGCGGGTGTCGGCGGACATGAAGCGGCGCCTCCTGCGGTTCGCCTGAGCGTCCGCCGCAGAGGGCGCCGGACGGGGTGGAACCTGTAGAATCGGGGTGACTGAGGATGCGGGCGCGAGCGCTCAGCGCATCCACTAACAGTGTAGGCGCGAGCGATCGCGTCAGAAGCCGGGTCTCACAGACGGCCGCTCCGCTCCGAGCGACCGGAGCGGATGACACCGCCGCGAGGCCCCCGAGGAGAGTGTGAAGCGTCATGTCTGATGTGCTGATCGACCGCCCAGAACTCGAGAGTCTGGGGGTGTACGAGTTCGGATGGCACGATGCCGACGCCGCTGGCGCAAGCGCCCGGCGCGGCCTCAGCGAGGCCGTCGTCCGCGACATCTCGGCCCTCAAGAGCGAGCCCGAGTGGATGCTCAAGAACCGCCTGAAGGGCCTGCAGCTCTTCGGCCGCAAGCCGATGCCGACGTGGGGCGCCGACCTCAGTGACATCGACTTCGACAACATCAAGTACTTCGTCCGCTCCACGGAGAAGCAGGCGCAGACCTGGGAAGAGCTTCCCGAGGACATCAAGAACACGTACGAGCGCCTGGGCATCCCCGAGGCCGAGCGCCAGCGCCTCGTCGCCGGCGTCGCCGCGCAGTACGAGTCCGAGGTCGTGTACCACCAGATCCGCGAGGACCTCGAGGCCCAGGGCGTCATCTTCATGGACACCGACACCGCGCTGCGCGAGCACCCCGAGTTCTTCGAGGAGTACTTCGGCACGGTCATCCCCGCCGGCGACAACAAGTTCGCTGCGCTGAACACCGCCGTCTGGTCGGGCGGATCGTTCGTGTACGTGCCCAAGGGCGTCCACGTCGAGATCCCGCTCCAGGCCTACTTCCGGATCAACACCGAGAACATGGGCCAGTTCGAGCGCACGCTGATCATCGCCGACGAGGACTCGTACGTCCACTACATCGAGGGCTGCACGGCGCCGATCTACAAGAGCGACTCGCTGCACTCGGCCGTCGTCGAGATCATCGTGAAGAAGAACGCCCGCGTCCGCTACACGACCATCCAGAACTGGTCGAACAACGTCTACAACCTCGTCACCAAGCGCGCGATCGCGCACGAGGGCGCGACGATGGAGTGGGTCGACGGCAACATCGGCTCCAAGGTGACGATGAAGTACCCGTCGATCTACCTCATGGGCGAGCACGCCAAGGGCGAGACGCTCTCGGTCGCCTTCGCCGGTCCGGGTCAGCACCAGGACGCCGGCGCGAAGATGATCCACATGGCGCCGTACACGCAGTCGTCGATCGTCTCGAAGTCGATCGCCCGCGGCGGCGGGCGCGCCGGCTACCGCGGTGAGGTCCGCGTCGACGCCAACGCGCACCACTCGGCGAACACCGTCCGCTGCGACGCGCTGCTGGTCGACACGATCTCCCGCAGCGACACGTACCCCGCCATCGACATCCGGGTGGACGACGTCCAGCTGGGTCACGAGGCGACGGTGTCGAAGGTCAGCGAGGAGCAGCTCTTCTACCTCATGAGCCGCGGCATGCCCGAGGACGAGGCGATGGCCATGATCGTGCGCGGGTTCATCGAGCCCATCGCGCGGGAGCTGCCGATGGAGTACGCGCTGGAGCTCAACAAGCTCATCGAGATGGGCATGGAAGGATCGGTCGGCTAGATGACGACCTCGACCAAGGCGCCGGAGACGACGGCGCAGGATTCGCACGCTCACCTGGACCCGGCCGCCGCGCTCCGCGACGACGCCGTGGTGCCGGTGCAGACCCGCTCGGAGCGCCTGCGCTCGTACGACCCGGCGGAGTTCGGCACCCCCAGTGGCCGCGAGGTCAACTGGAAGCACACGCCCATCGACCGCGTCGCGCCGCTGTTCGCGGTCGCCGAGGCGAATGACGGCGTCACCGTGACGGTCGCCGCGGGCGAGCAGTACATCGCCGCGCCGCTCGCGATCGACGCAGCGCCCCGGGGCGAGTTCTTCGTCCCCGAGGATCTGCCGGCCGCGGTGGCGTGGCAGGGGGCCCGCGAGGCGCTCCACATCCGCGTGCCGCGCGAGGAGGAGGTCGCCGACCCGATCCTCGTGAACATCGACGGCCAGGGCGCCGAGCGTCGCGCCGACGCGCACATCGTCATCGAGGCGCTCGAGCACGCGAAGGCGACCGTCGTGCTGCGGCACACGGGCTCCGCCCAGTACGCGCAGAACGTCGAGATCCTCGTCCGCGACGGCGCGCAGCTGACCGTGGTGACCATCCAGCAGTGGGATGACACCGCCGTCCACGCGTCGGCGCACCAGGCGCGCGTCGACCGCGACGCGACACTCCGTCACGTCGTGGTGAGCTTCGGCGGCGGCGTCGTGCGGGTCAACCCGAACGTCGAGCTCGCCGGCGCCGGCGCGAACGGCGAGGTCTACGGACTCGCCTTCGCCGACGACGGCCAGCACCTCGAGAGCCAGGTGTACCTCTTCCACAAGGGTCCCGAGACCGTCGGCGACGTCCTGTACAAGGGCGCGCTGCAGGGGATCACCGCCCGCTCGGTGTGGATCGGCGACGTGCTCATCGGCGCCGACGCCACCGGCACCGACTCGTACGAGGCGAACCGCAACCTCCTCCTCACGAACGGCGCACGCGCGGACTCGATCCCGAACCTCGAGATCCAGACCGGCGACATCAAGGGCGCCGGCCACGCGTCGGCGACCGGGCGCTTCGACGACGAGCAGCTGTTCTACCTGCAGGCGCGCGGCATCGGCGAGGCCGAGGCGCGTCGCCTGGTCGTGCTCGGGTTCCTCAACGAGATCGCGCAGAAGATCGACGTGCCCGGGCTCCAGGACGAGCTCGTCGCGCTGATCGAGCAGGAGCTCGCCGAGGGAGCCGCGGCGTGACCGCGTCCCGCGTCTGCTCGTTCAGCGAGCTCGAGCAGGACGCCGCGCTGCGCGTCGTCGTGGACGGCGTGCCGATCGCGGTCGTCCGCGACGGCAACGACGAGGTCCACGCGATCGGCGACGTCTGCACCCACGGCGACATCTCGCTGTCCGAGGGCTTCGTCGAGGGCGACACGCTCGAGTGCTGGGCCCACGGCTCGGCGTTCTCGCTGCGCACCGGCAAGCCGCTGAACCTCCCCGCTTACGAGCCCGTCCCGGTCTACGCCGTCCAGATCGACGGCGACGACGTGCTCATCGACCCGAATGTGAAGAAGGAAATCTGAAATGGCAGTCCTCGAGATCCGCGACCTGCACGTGACGGTCGAGACCGATGAGGGTACGACGCCGATCCTCAACGGCGTCACCCTGACCGTGAAGACGGGCGAGACCCACGCGATCATGGGCCCCAACGGCTCGGGCAAGTCGACGCTCGCGTCGACGATCGCCGGCCACCCGAAGTACAACGTCACCTCCGGCAGCATCACGCTCGACGGCGAGGACGTCCTCGCGATGTCCGTCGACGAGCGCGCGCGTGCCGGCCTCTTCCTCGCCATGCAGTACCCGGTCGAGATCCCCGGCGTCACGGTGACGAACTTCCTCCGCACCGCCAAGACCGCCATCGACGGCGAGGCCCCGGCCATCCGCACCTGGACGAAGCAGGTCAAGGAGGGCATGAAGAACCTCCGCATGGACGACAAGTTCGCCCAGCGCAACGTGAACGAGGGCTTCTCCGGCGGTGAGAAGAAGCGCCACGAGATCCTGCAGCTCGAGCTCCTCAAGCCGCAGCTGGCCATCCTCGACGAGACCGACTCCGGTCTCGACGTCGACGCGCTGAAGATCGTCTCCGAGGGTGTCAACCGCGCCAAGGAGAACACCGGCCTCGGCGTGCTGCTCATCACCCACTACACGCGCATCCTCCGCTACATCAAGCCCGACCATGTGCACGTCATGGTCAAGGGCCAGGTCGTCGAGGAGGGCGGCCCCGAGCTCGCCGAGCGTCTGGAGAACGAGGGCTACGACCGCTACTTCGCTCCCGGCGAGACGATCGAGGCGTAGGCTCCCGGCATGTCAGCCACTCTCACTCCCGAGAAGTACGACGACGTCATCGAGGCGCTCAAGGAGGTCATGGACCCCGAGCTCGGCGTCAACGTGGTCGACCTCGGGCTCATCTACGACCTCGCCTGGGATGACGAGAACGACGCCCTGGTCATCCACATGACGCTCACGAGCGCCGGCTGCCCGCTGACCGACGTGCTCGAGGAGCAGACCGCACAGGCGCTGGACGGCGTCGTGGACCGCTTCCGCATCAACTGGGTGTGGATGCCGCCGTGGGGTCCGGAGCGGATCACCGACGACGGCCGCGACATGATGCGCGCGCTCGGTTTCGCGATCTGACGACGGACGGCCCGGAGCTTCGGCTCCGGGCCGTTCCGCGTCTAGGCTCGAAGGGTGACGACGCCCCTGGAAGCCCTGCCGCTGGATCAGCTGAGAACCCGGACGAGCACGAAATGGGCCACGTACCCCGAGGACGTGCTGCCGCTGTTCGTCGCCGAGACCGACTTCGCCCTCGCTCCCGCGATCGCCGAGACGTTGATGGCCGCGGTCGAACGCGGCGACACCGGCTACGTGCCGCCGAAGACCGGCTACCCCGACGCCTTCGCGGCCTTCGCCGAGCGCCGGTTCGGGTGGCACGTCGACCCGGCCCGCGTGCGCACGACGTGCGACGTCATGATGGGCGTGGCCGAGGCCATCCGCGCGGTCGCCACAGCGGGGGAGGGCGTCATCGTCACGCCGCCGGTGTACCCGCCGTTCTTCGCCGTGCACGACGAGTCCGGCACGCACGCCGTGCGGGTTCCGCTCGCCGAGACCGAGAGCGGATGGCAGCTAGACCTGGACGGGATCGACGCGGCCTTCGCGGCCGGCGCCCGAGCCATCCTGCTCTGCAACCCGCACAACCCCACCGGCACCGTGCACTCCCGCGAGAGCCTCGCCGCCCTCGCCGAGATCGCCGCGCGGCACGGCGCCTGGGTCATCAGCGACGAGATCCACGCTCCGCTGACCCTGCCCGGCGCGGAGTTCACGCCGTTCCTCGCCGCGAGCGACACGGCGGCGGAGGTCGGCGTCGCGATCATGAGCGCGAGCAAGGCGTTCAACCTCGCCGGCCTGAAGTGCGCGCACTTCGTGACGGCATCGGACGCCGCGCAGGCGGTCGTCTCGCGCATCCCGATGGAGGTGGAGTGGCGGACCGGGCTCTTCGGCATCATGGCCGGCATCGCCGCGTTCCGGGATGGCGACAACTGGCTCGACGCGCTGCTCGCGCGGCTCGACGCGAACCGCGGTCTCCTCGTCGACCTGCTCGCCGAGCACGTGCCCGGCGCACGCTACCGGCCTGGTCAGGCCGGGTTCCTCGCGTGGGTCGACCTGCGCGAGCTCGGCTGGGGCGACGACCCGTCGCGCACCATCCTCACGGAGGCGAAGGTCGCGCTGAACCCCGGTCCGGCGTTCGGCGAGCAAGGCCGAGGCTTCGCGCGCATCAACTACGGGACGGGTCCGGAGATCCTCGAGCAGGCCGTGAGGCGCATCGGCGCGCTCGTCGCGTCGTGAGCGGGGTCGATCCGCGCGCGGCCACCACGGGGGCCGTGCCGCTTCCGCCCGCGCCCGCCGGCGGCCCGAGCATCTGGCGTCACCCGTACCTCTTCACCACGCTGGGCGCGGTCGCGCTCATCTTCCTCGCCGCGCTGCAGTCGCTGTCGGTCACGACCGTCATGCCGATCGTCGCCGCCGACCTCGACGGGGAGACGCTGTACGCGGTCGCCTTCTCCGGCACCTTCGCGACGGCGGTGATCGGGATGGTCGCCGCCGGCGCGTGGTCGGATCGCACGGGACCGGTCGCGCCGCTGTACGTCGCCGCCGTGTTCTTCGTCGCGGGGCTCGTCATCGACGCGCTCGCGGTGGACATGACGATGCTCGTCGCCGGACGCCTCATCATGGGCCTGGGATCGGGCGGGCAGGTCGTCGCGCTCTACGTCGTCGTCGCGCGCGTGTTCCCCGCCCAGGTGCAGGGCCGCGTGATGGCGGCCTTCTCGGCCGCGTGGATCGTGCCCTCGCTCATCGGGCCGCTGCTCGCCGGCGCCGTCACCGAGTACCTGCACTGGCGGTGGGTATTCGCCGGCATCGCCGCGTTCACCGTGCTCGCCTTCGGGATGATCGCGCCGAGCCTGAAGGGCATCGGCGCACCCTCGCACGAGCCGCAGGTGGGCGGCGTGGCACGTCGGCTGGCGCTGTCGGCGGTCGTGGCCGCCGCGGCCCTCGCGCTCAGCCTCTCCGGCGAGATCGAGGGCGTGCTCGGCTGGCTCGCGGCCGCCGGGTCGCTCGCGGTCATCGCCGCGGCCATCCTGCCCCTCCTTCCCGCCCGCACCATGCGGCTCGGGCGGGGCCTCCCGAGCGTCGTGGTGCTGCGCGGGCTCATCGCCGGCGCGCTGTTCGGGGCGGAGATCTACGTTCCGTACCTCCTCATCGACCGCTTCGGCTTCTCGCCCACCACCGCCGGCGCCGGGCTCACGGTCGCGGCGCTGACCTGGGCGGTGTCGGCGGAGGTGTCGGGTCGCGTGGGGGACCGGCTCGGCAACCGGCGCATCGCGTTCCTCGGTGCGGGGCTGCTGGCGGTGGCGCTCGCGGCCTGCACGCTCACGGCCGCGCTCGGCCTCCCGGCGTGGGTTCCCGTCGCGTTCTGGGGGTTCGCGGGGCTCGGGATGGGGCTCGTCTACCCGCGGCTGACGGTGCTGACCCTCGCGTACTCGTCCGCGCACAACCAGGGGTTCAACTCCTCAGCGCTGCAGATCAGCGACTCGATGGGGGCGTCGGCGACGATGGCCGTGATGGGCCTCGCCTTCACCGCGCTCGCGGGCACGGGCGCCGACTTCACGGTCGTGTTCGGCGTCGGACTGGTCCTCGCCCTGGTGGCCTTCGTGCCGGGCGCGCGTCTCGGGCACGCGCGCGAGACCTGACACCCCCGGTCAGCCGCGCGAGGCCTGACGCGCGCGGGCGACCGGCGCGCCGAGCCCGGCGAGGATGACCTCGACGCCATGACGGAAGTCGTCGTGCTCGTCGACCGGTGCGACGAGGCCCAGCTGCGCTGCCTGGAGCCGCTGCTGCGCGAGGGAGGCATGGCCGAGCACGAAGGGGACGAGGATCGCGGCGCCGCCGTCGGCCTCGTCCTGCGGCAGCGCGCGGGCGAGGGCCGCGGCGAGACGTCGACGCGGCATGTCCTCGCCGAGCGCGAGGGCCTGCGTGCTCAGCACCACCTCCGCGCCATCCCGGTGAGCGAGGAGGGCATCGCGCAGGGCGAGCGCGACGTCGGCGGGTTCCGCGTCCTCCGCCACCGCCGCCGCGCGCACGATCCGGTCGGCCACCGCCGCGAGGAGCACCTGCTTGCTCTCGAAGTGCCAGTACAGGGCGCTCGCGCGCACGTCGAGTTCGGCCGCCAGGCGCCGCATGGTGAGGTCGGCGAGCCCGTGCGCGTCGAGGATGCGCAGCGCGGCCGCGACGATGCGCTCTCGCCCCGTCGTCGACTCCGCCATGCCTCTGACTATACTGAACGGCGTTCAGGTGAACGATGTTCAGGACCGGAGGCGCCATGACCGACACCGACCGCTTCGGCGGACGCGACATCGCACGCATCGCGGTGTTCGCCGCGCTCCTCATCGCGCTGAGCGTCATGGGGCCGATCCCCGGCCCCGTCGGCGTCCCCATCACCGCGCAGACGCTCGGCGTCATGCTGGCCGGTGCCGTGCTCGGATGGCGGAACGGCGCGGCATCCGTGCTCGTCGTGCTCGCGCTCGCCGCCATCGGCCTGCCGATCCTCTCCGGCGGCAAGGGCGGCCTCGGCGTCTTCGTCGGGCCGACCGCGGGCTACCTCATCGGCTGGGTGGCGGGTGCCGCCGTGGTGGGCCTCATCGCGCACAGCGGCCGCCGGTTCACCGCGTGGCGCGTCGCCGTCGCGAACGTGGTCGGCGGCATCCTCGTCGTCTACGCCTTCGGCGTGCCTGTGCAGTCGCTCGTCATGGGGCTGCCGCTGGCCGAGACGCTGCTGTCCAGCACGCTCTTCCTCGTCGGCGATGTCCTCAAGGTCGTCGTCGCCACCCTGCTCACCGTCGTGATCCACCGCGCGTACCCGGTCGCCTTCGCGCCGCGCGGGGCGCTCGCGGCCCGCCACTGACGTGTCGGAGATCATCGAGCTCGCCGGGGTTGGGGTGACGGCGGGGGAGACGCCGATCCTCCGCGACGTCAGCGTGCGCCTGGACGCGCGCCGCATCGCCGTCATCGGCGCGAACGGCTCGGGCAAGTCGACGTTCGCGCGGCTCCTCAACGGACTGGTCGCCCCGAGCGCCGGCAGAGTCCACGTGCACGGCATGGACGTGGCGCGGCAGGCGCGCCAGGTGCGCGAGCGGGTGGGCTTCGTCTTCACGAACCCCGATGCGCAGATCCTCATGCCCACCCCCGCCGAGGACCTCGCGCTGTCGCTCAAGGGCAGCGGCCTCTCCCGCCGGGAGGTCGCCGAGCGCGTGCGTGAGGAGCTCGCCCGCCACGGTCTCGCCGCTCACGCGCACCAGCCCGCGTACAGCCTCTCCGGCGGGCAGAAGCAGCTGCTCGCGCTCGTCTCCGTGCTCATCCGCGCGCCGCGCCTGATCGTGGCCGACGAGCCGACGACCCTCCTCGATCTCGGCAACGCGCGGCGGATGGCCGATCTCCTCATCGACGGCATCGACGCGCAGGCGGTCATCGCCACGCACGATCTCGAGCTCGCCGCCCGCTGCGACGTCGCCCTGCGATTCGAGGGCGGCCGGCTGGTCGAGGTCGGCGAGCCGGGCGCGGTCATCGCGCGCTATCGCGCGGAGTTCGCCGCGCGATGATCTCCCTGTACCGACCGGGGCGGAGCCCGCTCCACCGCCTGCCCGCGGAGGCGAAGCTCATCGGGATGGCGGTGCTCGCCCTGGTGGTCTCGCTCTGGCCCCACACGCCGGTCACCGCGGTGGGCACGCTCCTCGGGGTGCTGGCGCTCTTCGCGCTCGGCGGCTTCGGCCCGCGCGAGTGGGGGCGGCAGCTCTGGGCGCTGCGCTGGATTGTCGTCTTCATGGCCGGCACGCAGCTGCTCTTCCTCGGTCCGCAGCCCGCGCTCGTCAACACCGTGCGCGTGGTCTCGGTCGTGCTGCTCGCGGGCGTGCTGACCCTCACCACCCGCAGCGAGGACATGCTCGACGTCGTCGAGCGCGCGCTGCGTCCGCTCGCGCACTTCGGCGTGGACCCGTGGCGCGTGGCGTTCACCCTGTCGCTCACGATCGCGCTCGTGCCGGTCATCGCCGACTTCGGCCGACGGGTGCGCGAGGCGCAGCGCGCGCGCGGCGTGCGGCTGGGGGTTCGGGCCGTGGTCCCCCTGCTCGTGATGTCGCTGCGTCATGCCGACGACGTCGCCGACGCGCTGAGCGCGCGCGGCATCGCCTGATGGGCCGCCTCGCGACGCGGCAGGGCAGGAGGGCCCCGCTGCCGCCATCCGCTCACAGGAGCCGGATCGGCGCCCCGGCCTATACTGGGAGGCTGGCCGTTCGGCCGTCCCACCCCCTTCCAGAGAGACTGGTGCCGCTGTGCTCGCCGTGCACGACCTCGAGATCCGCGTCGGAGCCCGACTCCTCATGTCGGGAGTGGACTTCCGCGTCGGCCCGGGTGACAAGGTCGGCCTCGTCGGCCGCAACGGCGCCGGCAAGACGACGCTGACGAAGGTGCTCGCGGGCGACCTCATCCCCGCGGACGGCACGGTCGCGAAGTCCGGGCAGATCGGCTACCTGCCCCAGGATCCGCGTTCGGGCGACCCGGAGGAGACCGCGCGCACGCGCATCCTCAACGCGCGCGACCTCGGAGACCTCGCCGCGGGCATCCGCGAATCGTCGGAGAGCATGGCGTCGGACGACCCCGCCGTGGCCGACAAGGCCATGAAGCGCTACGCGCGGCTCATGGAGCGGTTCGAGGCGCTCGGCGGGTACTCCGCCGAGGCGGAGGCCGCGTCGATCGCGCACAACCTGTCGCTGCCCGACCGCATCCTCGACCAGCAGCTGAAGACGCTCTCGGGCGGTCAGCGCCGTCGCATCGAGCTCGCCCGCATCCTCTTCTCCGACGCCGAGACGATGATCCTCGACGAGCCGACGAACCACCTCGACGCCGACAGCGTGACCTGGCTGCGGGAGTTCCTCAAGACGTACAAGGGCGGGCTCATCGTCATCAGCCACGATGTGGAGCTCGTCGGCGAGACCGTGAACCGCGTGTTCTACCTCGACGCGAACCGTCAGGTCATCGACATCTACAACATGGGCTGGAAGCACTACCAGCGCCAGCGCGTCGCGGACGAGGAACGTCGCAAGAAGGAGCGCTCGAACGCCGAGAAGAAGGCGTCGGTGCTGCAGCAGCAGGCGGCGCGCTTCGGCGCGAAGGCGTCGAAGGCCGCCGCCGCCCACCAGATGGTGGCGCGCGCGGAGAAGCTGCTCGCGGGGCTCGACGACGTGCGCCAGGAGGACCGCGTGGCGAAGCTGCGCTTCCCGAAGCCCGCGCCCTGCGGCAAGACGCCGCTCATGGCGTCGAGCCTGTCGAAGTCGTACGGGGCGCTGGAGATCTTCGCGGGCGTCGATCTCGCCATCGACCGCGGCTCCAAGGTCGTCGTGCTCGGGCTCAACGGC
This sequence comes from Microbacterium oryzae, assembly GCF_009735645.1. NCBI lineage: Bacteria > Bacillati > Actinomycetota > Actinomycetes > Micrococcales > Microbacteriaceae > Microbacterium > Microbacterium oryzae. Next base: position 1,064,801 of record NZ_CP032550.1, on the reverse strand, counting down.
GCGGGCAAGACCACGCTGCTGCGCATCCTCGCCGGCGTCGACAAGAGCGACACCGGCCAGATCGAGCCCGGTCACGGCCTGAAGATCGGGTACTACGCGCAGGAGCACGAGAACCTCGACGTGAAGCGCTCGGTGCTGGAGAACATGGTCTCCGCCGCGCCGAACCTCAACGAGACCGAGGCCCGGAAGGTGCTGGGATCGTTCCTGTTCACGGGCGATGACGTGCTGAAGCCCGCCGGCGTGCTGTCGGGCGGCGAGAAGACACGTCTGTCGCTCGCGACGCTCGTGGTGTCATCGGCGAACGTGCTGCTCCTCGACGAGCCCACGAACAACCTCGACCCCGCCTCGCGCGACGAGATCCTCGGGGCGCTGTCGCACTACGAGGGCGCCGTCGTCCTGGTGTCGCACGACGAGGGCGCCGTGGAGGCGCTGAACCCCGAGCGCGTGCTGCTGCTGCCCGACGGCGTCGAGGACATCTGGAACAAGAGCTACCTCGACCTCATCACGCTCGCCTAGGCCCCGGAGTGTAGCGAACACCCCGCCGGGAGGCGAGGCGTTGCATGCGGCCGGTGATCCAATGTCGGATGGAGGCACATCCATCCGACGAAAGGACTCACCATGGCCGCATCCGGCAAGAAGGTCGCGTTCCTCCTCACGAAGGGGGTCGAGCAGGTCGAGCTCACCAGTCCGCGGGAGGCCCTCGACGGCGCCGGCGCGACGACGGTCATCGTCTCGCCCGAGTCCCCGACGCTGCAGGCGATGCAGGGCGATTGGGAGCACGGCGACGTCTTCCACGTCGACCTCTCCGTCGCCGACGCGAACCCCGCGGACTACGACGCGCTCGTCCTGCCCGGCGGCACGCTCAACGCCGACAGCCTGCGTCTCGACGAGAACGCGGTCGCGTTCGTGAAGGAGTACATCGCGTCCGGCCGTCCGGTCGCCGCGATCTGCCACGCGCCGTGGATCCTCGTGCAGGCGGGCGTCGCCTCCGGGCGCCGGCTGACGTCGTACGCCTCGCTCGAGCACGATCTCCGCAACGCCGGCGCAGACTGGGTCGACGAGGAGGTCGTCGTGGACGGCAACCTCATCACCTCGCGGAACCCGGGAGATCTCGACGCCTTCAACGGCGCGCTCCTCGAAGCGCTGGGGGAGTAGCGCTCAGCGCCCCTCGATGAGGGCGTCCTCCTCGTCGGCGTCGCGATCGCGTCGACGCCGGCGAGGAGGAGCGGGCAGCCCGAGGTCGTCGTCCTCGTCGGCCTCGTCCTCGCGGCGTGCGCGGATCTCGGTCCTGATCATGTACCCGATGAAGACGAAGCCCATGATCGCGAAGAGAATCCACTGGATCGCGTACGACAGGTGGGGCCCCGGGTCGATGTCCGGCGCTGTCACCGGATTCGGCGCCGCGGCGGCGGCAGGATCCTCCGAGACCATCAGGCCGTAGACGTCGACGATCGTCTCGTCGCCGGTCTGCGCGGCGACCGACGGCAGGTGGATGGTCGGGAGCTGCCCCTCGGGAGCGCCGCGCCCCGAGGTGGGCAGGGGCTCGCCCGGCTTGAGGCGCACGACGACGGTCGTCTCGCCCTCCGGAGCGGCGGGGACGGAGTCCGGAGCGTCCCCCTCACCCGGCGGCAGCCATCCGCGGTCGACGACGAGGATGCGGCCGTCGTCGAGAGCGAACGGCACGAGCACCTCGAACGCGCTCGTCCCGCCCTCGGCGCGGTTGCGCACGAGCAGCTGTGCGTCGGGCAGATACGAGCCGCTCATGGTCACCGGCTGCCACTCGTCCTGCGGTTCGAACGCGGCGCCCTCGGGGAGCACCTCGGTCAGCGGCAGGGGAGGCGCGTCGTAGTTCTCCTCGATGAGATGGTTGGCCGCGGCCCGCTGCTCGTTGCGCGCGAACTGCCAGTGCGACAGGTACGCGCAGGCGATCGCGAACAGGACGGCGACGAGGACGTAGACCGACCAGCGGCCGAGGCGGGAGCGGATCACGCGCGGTCACCCGCCGTGCCGACGCCCTCGACGACCTCGAGCGGGAAATCGCGGCTGGCGAGGAAATCGCGCAGATACGCCACGTGCTCGTCGCACGCGAGCCACACCTTGCGCCGGTCGGCCGTGTGGATGCGCGGGTTGCGCCACACGATGCTCCATGTCGCGCGCTCGCGGCACGCGGCGCGCGAGCACACCGGTTCGTCGAATTGCTGGCCGAAGCCGATCACGCGCGGTCGTCCCTCTCGTCGTTCTCCGCGCCATCCGCCGTCGACTCGGAGATGCGGAAGACCCCGGGCGTCGTCGGCTCCGGCTGGGTCGGCGCCGCGGGCAGAGCGGGCCGCTCCGGAGCCTGGGCGTGGGTCACCTGCGTCGACTGGGCGGCGTTCGCCACGACGACCGCGATGTACGGCAGCACGACCGCACCGAGCGCGAAGACGAAGGTGTACCAGCCGTACGGCACGACGGCCACCATCAGGACGAGGCAGAGCGTGCGCACGCCCATCGTCAGGAGGTACGTGCGCATGCGGTGCGACTCGTCGTCGCGGGGAGCGCGATCGAGAGAGGTCGCCGCCTGCGGCTGCGGCTTGCGGATCTTCACGGTGATCCCAGCCTACGTCTCGCGGGCGTGCGGGGGATGCGAAGAAGGCTCGCGTCGGACCGGATGCGTGCGGCGTCAGGTGGACGGTCTCGCGGCTGCCGGGGGCACGTCCGCCTACCGTCGAGGGATGGGTCCTCGTGACGACACGACCTGAGCGGCGCCACCGGCCATCGCGATCCTGCCTAGGCTGAAGCGGCCACGACGAACGTCCGTCGCCATGGTCATCCCGCCGGATCGAAAGGCCGTCTGCCCCGCCGTGTACTCGCTCCTCCTCGCGATCATCTACATCGCCTTCATCAGCCTCGGCCTGCCGGACTCCCTCATCGGCGCCGGATGGCCCGCCATGCACAGCGACCTCGGTGTGCCGGTCGCGTTCGCCGGCATCATCACGATGATCATCGCAAGTGGCACCATCCTCTCGAGCCTGGCATCGGAGCGCGCGACCCGTCGGTTCGGCACCGGACTCGTCACCGCGGTGAGCGTCGCGCTCACCGCGTCCGCGCTCGTCGGCTTCTCCGTGTCCGGCTCGTTCTGGATGCTGTGCCTCTGGGCCATCCCGTACGGGCTCGGCGCGGGCGCCGTCGACGCGGCGCTCAACAACTACGTCGCCCTGCACTACGCCGCGCGGCACATGAACTGGCTCCACAGCTTCTGGGGCCTCGGCGCATCCATCAGCCCGTTCATCATGAGCCACGCGCTGGCCTCCGGGCACGAGTGGTCGAGCGCCTACTGGACTGTCGGCCTCATCCAGGCCGTGCTCACGTTCGCCCTGCTCGTCACCCTGCCGCTGTGGGGCCGCGTGCACCCGGTTGCCGCGCGCGATGCCCAGGCTGCATCCGGGCAGGGGTCCGAGCACGAGCCCATCGAGCGAGCCGGCGGTCACGTCCCGCTCCTGCAGGCGCTGCGGATCCCGGGGGTCGTCCTCATCCTCACCGCCTTCTTCGCGTACTGCGCTCTCGAGAGCACCTCCATCCTGTGGGCGTCGACCTACCTCGTCGCAGATCGGGGCGTCGCGCCCGCCACGGCCGCGGCGTTCGCCTCTCTCTACCTGCTGGGCATCACCGCGGGGCGGTTCCTGGCAGGCTTCGTCGCCGATCGGATCGGCGACCGGCTGCTCATCCGCGGGGGCTTCGCGATCGTCGGGCTCGGGGCCGTGATGCTCGCCCTCCCGGTGCCGACGGACGCGATCGCGCTCGCCGGACTCGTGGTCGCAGGTCTCGGCTCCGCGCCGATCTACCCCGCGATCATCCACTCCACCCCGGTCAACTTCGGTCGCCGGAACTCGCAGGCCATCATCGGCATCCAGATGGCCGCCGCCTACACGGGCTCCACCCTCGCGCCGCCGCTGTTCGGCGCGATCTCGACGTGGACGGGCCTGTGGATCCTCCCGCTGTTCCTGCTGGTGCTGGTGGCACTCGGCCTGCTGCTGTCGGAACGACTCAACCGGCTCGTGCGTGCGCAAGCCGCGTCAGTCGAGGTGGCGTAGATAGCGTTCCGGCGCTTCGAGGAAGAGCCTCCAGTTCCGGACGAGGTCGAGGTCGTCGTACGACGACCGCCGCAGTCCCCACTCGCCCACCTCGAGGAGGTCGGCTCCGGGCAGTGCCGCCAGAATCGGGGAGTGCGTCGACAGGACGATCTGCGAGCCGCCGGCCGTCAGCTGCCGCATGATGCCGAGAAGCGCGAGGCATCCCGACAGGGACAGGGCCGACTCCGGCTCGTCGAGGACCCACAGGCCCGAGATGCGTGAGCGAGCGCTCGCGAACTCGAGGAACGCCTCACCGTGGCTCCGCTCGTGCAGGTCGCTCACCCCGAGCGTCTCCAGGTAGCTGAAGTGGCCGTGCATGGTCTCGGCCCGCAGGAACACGCCGCGTCGGGACGCGCCCGCGCCGCGGATGAGCTGCAGGTGATCGGCGAGATCGGACTCGGTGCGGCGGGTCTCGTGCCGGGCGGAGTGCGTCCCGCCCTCGGGATTGAGGCCGAAGGCGGCGGCGAGCGCCTCGACCAGAGTCGACTTCCCGGCGCCGTTGTCTCCCACCAGCACGGTGACCGGGCCGAGGTCCAGACCGGACTCCAGGATCTGCCGCACGGGCGCGAGCGTGGCAGGCCAGTGGCGCCGGTCCATCGGCGCCAGCGCGTGCTCTTCGATGCGTCGAACCGGCAGCCTGCTCAGGGCGTCCATGCCCCCCAGTCTCGCGGAGCGAGCTGTCAGCCGATCCGCTCAGCCGACACCCTCAGAAGTTTGTGATGGTGCCTCGCCGAGACATCCGCTCCACCGCGAACGCGTAACCTGTGCGGCATGAAGCGGATCGGCCTGCTCGGCGGAATGAGCTGGGAGAGCTCGGCTCTGTACTACCGCCTGATCAACGAGGGCGTGCGCGATCGTCTGGGCGGACTGCACTCCGCAGACTGCGTGATGGTCTCCGTCGACTTCGCGGCGGTCGAGCGGCTGCAGGCGTCCGGTGACTGGGATGGCGCCGGCCGGCTTCTCGCGGATGAGGCGCGGGCGCTCGTGCGCGCAGGGGCGGAGGTCGTCGTCCTCTGCACCAACACCATGCACAGGGTGGCGGAGCACATCGAGGATGCCGTCGACGTGCCGCTGCTCCACCTCGTCGACGTGACGGCCCTGGCCATCCGCCGCGCCCGCCTGACCCGAGTGGCCCTCCTCGGCACGCGCTTCACGATGGGGGAGGGGTTCTACCGAGAGCGGATGGCACGCCACGGCATCGAGACGCTGGTTCCGGATGCGGCGGGGCAGGCGCTCGTGGATCGCGTCATCTACGAAGAGCTCGTGCGGGGCGAGGTGCGCGAGGCCTCGCGCCAGGAGTACCGTCGCATCGTCGCCGCGCTCGCGGCAGACGGCGCGGAGGGCGTCATCCTCGGGTGCACCGAGATCGAGCTGCTCATCGGAGAGAGCGACAGCCCGGTGCCGGTGTTCGCCTCCACCGCTCTGCACGCCGGGGCCGCCGTCGACGCCGCGCTCGAGGTCGACGCGGCTCCCGCAGCACCCGCATAAGCTGGTGCGGTTCCTCCCGCCCAGAAACGGAGTCCTGCTGTGAGCACTGATCGCGTCGTCCTCGTCACCGGCGGCAACCGCGGCATCGGCCGCGCCATCGCCGAGCGCTTCGTCTCCGACGGCTACCGCGTCGCCGTCACCGCCCGCAGCGGCGAGGGCCCCGAGGGCACGCTGACGGTCCGCGCCGACGTGACGGACTCGGCATCGCTCGACGCGGCATTCACGGAGGTCGAGGAGAAGCTCGGCAACGTCGAGATCCTCGTCGCGAACGCCGGCATCACGAAGGACACGCTCATGCTCCGCATGAGCGAGGACGACTTCGACGCCGTCGTGAACACCAACCTCGGCGGCTCGTTCCGCGTCGTCAAGCGCGCGCTGAAGGGGATGATCCGCGCACGCTTCGGGCGCGTCATCCTCATCTCGAGCGTGGTCGGGCTCTACGGCTCCGCCGGCCAGGTGAACTACGCGTCGTCGAAGAGCGCGCTGGTCGGGTTCGCCCGCTCGCTCACGCGGGAGCTCGGCGCGCGCGGCATCACCTCGAACGTCGTCGCCCCCGGATTCATCGAGACCGACATGACGGCCGAGCTCCCCGAGGCGACCCAGGCTGAGTACCGGAAGGCGATCCCCGCCGGCCGGTACGGCAAGCCCGAGGAGGTCGCCGGCGTGACCGCGTGGCTCGCCTCGGACGACGCCGCGTACATCTCCGGCGCCGTCATCCCCGTCGACGGCGGCCTCGGGATGGGGCACTGACCGCTACGGAAGCAGCCGGATGACCTCGCGCAGGTCGACCGGGCCGACCGCCAGGGGAGCGGCCTGACGCACGGCGGGCTTGGCGTTGAAGGCGATGCCGAGACCCGCCGCCGCGATCATCTTCAGGTCGTTCGCGCCATCCCCGATGGCGATCGTGCGATGCGCGGCGACGCCGTGCGCGTGTGCCCACTCCCGCAGCGACTCGGCCTTCGCGGCGGCGTCGACGATCGGTCCGTCGACCTCGCCGGTGAGCACCCCGTCCTGTGCGCGCAGCCGGTTCGCACGCCACACGTCGACGCCGAGGTCGGGAGCGACGGTGTCGAGGATCTCGTGGAATCCGCCGGAGACGACCCCGACCATCCCGCCGCGCTCGTGCACCGCGGCGACCAGCTCGTGGACGCCGGGGGTGGGCTCGATGCGGGCGAGGACGCGCGCGAACGAGGCGACGGGCACACCGGCGAGAGCCTTCACGCGCGAGCGGAGGCTCTCGGCGAAGTCCACCTCGCCGCGCATGGCGGCCTCGGTGGCCGCGGCGACCTCCGGGCCCCGCCCTGCCTCGTCGGCGATCAGTTCGATGACCTCGTTGCGGATGAGGGTGGAATCGGCGTCGAGCACGACGAGAAAGCGAGTCACGAGGAACGAGGGTAGCGGGCGCGCCCCGGCCGGGCCGCCGCGAGGGGATCGGTAGGCTGGGATCATGCTTCCCGTGCTCTCGTTCGACGGCGTCGTGGTGCGCCGCAATGGTCGCAACATCGTCGATGGCCTCAGCTGGACCGTGAACGACGACGAGCGGTGGGTCGTGCTCGGCCCGAACGGCGCCGGCAAGACCACCCTGCTGCAGATGGCTGACGCGTACCTCTACCCGACCACCGGCACCGTCGACGTGCTCGGCGAGCGGCTCGGCCGCACCGACGTGTTCGAGCTGCGCCCGCGCATCGGCTTCGCCTCGAGCGCCATGGCCAAGCGCATCCCGGCCGACGAGACGGTGCTGAACACCGTGCTCACCGCCGCGTACTCGGTCACCGGGCGTTGGAACGAGGAGTACGAGGGCATCGACGAGCGTCGCGCTCACCGCGTGCTGGAGGAGTGGCGCCTCGAGCACCTCGCGGACCGCGAGTTCGGCACGCTGAGCGACGGCGAGCAGAAGCGCGTGCAGATCGCCCGTGCGATCATGACCGACCCCGAGCTGCTGCTCCTCGACGAGCCGACCGCCAGCCTCGACCTCGGCGCCCGCGAGGTGCTGCTCGAGCTGCTCAGCGGCTACGCGACCGCACCGGAGACCCCCGCCATGGTGATGGTGACGCATCACGTGGAGGAGATCCCGGTGGGCTTCACGCACGTGCTGCTGCTGCGCGACGGCAAGCCCGTCGCCGCCGGCCCGCTCGCCGAGGCCCTCACGGCCGAGAACCTCACCGAGACGTTCGGACTCCCGATCACGCTGACGGAGGAGGGTGGCCGCTACGCCGCCCGCGCCGTGGCGGCCTCCGGCGTCTGATAAGCTTGGGCTTTGGTGCTTCTGCGCCCGCAGACTTTCTCATCCGATCGACTCGATCCCGCAAGGACAACCATGAAGACTGACATCCACCCGACGTACCAGCCGATCGTCTTCCGCGACCTCGGCTCGGGCGAGACCTTCCTCACCCGCTCCACCGCCACGAGCAACAAGACGATCGAGCTCGACGGCGTCGAGTACCCGGTCATCGACGTGGAGATCTCGTCGGCGTCGCACCCGTTCTACACGGGCAAGCAGCGCATCATGGACTCGGCCGGCCGCGTCGAGAAGTTCAACCAGCGCTTCAAGGGCTTCGGCGGCTCCAAGTAATCGTCGAGCTCCACACGGAAGGCCCCGCTTCGGCGGGGCCTTCCGTCGTTGCATAGGCTGTGTCCATGACTTCAGGTGACGTCGCCATCGGATGGTCGGAGGCGCGCGACGCGAACCTCGCGAACTGGGAGGACCGCGTCCCCCTCCACGAGGAGGCGTACGGGCTCGACGCCTATGACGATCCGGCGCATCTGTCTCAGGTCGTGCGCGACGATCTCGCCGCGCTCGAGCCGTTCGCGCCATCCGTCGCGGGATTGGACGTCTGCCACCTGCAGTGCCACATCGGCACCGACACGGTCTCCCTCGCCCGGGCGGGCGCACGCGTGACGGGGGTCGACTTCTCTCCCGCCGCGCTCGTCGCGGCCGCGCGCCTCGCCCGGCGCGCCGGGGTCGAGGCCACGTGGGTGGAGAGCGACGCGCTCGACGCGCGGGCGGCGGTCGAGGGCGACTTCGATCTCGTCTATACGAGCATCGGCGCCATCTGCTGGCTGGCCGACCTCGACCGGTGGGCGGCCCAGATCGCCGCGCTGCTGCGCGACGGCGGCCTCTTCTACATCCGCGACGGCCATCCGATGCTCTACGCGCTCGACGAGGACGCGTCGGGCCTGCAGCTGCGCTACCCCTACCTGCCGAATGGCTCCGCGGTGAGCTGGGACGACGCGTCCACGTACGCGGGAGACGGAACCGTCGCGCACACCCGCACGTACGAGTGGCCGCATCCGCTGTCGGAGATCGTCAACGCCCTCATCGCCGCCGGCCTGCGGATCCTGCGCCTCGACGAGAGCACGCTGCTGCCATGGCGCTTCAGCGAGCGGATGGTGCCGGTCGCCGGGGGATGGGCGTGGCCGGCCGACGAGCGGCGGATCGTGCCGTGCACGTTCACCGTCGTCGCGCGGAAGGCCGACTGAGGCGGCTGCACGGCGTCAGGCGAGGAGGCCCCACACCCCGGCGATGGCGGAGAGCAGCGCGAGGAGGAGTGCGAGGCCGATGAGGGTCGCGTGCACCGTGTAGAAGGCGGTCTTGCGGCCCTCGGCGTCGCGCGCACGAGGATCCGCGGCGACGCGCTTCCAGAACCGGGGCCACACGACGACGTTGAAGACGGCGTTGACGAGCAGGAGCACGGAGAGGAGCACGGTCACCGCACGAGTCTACGCAGCGGCCCCTGAACGGGTGGCATATAAGCTACCGCGTGCATCCTTACCCTTTTCCTGCGGTCGTCGGAATGCTGGAAGGATGCCAGATCCGCACTCCGCCGCTGCGCTGAAGGTGGGGCAGAAGATCGCCGAGCTGCGACATGCCGCCACCCTCAGCGCGAAGAAGCTGGCGGAGTGCGCGGACCTCGATCTCACGCACCTGCAGCGCATCGAGAAGGGCGGCGGCAATCCGACTCTGGTGACGCTCGTGCAGATCGCGGTGGCCCTCGAGGTGGACCCGGGCGAGCTGATCGCCGGTATCGACGCCGACGATCTGCCGAGCGGACGGCGCCCCTACGGCTACACGCGCCGTGAGGAATTCCGGCGGCAGCCCCGGTCCTGGGGGTGACGGAGCTCAGACGCAGAAGCGCCACAGGTACTCCTCGTCGTCCCCGAGGCGGAACCATGCCACGCTGACGATCGCGGAGCCGAGGTCGCGGTCGCAGAGGCACAGCTCGTGCACGTCGCCGGGCATGACGAGCCCCCAGTGCTCGCTGCCGGGCGGCGAGCCGTCGTCATGCACGAATGCGCGCACTCCCGAGGCGGGCTCGAAGGAGCGGTTGGCGACCCGCGGGTGGGCGATGTCGGTGCGGTTCACCCGCCAGGGGACGCGGTAGGCGAGGGGAGGGCGGGCGGTGGGCAGAAGCGTGAGCATGCCCCGACGGTAGGAGCGGGCACCGACGCGGATGACCTGCCAGCCGCCGGAAGACGGCCTTCTGGGGAAGACCGGGCGAGATCGCGGGCCTGTGCACGAGGCGTGCGGCTCAGCCTTCCGTGGACCCGGTCCCCGGCAGGTCTCCGTCCGGCGTGTCCGCCGCGGCGGAAGAGGGCGTGCTCTTCCGCTTGGGAAGCGGGAGGGCCTGGGGCAGCGACGCCACACGACGCCCGACGCCGCGGGCGGCCGCTCCGATGCCGTGGATCGCCGCGCTCTCGATCCGTCGGGCATCCGGAGCGGGCTCGAGCCACTCGGGCAACTCGGCGGGAGCGGGACCGAAGGCGCGGCGGGAAGCCACGACCACGCGTCGGCCCAGCACGTGGTTCCCCACGCCGCCGACGACCGCTCCGGCGCCGAAGGGGAGCGCCTTGCCGACGAGACTCGCACCGCCGCGCACGGCGAACTGGTGGATGAAGGCCGCCTTCAGGCGGTCGACGATCGGCGCGAGGGCAGCGCGGGGGAGCGTCTTGGTGATGAGGTCGCCCCAGTGCGCGGAGAGGGAGGTGCCCTTGCCGACGACCTGCGCGGCGAGGTTGCGAACGAGGTTCACGCCCTCCTCGCCCATCATGAGGGTGAGCACGAGAGCTCGCGCCCGGTTCGGGTCCTCCACCGCGAACCCATGGACCTCGGCGAGGGATTGCGCGAACAGCGCGGTCGCCTCGACGAAGCCGACGGTCTCCGCTCCCGACAGCGCCAGCGTGATGCCGGTGCCGACCCCGGGCACGACGGCCGCGGCCCCGACCGCCGCACCGCCCGACGTCACGCCGAGCAGGTAGCGCCGCTCCAGCATCCGCACCACCTCGGCGGGAGTGGCGTCGGGATGGCGGAGGCGGATGGAGCGCAGGTGCGCGAGCACCAGCGGGCGCTGCACGCCGAGCACGCGATCGAGCGCGCGGATGGCGACGGGATGCTCGAGGGAGCCGACGGGCGGAAGTCCGCCGCTCCACGGAGCGTCGTCCGGAAGCGAGTGGATGCGGTGAACCCTGTCGGCCATCACGCCGATGGTACCGTCCCGGCCGGGGCAGGGCTCGGAGGGGTGCGGCTCAGAGCAGCGCCGCGTTCGCTCGCTCGAGGTCCTCGGCGAAGTCCACCTCGACCGCGTACAGGTCGGAGACGTCCATCGGCAGCAGGCGCAGGCCGTCTTCCGCGACGGCGAGCTCGAGGCCGCGCTCGAAGTAGTCCTGGTCGTCGACGCGCGAGAGCTGGCGCATGAAGGCGCGCTTGTCGGCCTGCGAGATGTAGTTGATCCCGACGGCCTCGCCGATGCCGCCGACCACCGTCTTCGACAGCTCGTCGATGAAGCCCTCCGTCGTGACGGTGTACTTCACCTCCTCGTCACTGACCTTGGCCGTGTTGACGGTCACGAACGACTGGTCGCTCTGGATGTGCCCCATCGCGCGGTCGAGGATGCGGGGGTCGAACACGACGTCGCCGTTCATCCAGAGCACGCCGCCGCGGCCGGTCGCCGTGAGGGCGCGCAGCAGGCTCTTGGACGTGTTCGTCTGGTCGTAGCGCTCGTTGTAGACGTAGTTCGCGTCGGGGAAGCGCTCGACGATGTCCTCCGCGCGGTAGCCGACGACGGTCGTGATGCGCGCGTCGCCGCCGAAGGCGGCGCGGATGTTCTCGTGCTGCTGCTGCATGATCGAGCGGCCGTCGCTGAGCACGGTGAGCGACTTCGGCAGGACACGGCCGAGGCGCGATCCCATGCCGGCAGCGAGGATGACGGTCTGAATGGGCAAGCGTGGCTCCTCTGGTCGGTTCCTGGCCGGTTCACCGGACATTCACGATGAGATGGTCCCTCCAGGGTAGCGATGGAGCCCCCGATGGGCGAGAATGCCCGCTCATCGGGTGGACATTGCCAGGTGGACGTGACCGGATCGTGACCCCGCAGAGGCCGATCGCGGCGGCTTGATACGTTGGGGCGGTGACCGAGGCCGAGAACCGCGATACCGAGCCGGGCGTGCCCGCGCTGGCGCTTCAGGGCGTCTCGAAGTCCTACGGGGGGACGCATGCCGTCGCCGGCATCGACCTCGAGGTCCCCGCCGGCATGTACTACGGCCTGCTCGGCCCCAACGGAGCGGGGAAGACGACGACGCTGTCGATGATCTCCGGGCTCCTGCGGCCCGACCGGGGCGAGATCCGCGTGTGCGGCGTCGACCTGAGCGCCGACCCACGCGAGGCGAAGCGGCGGATGGGCGTGCTCCCGGATCGCCTGCGGACCTTCGACCGGCTCACCGGCCGCCAGCTCCTCCACTACACGGGCATGCTGCGCGGGATGAAGGCCGACGTCGTCGCCGACCGCACCGCCGACCTCGCGAACGCGCTCGACCTCGACGACGCGCTCGGCCGCGTGGTGTCCGACTACTCCGCGGGCATGACGAAGAAGGTCATGCTCGCAGCCGCCATGCTCCACTCGCCGCAGCTGCTCGTGCTCGACGAGCCCTTCGAGGCCGTCGACCCGGCCTCCGCCGCCAAGGTCCTCGAGATCCTCGACGCCTACGTCGCCCGCGGAGGCACGGTGCTGCTCTCGAGTCACGGCATGGACCTCATCGAGAGGACGTGCGCGCGCGTGGCGGTGCTCGTCGCCGGTCAGGTGCTCGAGGAGGGCACGGTCGACGACGTGAAGGGCGACCTCACGCTGGAGCAGCGCTTCGTCGAGCTCGCCGGCGGTCTGGGCGAGGTGGAGGGGCTCGAGTGGCTGCACACGTTCTCCGGCTGAGGGCGGCGCTGCTCCTCGGAGCGCTCCGCGCACCCGACCGCAGGTCCGCGCGCATCGTGGCCGCGGCCATCCTCGTCGTCGTCGTCGTGATCGTCGTCGTGCGCGGGCTCGCCCTCTCGGCGCTCCCCGATACGACAGCGGCCGCCGTGCTGGTGCTGGCCGGGTCGGCGCTCACCGTCGCGTTCGCCCTCGCGCCGCTGCTCGCCGCCGCCGCGGATCCGCTCGACCCGCGTCGCTTCCGGCAGCTCGATGCCCGGCCCGGGCCGCTCGCGGCGATGCTCCTGCTGGCCGCGGTGGTGAGCGCGCCGACCTGGCTGCTCCTCGCCTACGAGATCGTCGCCGCCGTCACCTGGGCGCGGATGGGCGCTCCGATCGCCGCGGCGGTGTTCGGAGCCCTTCTGCACGCGCTGATCTGCGTGCTGCTCGCCCGCGTCGCGATGGGGGTCCGATCGGTGCTCGGCGGGGAAGCGGGCGTCCCCGGCATCGGAGGAGCGGCCGTGGCGGCTCTGCTCGTCGCGGCCGCGCCGGTCGTGGTCCTCGCGGCGCCCGCCGCCTCGCCGGGCGGCGCGCTCGAGCGCGTGGCCGATCAGCTCGTCCTCTCGCCGTTCGCACCGGGAGCGGGCCTCGCTGCCGCCGCAGAGCGCGGCGAGGGGATCGGCACCGCCGTCGCGGTGGCGGTCGTGATGCTCGCCGCGCTCACGGCCGCGTGGTTCGCGGTCGTGCGGCGGCTGCTCACCACCGTCGAGCACCCCGTCGCCGCGCACGGAGGCGCCAGCCTCGGCTGGTTCGCGCTGCTGCCCCGGAACGCGGTGGGCGCCGTCGCCGCCCGGAGCCTCGTCTACGGACTGCGCGACAGCCGCTACCTCGCGAACCTCCTCGTCGTCCCGGTGGGCGGGGTCCTGCCGGTGGTGCCGCTGCTCGTCGCCGGCGTGCCTGCGGAGATCGCGGCGCTCGTGCCGGTGCCGCTCATGGCCCTCTTCTACGGCTGGCTGCCGCACAACGACCTCGCCTACGACGCCTCGGCGGTGTGGCTGCACATCGCCACCGGCGTGCGGGGCGTCGCAGACCGTGCGGGCCGCCTTGCTCCGGTCACCGTCGTCGCGGTGCCCGTGATCGCCGTGGCCACGACGCTCTGCCTCCTCGCCAGCGGTCGCCCCGACGCGCTGTGGCCCGTGCTGGCGCTCGCGCTGGCGCTGCTGCTGTCCGGCTACGGTCTCTCCAGCATCGCCTCCGTCGTCGCGCCCTATGCGGTCGCGCGACCGGGCGACGGGCCCTTTCAGCAGCCGCAGCGCACGGATGCGACGGGAACCTGGTCGCAGGCCCTCGTCCTCCTCGGGGCGGTCGTCCTGTCGGCGCCCACGGCCTGGCTGGCGTGGCAGGCGCTCTCCGACCGCACGAGCGCGATGCCCGCAGTGCTCGTCGGCGCCGCGACCGGCGTGGTCGTGCTGCTGGCGGGCATCCGCGTCGGCGCCGGCGTGTTCGACGCGCGCGGCACCCGCATCATGGAGTTCGCCGCCGCGAGCTGACGCCGGGGCCCGTCCGCGGCGGGTCTGTCGCGGCTAGATGTAGTGCCCAGGGACGTTGTTTGATCTGGTTGCCGTGACATGACGAGAACCTCCGGTCAGAGTGGAGCTGCTTAGACACTCACTCACGACCCGGAGGTTCTCGTGTCCCACGGTAATGCGGCGCTGACGCGGCGCCAACGCCTGCGCATCGCGCGGTTGATCATCGACGACGGATGGAGCATCGCCGCGGCGGCGGGCTACTTCCGTGTTTCCTGGCCGACCGCGGCCAAGTGGGCGCGCCGCTATGCCGAGCTCGGCGAGGCGGGGATGACCGATCGCTCCTCGCGCCCGCATACGCACCCGAACAAGACCCCGCAGTTGCTGGTGAAGAAGATCGTTCACCTGCGGCTCCGCAAGCGTCTCGGCCCGGTTCAGATCGCCGGGCGGCTGGACATGCCCGCCTCGACCGTGCACGCGGTTCTGACCCGATGCCGGCTGAACCGCCTCACTCACGTCGACGTGAAGACGGGAGAGCAGGCGCGGCGTTACGAGCACGAGACGCCAGGCGCCTTGATCCATGTCGACGTGAAGAAGCTCGGCAACATTCCGCTCGGCGGCGGGTGGCGGTTCGTCGGCCGTCAACAAGGCGACTGGAACCGCCAGGCAACTCCGGGCCTGGCGCGGGACAAGCACCGCCACGAGATCCTCGGCTACGCATTCGTTCATACCGTGATCGACGATCACTCCCGCGTCGCCTACGCGGAGATCCACGACGATGAGCGCGCCGAGACCGCGATCGGGGTTCTACGACGCGCCGTCTCGTGGTTCGCCGACCGCGGGGTCCGCGTCGAACGCGTGCTCTCCGACAACGGCTCGGCTTACCGCTCCCACGCCTGGAAGCACGCCTGCGACGATCTCGACGTCCGGCCGAAGTTCACCCGCCCGCGCCGTCCGCAGACGAACGGGAAGATCGAGCGCTTCCACCGCACCATGGCCGACGGCTGGGCCTACGCGAAGCACTACAACAGCGAGTCAGCCCGACGCGCAGCCCTCCCGGCCTGGCTGCACTTCTACAATCACCACAGGCCCCACACCGCGATCGGAAAGCTCCCGCCCATCAGCCGGATCTCAAACAACCTGGCTGGGCACTACAGCTAGACTGCACGTCATGAGCACTCCCCTTGACAGTCCCGATCAGGGCGGCACGGCACTTCTCGACCGCGAGCTCGAAGAGCTCCTCCGCGAGGAGACGATCGAGCCCGGAGATCACGAGCGCTTCTCGCACTACGTCAAGAAGGACAAGATCCTCGAATCCGCGATGACCGGAAAGCCGGTCCGCGCGCTGTGCGGGAAGAAGTGGACGCCGGGCCGCGACCCGGAGAAGTTCCCCGTCTGTCCCACCTGCAAGGAGATCTACGAATCCATGCAGCACTGAGAGAAGCCGCCGGCGCAGATGCCGGCGGCTTCCTCCGTCTCAGCGGTCGCCGGCGTCGGCGTAGACGGTGGGGATGGCCGGATCGGACTTGCTGAGGGCGAGCGCGCGCACCGGCAGCTCCTCGCGGACGGCGAGGTGATGCGCTCGCGCGGCCTGCACACCCCCGGGGCCCTCGTAGGAGACATCGGTCTCGCCGTGGTCGACGAGCGTCACCTGCAGGGCGCGGCCGCCCGCGACGTCGGCGGCGGCGGGCAGCTCCTCGAAGCCGTCTGCGATCTCGACGTACTCGTCCACCGCGACGCCGTTCTCCAGGCGGCGGAAGGCCCGCTTGCGGCCGCCCTGCGAGCCCTTGCCCTCCGCCTTCTTCGCGACCGACACCCATCCGCCATCCGCGCCCTGACGGGCGACGAGCTTGTAGACCATGCCGGCGGTCGGGTAGCCCGAACCGGTCACGACGGACGTGCCGACGCCGTACGCGTCGACGGGGGAGGCCGCGAGAGCGGCGATCGCGTACTCGTCGAGGTCGCTCGTGACCGTGATGCGCGTCTCGGTCGCCCCCAGCTCGTCCAGCTGTGCGCGCACCTCGCCCGCCACGATCGGGAGGTCGCCGGAGTCGATGCGCACGCCGCCGAGCCCGGTGCCGGCCACCTGCACCGCGAGCTCGACACCGCGGCGGGTGTCGTAGGTGTCGACGAGGAGGGCCGTGTCGGAGCCCAGCGCAGCGACCTGCGAGCGGAAGGCGTCCTCCTCGGTGTCGTGCAGGAGGGTCCAGGCGTGGGCGGCGGTGCCCATGGTCGGCAGCCCCCAGAGTCGGCCGGCCTCGAGGTTGCTCGTCGCGTGGAACCCCGCGATGTACGCGGCGCGGGCGGCCGCGACGGCGGAGTGCTCGGCCGCGCGGCGCGATCCCATCTCGGCCAGAGGCCGGTCGCCCGCGGCGATGCTCATGCGCGCGGCAGCCGTGGCGACCGCGGCGTCGTGGTTCATGACGCTGAGCGCGAGCGTCTCGAGGATGACGGCGTCGGCGAAGGAGCCCTCGATCGTGAGGATGGGGGAGCCGGGGAAGTAGAGCTCGCCCTCGCGGTAGCCGGTGACCGTGCCGCGGAAGCGGTAGCTCTCGAGGTGCCGGATGGTCTCGGGGCTCACGACCTTCTCGTCGCGCAGGAAGCGCAGTTCGTCGTCGCCGAAGCGGAAGTCCCGCAGCAGCGCGAGCAGGCGCCCGGTGCCGGCGACGACGCCGAAGCGGCGACCGCCCGAGAGGCGGCGGGCGAACAGCTCGAACACGCAGTGGCGGTCGGCGGTGCCGTCGCGCAGCGCGGCGTCGAGCATGGTCAGTTCGTAGCGGTCCGTCATCAGGGCCGTGGAGGCGCTCATGGCGGTCAGCCTACCGGCGCGGGCGCGCCCCTCCGCCCGACGGGTACGCTGGGACATCGTGAACAACGCGCCGATCGGGATCTTCGACTCGGGCGTCGGCGGGCTCACCGTGGCGCGGGCGATCAGCGACCAGCTGCCCCGTGAATCGCTCGTCTACGTCGGCGACACGCTGCACTCGCCGTACGGGCCGAAGCCCATCGCCGATGTCCGCCGCTACTCGCTCGAGGTGCTCGACACCCTCGTCGAGCAGGGCGTGAAGATGCTCGTCATCGCCTGCAACACCGCCTCCGCCGCCATGCTGCGCGACGCGCGGGAGCGCTACGACGTGCCGGTCGTCGAGGTCATCGGCCCGGCGGTCCGCACCGCCATCGCCGCGACCCGCAACGGGCGGATCGGCGTGATCGGCACGGAGGGGACGATCGGCTCCGGCGTCTACCAGGACATGCTCGGCGTGAACCCCGGCATCGAGGTGTTCACGGCGGCGTGCCCGCGCTTCGTCGAGTTCGTCGAGGCCGGCGTCACCGACTCCCCGGAGCTCCTCGCCGTCGCGGAGGAGTACCTCGCCCCGCTGCGGGCCGCCGACGTCGACACGCTCGTGCTCGGCTGCACGCACTATCCCTTCCTCAAGGGCGCCATCAGCTACCTCATGGGCGAGGGCGTGTCCCTCGTCTCGAGCGACTCCGAGACCGCGAAGGACGTCTACCGCCAGCTCCTCTCGAACGGCCTCCTCGCCGACCACGGTGCCGAGGCCGCGCACACCTACGAGGCGACCGGCGCCGACACCGCCACCTTCACCACCCTCGCCAACCGCCTGCTGGGCCGCGAGGTGCGCGACGTGCGCCTCGTCCGCACCGGCGCGATCGACCTCCCCCGATGAGAGAAGAAGACACCATGACGCAGCGTGCCGACGGCCGCACCCCCGACCAGCTCCGCCCCATCACGATCGAGCGCGGCTGGAGCAGCCAGGCCGAGGGCTCCGCCCTCATCAGCTTCGGCGGCACCAAGGTGCTCTGCACGGCGTCGTTCACGAACGGCGTGCCGCGCTGGCTGACCGGTCAGGGCAAGGGCTGGGTCACGGCCGAGTACGCGATGCTGCCGCGGGCCACCAACGACCGCAGCCAGCGCGAGAGCGTGAAGGGCAAGATCGGCGGGCGCACGCACGAGATCTCGCGTCTCATCGGCCGCGCTCTCCGTGCGGTCGTCGATACGAAGGCCCTCGGCGAGAACACGATCGTCATCGACTGCGACGTGCTGCAGGCCGACGGCGGCACCCGCACGGCCGCGATCACCGGCGCCTACGTCGCGCTCGCCGACGCCATCGAGTGGGGTCGGCAGCGCAAGTTCGTCGGGCAGAAGTCCCGCGTGCTCATCGACTCCGTCGCCGCCGTGTCGGTCGGCATCATCGACGGCGTGCCCATGCTCGACCTGCCGTACGTCGAGGACTCCCGCGCGGAGACCGACATGAACGTCGTCGTCACCGGCCGCGGACTCTTCGTCGAGGTGCAGGGCACCGCCGAGCGCGCGCCGTTCGACAAGAGCGAGCTCGATGCGCTGCTCGAGCTGGGCGTCAACGGGTGCGCGGAGCTGCGCGACCACCAGCTCGCCGCCCTCGGCCAGGAGGCGTGACGGTGCAGCGCATCGTCCTCGCCACGCACAACGCGCACAAGGTCGCCGAGTTCCAGGGCATCGTCGCCCGCACGCGCCCCGACTTCGAGGTCGTCTCCTACGACGGTCCGGAGCCCGTCGAGGACGGCACCACCTTCGCCGAGAACGCGCTCATCAAGGCGCGCGCCGCGGCCGCTCACACCGGTCTTCCCGCGATGGCCGACGACTCCGGCGTCTGCGTCGACGTGCTCGGCGGGTCGCCCGGCGTGTTCTCCGCATACTGGGCGGGCCACGCGAAGGACGACGCGGCCAACCTCGCGCTGCTCCTCGACCAGATCTCCGACATCGCCGATCCGCACCGCGGCGGCCACTACACGTCGGTGATCGCGCTGGTGAGGCCCGAGGGCGCCGAGCACGTCGTCGAGGGCATCTGGCCGGGGCGCATCGCGCGCGAGCCGCGCGGCGCCGGCGGCTTCGGCTACGACCCCGTGTTCGTCCCGGATGGCCAGGGCGAGGAGGAGCGGACCGTCGCCGAGTGGACGGCGGAGGAGAAGAACGCCGCCTCGCACCGCGCACGCGCGTTCACGCAGCTCGGCCCGCTGCTCGCCGCCCTCTGAGCCGCTCGCACGCCTAGCCTGGGGTCATGCACGACCACGCCCCGGGCATCCGCGGCGCCGACAGCAGGCGCCTGCTGGCGATCTCGCTGTCGCTGACGGCCGCGGTCTTTTTCGTCCAGCTCGTCGGCGCCCTCGTCTCGGGGTCGCTCGCGCTGCTCGCCGACGCCGTGCACATGCTCACCGACGCGGTGGCGCTCGTGGTCGCCCTCGTCGCGAGCGCGGTGGCCGCGCGCCCGGCCGATGACCGCCGGACGTACGGCTACCGGCGCGCGGAGGTGCTCGGCGCGCTCGTGAACGCGGTGATCCTCATCGTGCTGAGCGTCTCGGTCGCCGTCGAGGGCGTCCGTCGCCTGCTGCGGCCCGATGCCTACGAGGTCGAGGGCGGCTGGATGGTCGTGGTCGCGCTGGTGGGCCTCGTCGCGAACGCGGTCTCGCTCTGGCTGCTGAGCGCCGCCCAGCGGCACAGCCTCAATGTGCGCGGCGCGTACCTGGAGGTGCTTGGCGACCTCGTGGGGTCGGTGCTCGTGATCGCGGCGGCCGTGGTCATCCTCACGACGGGCTGGGCGCCGGCGGACGCGATCGCCTCCCTCGCCATCGCCGTGCTCATCGTGCCGCGCGCGGTCGCGCTCCTGCGGGAGGTCGTCGGGGTGCTGTCGGAGTCCGCACCCGCGGGGACGAGCGTCGCGGCCATCCGCTCGCATCTGCTGGCCGCTCCGGGCGTCGCCGACGTCCACGACGTGCACGTGTGGCAGCTCACGCGGGGGGCGCCCGTCTTCACCGCGCACGTGGTGGTCTCGCCCGACGTGGTGGCGGAGGGACGAAGCGCCGCCGTGCTCCGCGACCTGCAGGAGTGCCTGGCGGATCACTTCGACGTCGCGCACTCGACCTTCCAGATCGAGGAGGCGGGGCACGCCGACCGCGACGACGGCCAGCACGCCTGATCTCAGCGCCAGCCGGCGAGGAGCTCCGCGAAGACGGCGTCGACGTCGTCGTGCCGCGTGAGTCGCGCGCCCTGCCCCGCCCACAGCGACAGCAGGTCGCCCCGGTCCTGCGCGGCGGCGACTGCCCGGAAGCGGCCGGTGAGCCAGTTCTGCGCGGGGAAGGGCGCGATCGCGCCGGCGGTCTCGATGACGCGGACCGCGCGGTTGGGGATGCCGCGCGCGAGCCGGCCGCTCATGGCGCGGGTGAGCACGGTCTCGTCCGCCGAGGCGATCGCCGCGCGGTGCGAGGGCGGTGCGGCCGACAGCGTCGTGCGGAGGAACGCGGTGCCCACCTGGACCCCCGAGGCGCCGAGGGCGCGGGCGGCCGCGACACCGCGGCGGTCGGCGATGCCGCCCGCCGCGATCACCGGCACGTCGACGGCGTCGACGACCTGGGGGATGAGCGCGAGCCCGCCGACGAGGGACTCCTCGGCGGGCCGCAGCCACGACACGCGGTGCCCGCCGGCCTCGGCGCCGGTCGCGACGACGGCGTCGACGCCGCCGGCCGCCAGCGCGCGAGCCTCGTCGACCGTCGTCGCGGTGCCGACGACGCGGATGCCGGCCGCGTGCAGGCGCTCGAGGTGGTCGGTCGCCGGGACGCCGAAGACGACGCTCAGCACGTCGGGGCGCGCGGCGATGACGGCGTCCAGCTGCTCCTCGACGTCGGGCAAAAAGGCCTCGGGCAGCTCGGGCACCGGGGCGCCGAGCTCGTCGAAGAGCGGGCGGATGGCCGCGATCGCGTCGGCGACGTCGACCTCGCCCGGGTGCACCTCGTCGCCGCGCGGCAGCCATAGGTTCACCGCGATCGGCTGCGCGGTCGCCGCGCGGAGCTCCGCCACCGTGTCGCGGATGCGGTCGGGCGCGTAGCCGTATAGCCCGTACGAGCCGAGCCCGCCGGCATCGCTCACGGCAGCGGTGAGCGCCACCGACGAGACGCCGCCGAACGGGGCGAGGACGAGGGGGTGGGCGATGCCGAGCAGGCTCTCCAGGGTCACCAGCGCTCCTCCAGGTAGTCGCGGAGGACCACGGCGTGGTTGTGCTGCTCGTCGCGCGCGCCGTACACGAGCGTCACGACCGGATGGTCGGCGAGACCGGCCCGCAGCGCGTCGACCGCAGGGTTGTCGTCGAGCTCCGCGCGATAGCGGCGCGCGAACTCGTCGAAGCGGTCGGGGTCGTGATGCCAGTCGGTGCGGAGCTCGGGGCTCGGCGCGACCTCCTTGGCCCAGTCGTCGATGGCCGCGCGCTCGCGGGAGACCCCGCGCGGCCACAGGCGGTCGACGAGCACGCGCCACCCGTCGTCGCCCGCCGGATCGTCATACGCGCGCTTCAGCTTCGTCACATGGCCGGTCACGACAGCCCGACCTCGATACGCTCGAACACGCACTCGACGCTACCCCTCAGCGCCCTTTCCGAGGAGTCCCATGACGGCCGATCACATCGACATCCGCCCCTCCGTGCTGTATGTGGGCACGCCGGTGATGCTCATCGCGAGCGTCAACGCCGACGGCTCGCCCAACCTCGCGCCGGCGTCGTCGTACTGGGCGCTGGGATGGATGCTCGTGCTCGGCCTCGAGAACGACGGCCAGACCATCCGCAACGTGCGCGAGCGGCCCGAGCTCACGGTGAGCTTCCCGTCGCCGGCGCTGTGGCCGGCCGTCGAGGCGATCGCCGACACGACCGGGATGGCCGAGGTGCCGCCGACGAAGGCGGCTCGGCATCGCCACGTGGCGGACAAGTTCGCCGCGGCCGGTCTCACCCCGCAGGCGTCGCAGCACGTGGCGCCGCCGCGAGTGGCGGAATGCGCCCTGCAGCTGGAGGCGCGGGTGCTGCGCGTGACCGACGGGCTCGGCGACTACGCGATCGTGGAGGCGGAGGTGCAGGCCGTGCACGCCGACCCGGCGATCGTGGCGCCCGGCACGGATCACATCGATCCGCAGCGGTGGGAGCCGACGATCTACAGCTTCCGCCACTACTTCGGGATCGGCGCCGAGCACGGGCACCGGCCGACCAGCGATACCGCTGTCCGGCCGGTGCCCGAATCGCTCAGATGACGCCCTGAGCCAGCATCGCGTCGGCGACCTGCGTGAAGCCGGCGATGTTGGCGCCCGCGACGTAGTCGCCGGGGGTGCCGTACTCGTCGGCGGTCTCCAGGCAGCGCTGGTGGATCGAGCTCATGATCTCCGACAGACGCTGCTCGGTGTGCTCGAACGACCAGGAGTCGCGCGAGGCGTTCTGCTGCATCTCGAGGGCGCTGGTCGCGACGCCGCCGGCGTTCACGGCCTTGCCCGGAGCGAAGATCACGCCGCCGTCGCGCAGCACGCGCGCGGCGTCAGGCGTGGTGGGCATGTTCGCGCCCTCGGCGACGATGAGCGTGCGGTGCGCGACGAGCTTGGCCGCCGCGTCGGCGTCGAGCTCGTTCTGCGTGGCGCAGGGGAGCGCGATGTCGCTGGGGACGTCCCAGATCGAGCCGCCGGCCACGTAGATCGCGCTGCCGCGGCGGTCCGCGTAGTCCGACACGCGGCCGCGGTGGCCGTTCTTGATCTCCTTGAGGAGCTCGAGGTCGATGCCGGCCTCGTCGACGATGTAGCCCGCGGAGTCGGAGCACGCGACGACGTGGGCGCCGAGCGCCTGCGCCTTCTCCGTCGCGTAGATCGCGACGTTGCCCGAGCCGGAGATGACGACGCGCTTGCCCTCGAGGTCCTGGCCGCGCGCGGCGAGCGCCTCCTTGACGAAGAACACCGTGCCGTAGCCGGTGGACTCGGTGCGCACCTGCGAGCCGCCCCACGTGAGGCCCTTGCCGGTCAGCACACCGGACTCGTGGCGGTTCGTGATGCGACGGTACTGACCGAAGAGGTAGCCGATCTCCCGACCGCCCACTCCGATGTCGCCCGCGGGGACGTCGGTGTGCTCGCCGATGTGGCGGTGCAGCTCGGTCATGAACGACTGGCAGAAGCGCATGACCTCCGCGTCGGAGCGGCCCTTCGGGTCGAAGTCCGACCCGCCCTTGCCGCCGCCGATCGGCATGCCGGTGAGCGCGTTCTTGAAGATCTGCTCGAAGCCGAGGAACTTCACGATGCCCAGGTAGACCGACGGGTGGAAGCGCAGGCCGCCCTTGTACGGGCCGAGAGCGGAGTTGAACTCGACCCGGAAGCCGCGGTTCAGCTGCACGCGGCCGGCGTCATCGGTCCACGGCACGCGGAAGATGATCTGCCGCTCCGGCTCGCACAGCCGGCGGATGATCTCCGCGTCGACATACTCGGGGCGTTTGGCGAGCACGGGGCCGAGGCTCTCCAGAACCTCTCGCACTGCCTGGTGGAACTCGGCTTCGCCGGGGTTGCGCTGGATGACCTCGTCGAATACGGGAGTCAGGGCGTCATGAAGTGCTGCCATCGTGTAGCTCCTCTCGCTGGCACACAAGCGCCAAGAGTATCGCCCCGCGACCCGTGCTCGTGTCACGCCTCCCGTCGGACGTCGTCCGGGCTCTTGTCGGGTCGCAGTCCGCGCCAGCGCGCCTGCCGCAGATTGCCGCTGCGCGTCCACTCCGCGAACTCCACCTCTCCCACCAGCGTGGGCGTCACCCAGGTCGCGTCGGCGGCGTCCTCGCGGGGCACGTCGAGGAACGGCGACGCATCCGCGCACAGCGGAGCGAGCGTCGTGCGGATCCGGTGCAGCTCCCGCTCCGAGAAGCCGCTGCCGACACGGCCGACGTACCTCAGGCCATCCGCTTCGGGGATGCCGAGGAGCAGCGAGGCGAACGAGTCCGAGCGCGCGCCGCGGCCGCGGCGGAAGCCTCCGATCACGGCCTCCTGCATGCGGGTGAGCTTGAGCTTCAGCCAGTCCTCGCTGCGGGTGCCGGCGCGGTAGGGCGAGGAGCGCCGCTTCGCGACGACCCCCTCGAGGCCGTGCTCCTGCGCGACGTCCAGGGCGAGGTCGACGTCGTCGAGGACGGGAGGCACGACCACCGTCGGGCCGGCCGTCGCCGTGACGCGCTCGAGGATGGCGCGGCGCTCCTCGAGGGGGAGGGCGGTGAGATCGCGGCCATCCAGGCGCAGGATGTCGAACAGGTACAGCAGCGCCGGCACGCGCCCGCGCTCGCGGGCGATGTCGTCGCCGCGCTCGAGGTGCATCCGGTTCTGCAGGAGCGAGAAGCTCGGCCTGCCCTGCTCGTCGAGCGCGACGATCTCGCCGTCGAGCAGCGCGTCCCAGCCGTCGACGTGCGTGCGGGCGGGCTCGGACAGCTCCGGGTAGCGGTGCGTGATCTCGGTGCCCGAGCGCGCGAACAGGCGCAGGGCGCCCGAGCGCCACTCGGCGAGGGCGCGCACGCCGTCCCACTTGAACTCGGCCCACGGCGGGTCGGACAGCGTGCGCGCGAGGCCCGGCGTGCCGTGGACGGCGAGCATGGGCGCCGGGCGCTGCGGCGGCGGATCGCCAGCATCCTGATCGGACGAGTCCGGCTGGTGCCCGGGCTGCTGCGTGGGCTGCTGTTTCGTGCGGTGCAGGAGCCACGAGGCCTTCTCGCCCTCGCCCTGCGTGCGGATGAGGGCGATCCGCACCTCGTGCAGCGGGCCGTCCTCGCGCCCGCGCAGGGTGACGATGACCTCGCGGTCGCGCCACTTCTCGGTCTCGTACGTGCCGGTGTCCCAGACGGTCATGGTGCCCGCGCCGTACTCGCCCTTCGGGATCGTCCCGTGGAAGTCGATGTACGCGAGGGGATGGTCCTCCGTCCGCACTGCGAGGTGGTTGCGTTCCGGGGTCTCCGGGATGCCCTTCGGCACCGCCCAGCTCGCCAGCACCCCGTCGCGCTCGAGGCGCAGGTCCCAGTGGAGCCGCGACGCGTGATGCTCGTGCACGACGAAGCGGGGCAGCTCGCCGGCGTGCGGGGGCTCGGCGTGCGGGGTCTCCGGCACCGGCTCGGGCGTGCGGCCGGCCGTGCGCTTGGCGATGTACGACCGCAGCGGTCCGTGCTCGACGGGAAGAGCGTCGACCTCGGCCAGGGGGTCGCCCAGCGACTCGGCGCGGGCGAGCACCTCGTCCAGCTCGAGGTGACGGAGCTCGGGGTCGTCGATCTCCTCCCAGGTGCGGGGAGCCGCGACCGAGGGGCGGGAGCGTCCCCGCAGCGAGTACGGGGCGACCGTCGTCTTCTTCCCGTTGTTCTGACTCCAGTCGACGAACACGCGCCCCGCGCGGAGGTCCTTCCGCATCGCGCTCACGACGAGGTCGGGGTGGTCGGCCTCGAGCGCGCGGGCGAGCTCGTGCGCGAGGGCGGACGCGCTGTCGGACGGCATCGGCTGGGGGAGCGCGGCGTAGAGGTGGATCCCCTTGCTGCCGCTCGTCACGGGGTGCGCCTCGAGCCCCATCCCCGCCAGAATGGGGCGGATGAGGCGCGCGACCTCCGCGCACTCCGCGAGGCCCATGCCGGGGCCCGGATCGAGGTCGAGGACGAGGCGGTCGGCGGGTCCCGGCTCGCCGGCCGCCGTGAACCGCCACTGGGGCACGTGCAGCTCGAGGCTCGCCACCTGCGCGAGGTACACGAGGGAGGCGACCTCCTCGACGAGCGGGTAGTCCTTCGGACCCGTGCTGTGCGGAATGGCCCGGCGCGGCACCCAGGACGGGGCGCCGGGCTCCAGCGCCTTGGCGAAGAACGACTCCTCCGGTGCGTCCGCCGTGCCCACGCCCTCCACCCAGCGCTTGCGCGTCACCGGCCGCCCCGCCACGTGCGGCAGCAGCAGCGGGGCGATGCGGGTGTAGTACGCGATGACGTCGGCCTTCGTCGTGCCGGTCTCCGGGTACATCACCCGCTCGAGGTTCGACACCCGCAGGCGTCGCCCGGCCACCTCGACGGTCTGCGGGGCGGCGGGCATGCCCCAGGCTAAGCGCGACGCGGGCGCGCGCGTCAAGCCCTGGCCGACCGCGCCCGGGAGCGGTTCACTGGGCGCATGAGATCGATCTGGAAGGGCGCGCTCACCTTCGGCCTCGTCAACGTGCCGGTCAAGGTGTACGCCGCGACGGAGGACCACGACGTCTCGCTGCACCAGGTGCACGCCGCAGACGGCGGGCGCATCCGCTACCAGCGCCGCTGCGAGGTGTGCGGCGAGGTCGTCGCCTACCGCGACATCGACCGTGCCTACGACGACGGCGACCGCACGGTCGTCCTCACCGACGACGACCTGAAGTCCCTGCCGTCGGAGCGCAGCCGCGAGATCGAGGTGGTGGAGTTCGTGCCGACCGACCAGGTCGACCCGATCACGTTCGACCGCGCGTACTTCCTCGAGCCCGACTCCGCGTCCCCGAAGTCCTACGCGCTGCTGCGCGAGACGCTCGAGCGCTCGGACCGCACCGCCATCGTGCGCTTCTCGCTGCGCCAGAAGACGCGGCTGGCGGCCCTGCGGGTGCGGAAGGGCGTGCTCATGCTGCAGACGCTGCTGTGGGCCGACGAGGTGCGGGCGGCGGACTTCCCGTCACTCGAGGACCCGGTGAAGATCAGCGACAAGGAGCTCGAGCTCTCGGCGAGCCTCGTGGAGAGCTACTCGTCGGACTTCGACCCCGACGCGTTCGTCGACGAGTACCAGCAGGAGCTGCGCACCCTCATCCAGGCGAAGCTCGAGAAGGGCGACGCGGTCGACACCGAGGCCACCTTCGGCGCCGACGAGGAGAAGGGCGGCGAGGTCATCGACCTCATGGAGGCCCTGCGTGCGAGCGTGGAGCGCTCGCGGGCCGCGCGCGGCGGGAAGAAGTCCGACGCAGGCGACGCCGGGGATGAGGCTGAGGCCGCAGCGGAGGAGAAGGAGACGAAGCCGAAGAAGCGCGCGAAGAAGGCGTCCTGACGCCGGTGCGCACGCGCATTCGGGAGGAGATGTGCGTTCGGGCGGAGGTCCCGGACCGGATTTGTCCTCGGGAGTGCGCTTCTCCTCCCGGATGTCCGGGAGGAGCCATCCGGACGGACCGCGGCACGCGGATCAGAAGCCGGGCTTGCCGTCTCCGTCGAAGTCCGGCGCACGGTCGAACACGTCCCGATCGAGCACGAGGTTCGTCTGCTCGCGCTCGCCGCGGTCTTGGTCGGCCTGGCGGTCCTCGTGCGCGTGGCGGCGCTCCTGCAGGTAGTGCCAGAGCACGATGAGCGCCGTGCCGGCGACGGCGGCCAGCAGGATGTAGTCGATGTATTCCGTCACGATGTCGCGAACCACCGGGATGTACGCGATGAGGTATCCGAACATCGTCAGGCCGAAGCCCCACAGTACGGCGCCGATGAGGTTGTAGAGCGAGTATCGCTTCCAGGGCATATGACCGACGCCGGCGGCGATGGGCGCGAAGGTGCGCACGACGGGCACGAAGCGCGCGAGCACCACGGTGAGACCGCCGAACCGCTCGAAGAACGCGTTCGTGCGCTCGACGTTCCGTCGGCTGAACAGCCCGGACTCGCGCCGTTCGAACACCGCCGGACCGCCCTTGTGCCCGATGAGGTATCCGACCTCGCCGCCGAGGAAGGCGGCCAGCGCGATGAGCCCGCTGACGGCCCAGATGTTCAGCCCGAACACGTTCACAGTGTGCGTGAGCAGGCCGGCGATCAGCAGCAGCGTGTCGCCGGGGAGGAGGAATCCGACGAGCAGGCCCGTCTCGGCGAAGACGATGAAGCACACCACCAGCAGCGCCCACGGGCCGGCGGCCTCGATGACGGCCTGCGGGTCGAGCCAGGGGATGAGAGCGATGTGGTGCACGGAGCTCCGGATGTCAGGAAACGGCCGCGACGGGGATCGCGCCCTGTGCGGAAGGGGGGAATCGAACCCCCACGCCCGGAGGCACAGGAACCTAAATCCTGCGTGTCTGCCAGTTTCACCACTCCCGCGGGTCTTATCAGTCTACGGCGCGGAATCCCGGTCGAAAGCGGGGTCAGCCGCGCAGGGCGGGGGAGCCGAGCACGCGGTCGACCTCGATCTCGAGCACCACGCGGCGGGGGTTCTCACGCGGCTGCCGGTACCGCTCGGCGTACATCGCCACGGCGAGGGCGACCGCGTCGGGGTCGTCGCTCACGCGGGCGGCTCCCTCGAAGCTCAGCCAGCGGGCGCCGTCGACGGTGCTCACCGTCGCCCGACCCGCTCGCGCGGCGTTCACGAACTTCTGCGTGCCGCCGGAGCCGATGACGCGCACGACGCCGTCGCGGTAGGTCATGCCCACCGGCACGGCGTGGATGCGGCCGTCGCGGCCGAGGGTGGAGAGGGTCGCGAGGTGGCGCTCGGAGAGGAACGCGAGACCGGCGTCGTTGATCACCTGCTCAGCGTGTCAGAGCTGTCTGAGGACACGGCGGGTGGAGAAGGGTAGTCGGGCAGCCGTCTCGTGGCCAGTCTCGCGGCGACCCTCGACGGGGGCGGGCATCGCACCTAGCGTGTGGCCGTACCCCGACCACGCCACGAGAGGGTTTTCCATGACAGATGTCGCGTCCCAGGGGCCGGAGCCGAGCGAAGAGGACCGTCCGATTCTCACCAACCGCCAGGGCCATCCCGTCTACGACAATCAGAATCAGCGCACGGTGGGAGCCCGAGGCCCCGCCACCCTCGAGAACTACCAGTTCCTGGAGAAGATCAGCCACTTCGACCGGGAGCGCATCCCCGAGCGCGTCGTGCATGCGCGCGGCGCCGTCGCGTTCGGGCACTTCGAGGCGACCGGACGGTGGGGCGACGAGCCGATCGCGACCTACACCCGGGCGAAGCTCTTCTCGGAGGCCGGCAAGAGGACCGATGTGGCCATCCGCTTCTCGACCGTCATCGGCGGGCGGGACTCGTCTGAGGCAGCGCGCGACCCCCGCGGCTTCGCGGTGAAGTTCTACACCGAGGACGGCAACTGGGACCTCGTCGGCAACAACCTCGCGGTGTTCTTCATCCGCGACGCGATCAAGTTCCCCGACGTCATCCACGCGCTGAAGCCCGACCCGGTGACCTTCCGACAAGAGCCTGCGCGCATCTTCGATTTCATGTCGCAGACGCCCGAGGCGATGCACATGCTGGTGAACCTGTTCAGCCCGCGCGGCATCCCTGCGAACTACCGGACGATGCAGGGGTTCGGTGTGAACACGTACAAGTGGGTCAACGCCGACGGCGAGACGCATCTCGTGAAATATCACTGGATCCCGCGCGCCGGGGTCGCGAGCCTCACCGCCGCCGACGCCGCGAACATCCAGGCGGATGACCTCGGGCACGCGTCGAAGGACCTCTACGAGGCGATCGAGCGCGGCGACCACCCGCAGTGGGATCTGTACGTGCAGCTCATGAGCGACGACGAGCACCCCGAGCTCGACTTCGACCCGCTCGACGACACCAAGGTGTGGCCGGAGAACGAGTTCGAGCCGAAGCTCGTCGGCACGATGACCCTCACGCACAACGTGTCGGACCACCACGACGAGAACGAGCAGATCTCGTTCGGCACCGGCGTGCTCGTGGACGGCCTGGACTTCTCCGACGACAAGATGCTGGTCGGGCGGACGTTCTCGTACTCCGACACCCAGCGCTACCGGGTGGGTCCGAACTATCTGCAGCTGCCGGTGAACGCACCCCGCAACGCGCGCGTGGCGACCAATCAGCGCGGCGGCCAGATGTCGTACGGCGTGGATCTCGGCGAGGGGCAGAACCCGCACGTGAACTACGAGCCCTCGATCACGGGGGGCCTCCGCGAAGCGGAGTACCCGACCCGCGACGAGCAGGGCCCCGAGATCACCGGCCGCCTCACGCGCCAGCGCATCCCGCGGACGAACGACTACACGCAGGCGGGGCAGCGCTACCAGCTGCTCGAGCAGTGGGAGAAGGACGACCTCGTCCTCAACTTCGTCACGCTCATCGGGCAGGCCGCGCGCGCCGTGCAGGAGCGCATGGTGTGGCACTTCCTCATGGTCGACGACGAGCTCGGCCTGCGCGTGGGCGAGGGCCTCGGCATCTCCGTCGACGACGTCCGGCATCTCGAGCCGCTTCAGTCGCAGACGTTGAACGAGGAGGAGCTGCAGCGCCTGGCGAACCTCGGGGCCAACGGCCCGCGCGATGTGACGGGGCTCAAGATGACGCACGTCGTGCCGAACGAGCACGTCGTCGTCGAGCGCTGACTCGCCGCACACGGAATCGGGCCCCTCGCTTCGCGCGAGGGGCCCGATTCCGTTGACGGGTGTCAGGCGCCGAAGCCGACGCGGTCGACCTTGCGGTGGTAGCGCATGCCGGCGATGCCGCCGAGGATCGCGCCGACGAGGCTGACGAGCAGCGCGACGACCGCGGTGATGATCCCGGCGGTGGTCAGCTCGCCCTCGCTGAAGGGCAGGCGGGGGAAGGTGTTCACGTTGGCGAGGATGTTCCACTGCGCGCCGGCGATCGCCGTGATGATGGCGATGATGATGGCGATGATGATCGCCCACAGCCACACCGCGATGCCCTGCTTCACGCCGCTGAACCGGGCCATCCGGCCGGCGACGTAGCCGCCCGCGTAGTACGAGACGAGCAGGATGACCGCCACGGCGATCGCACCGGCGATCCCGATGGTGTCCGCGTTCTGCGTCGCCTCGTCGGCGGCCTGCTCGGGATCGACGTTCGCGCCGAGGCCGAGCGCCGCGCCCGCTCCCGCGACCAGCGCGGTGAGGAGGACGGTCATGCCCATCGCGCACAGCCATCCGAAGAAGGCCGAGCCGAACTTCATGCCGCCGAACTCCTCCTTCTCGCGCCGGACGACCTCCTCGCGTGCAGGCCTGCCGCCGAGGGCGGCTCCCGCGGCGGCGCCGCCCGCCGCGGCCCCCGCGTGCGAGCGCGTGTTGTCATCGCGAGAGTGTCCGTCGGAATCGCCCGCTGCGACGGCGGCGGTGCCGCGGCGATCGCGGTCGCGGCGACCCGGGCGGTCGCTCTGGTCGTCGTCGTTGCCGTTGTCGTCGGCCGAGCGCACGTCATAGGCCTGGGTCGGCTCGTCGCTGCGGTATCCGGCGTCGCCGTCGTGTCCGATGTAGGAGCCGTGCGTGCCATCCGGCTCGCGGGAGGCGGGCGTCGACGGGGTGCCGCCCTCGCGCACCCACGTGCGGCCCTGCTCGTCGCGGACACGGTCTGGTTCGTTCGCGTTCGGGTCGTCGCGGCCGACGCCCGGGGAGTTCGGGGGAGTGCTCATTGCTGTGTTCCTTTCGAGCTCGCTTGCGTGGCTTCAGTAACCCACCGACGAGCGGGCACGGGACAGGGCATTGCGCAATCGCGGCGCGCGGGGTAGCGCCTCCGGACGCACCCATCGTTCACCGGTCGGACGCGCGCCCGCCGCCTGCCGACCGGCTCGCGTTCATTCGTCGCGCAGAACGTGGACGCACGAGCGACAGGAGATGAGATGGGTCGCGACGACGTCCTCGCATGGGTGGAGTCCCCGCTGCAGCTGCTGGGCGCGGCGGAATGGGCGGCCGCGCACGGGACGGCGGTTCCCGTCGCGTGCCGGCTCACCGACCAGATCCCCGAGACGGCGACGGAGCTGCGCCGGCGGGATGCCCTGCTCGGTGCCATGGCGCCGTACCTCGGCATTCCATGGCGCCTCCTCGCGCAGCACGGTCACTGGCTGGTGGGCGACGGGTTCTCCGGCCAGTTCCGCCTGGCGGCCGCGGTCCTCCGTCCGTCTCGCATCACCTTCCTCGACGATGGAGCCCACGTGCTGCCGTTCGCCGACACGATGCTCGGGCGACGCCCGTACGCGCGGCCGCACGTGGAGGAGCGCGGCCTGACCCGGGCGACCGCGCCGGCGGCCCTCGAGATCGTGCTGCGGCGTGCCCTGCAGGGGCGGGTCTCGTTCTTCACGGCGTTCGACCTCGCCGAGCGCGCGACGATGCTTCACGGCTGGGGCGTCGAGATGCGGCGTCATGACTTCGGATGGACGCGGTCGACCGCGCGCGCCGGTGCAGCCCTCGGGCCGCGGGTCGTTCTCGGAAGCGCGCGCCCCGTCGACGGGCGGATGCCGACGCTGGACTACCTGCGCTGGGTGCGGGCGACCACGATCGATGGACCCGTCGTGTACCTGCCGCACCGCCGGGAGACCCCCGAGCAGCTGCGCGCGGTCTCGGAGGTCGGCATGGTGGAGGTCAGGCCGACGCACCTCCCCGTCGAGCTCGTACTCGCCGGTGCGCCCGACCTCCGCGACATCTTCACGCTCCCCTCCAGCACGCTGACGACGCTTCCCCTCGTCCTCGCCGGCTCGAGGGCGCGCCTGCGCACCGAGCCGCCGCGGCAGCGCGCGGTGGGGAGCGTGCGGTGAGCGAGGTCGTCGCGATCATCCCCGCGCGCGGCGGATCCAAGGGCGTCCTCCGCAAGAACCTGCGGCGCGTGGGCGGGGTGCCCCTCGTCGCCCGGGCCATCGACGCCGCCCAGCGGTGCCCGTCGGTCGATCGCGTGGTGGTGAGCACCGACGACGACGAGATCGCGGGCGTGGCCAGGGAATGGGGAGCGGAGACCATCCGGCGCCCCGACGAGATCGCGGGTGACACCGCGTCGTCGGAGAGTGCGCTCCGGCACGCCCTCGATGAGCTCGGCGCGGACGGCGTCGACGTCGGCGTCGTCGTGTTCCTGCAGGCGACCTCGCCGTTCATCCCCGTCGCGCCGCTCGAGGCCGCGATCGACCGGGTGCGCGGAGGCCGAAGCGACGTGGTCTTCTCCGCGGTGGAGACGTACGCGTTCCTCTGGGCGACGGATGGCGACGGTGCGGCGATCGCGGTCGCCCACGACGCCGCGCACCGTCCCCGCCGCCAGGACCGCGCACCGCACTACCGGGAGACCGGTGCCTTCTACGTGCTCGACGCCGCGGGCTTCCGCACCGCCGGGCACCGCTTCTTCGGCCGCACCGAGGTGGCCGCGGTGCCGGAGCGCACCGCGATCGAGATCGACACCGAGACCGAGCTGGAAGCCGCGCGCGCCCTCGCGCCGCTCGTCGACCTCCCCGTCGCGGTCGACGTCGATGCGGTGGTGACCGACTTCGACGGCGTGCACACCGACGACACCGTGATCGTCTCGCAGTCCGGCGCCGAGGCCGTGACGGTGAGCCGGTCCGACGGCATGGGCGTCGCGCTGCTGCGCGACGCGGGCATCCCGGTGCTCATCCTGTCGACCGAGACGAACCCCGTCGTCGCCGCCCGCGCCCGGAAGCTCCGGGTGGACGTCATCCAGGGGCGGCGTCGCAAGGCCGCGGCGCTGCGCGAGTGGGCGGAAGCCGCCGGAGTGCCGCTTTCGCGCGTCGCCTACCTCGGCAACGACGTCAACGACCTCGCGTGCCTCGAGATCGTCGGATGGCCGGTGGCCGTCCCTGACGCGCATCCCCTCGTCCTCGCCGCGGCCCGCGTCGTGGTGGACCGTCCGGGCGGCGCCGGCGCCGTCCGCGATCTCGCCGACCGCGTGCTCCGCGCACGCGCCCTTCGGCCATCCCCCCGAGCACTCGAGAAGGAGCGAACATGACCGTCAGCATCGGGCAGCGTGTGATCGGCGGAGGCCGACCCGCCTACGTCATCGCCGAGATCGGCCTCAACCACAACGGCGACGTCGAGCTCGCCAAGCGCCTCATCGACGTCGCCGCCGACGCGGGCGCCCAGGCCGTGAAGTTCCAGAAGCGCACCCCCGAGCTCGCGACGCCCGCGCACATGCGCGACGTCCCGCGGGAGACGCCGTGGGGCACGATGACGTACCTCGACTACCGCCGACGGGTGGAGTTCGACCGCGAGCAGTACATCGAGGTCTCCGATCACGCCGTGCTGCGCGGACTGCAGTGGTTCGCCTCCCCGTGGGATGAGCCGAGCGTGGCGTTCCTCGAGGACCTCGGCGTCGCCGCCCACAAGGTCGCATCGGCGTGCCTGACCGACCACGGGCTGCTCCGCGCACTCCGCGACACGGGCAAGACGGTCATCCTCTCCACCGGCATGTCGACGACCGAGCAGATCGACGCCGCGATCGAGGTGCTCGGCACCGACCGGCTGCTCCTCATGCACGCGACCTCGACGTACCCGATGGAGCCGGAGGAGGCGAACCTCCGCATGATCCCCTCGCTTCGCGACCGGTACCCCGGCGTGCCCGTGGGCTACTCGGGGCACGAGCGCGGCCTGCAGGTGTCGCTGGCGGCCGTCGCCCTCGGAGCGGTGGCCGTCGAGCGCCACGTCACCCTCGATCGCACGATGTGGGGCTCGGACCACGCCGCATCCCTCGAGCCGGCGGGCCTGCAGCATCTTGTCCGGGACATCCGCGTCATCGAGGCGGCCCTCGGGGACGGGGTCAAGCGCGTATACGAGGGCGAGCTCGCGCCGATGGCGAAGCTGCGTCGCGTCACGACGTGACGCGGGACCGTCGCCCGCGCCTCCTCGCCGTCGCCGACTCCGACTCCTACGTGAAGTGGGCAGCGGCGACGCTCGGATCAGCCGGGGACGGATGGCGCCCGGAGCTCGTCGTGCTGGAGACGCCGCTCGTCGCCAGCCCCGCTCAGCAGCGAGCGGCGCTTTGCGGCAGCGGTGTGCCGGAGGAGGCGGTCACCCGGAGGAACCTCTCGGGCCTGCTCGAGCGCCTGCGGGCCGATCCGCCCGCGGCCGTCCTCCTCGCCGCGCGCGGCCCCGTGGTCCGGGTGCTCGCCCGCGAGGTCGCGGAGCTGCACCCGCGGCCGGTGATCGTCTCGGGACTGCCCGGCATCGCCATCCCCGCCACCCGCAAGGCGCTCGTCTACCGCGCGCAGTGCGACCTGCTCGTGCTGCACTCGCACCGGGAGCGGCGGGAGTTCGCCGCTCTCGCCGCGGAGCACGGCGACGCGGTGACGCAGCGCTTCGCGCTGGCGACGCTGCCGTTTCTGCAGGGGGGTGGCGACGAGCGCGCAGGACACGGGGGCACCGATCTCGTCTTCGCCGCGCAGGCCGTCGTCCCACGCGAGCGCGGTGACCGTGAGCGGGTCGCGCGTCTCCTCGTGCGGGCCGCCGAGGCCCATCCCGAGCGCCGGGTCGTCGTGAAGCTGCGCGCCACCGCGGGGGAACGGCAGACGCACGACGAGACCGACGCGTACCCCGACCTGCTCGCCGCCCTCGGGGTGCTGCCGCCGAACGTCGTGCTCTCGACCGCGCCGATGGCGGAGGCCCTCGACGAGGCCGAGGGGCTGCTGACGGTGAGCTCGACCGCCGCGATCGAGGCGGTCGCGCGAGAGATCCCGGTGCTCGCCCTCGACACCTTCGGGGTGTCGGCGGAGATGATCAATCTCGTCTTCGCGGGCAGCGGGCTCCTCGGCGACGAGGACGATGTGGTCGCGCGCCGGTTCCGCCATGCCGAACCGCGCTGGCGGATCGACAACTACCTGCACTCGGCGGGCGATGACGACTGGCGCGAGCAGCTCGCTGAGCTCGTCGGCCTGCGGCGGGCGGGGGTGCTTCCGCCCCGAGCTTCCTGGTCTCGGCGAGGCGGGATGCTGCGCGATGCGTGGGAGCGGAAGCAGGTGCTCGGCCCGCTCGACCGCTCGCCCTCGGGTGTGCTCGCGGGTGTGGTGGGCGTGCCGCTGCGCGGGGTGGTGCGCACGGTGCAGCGGATGGCCCGCGCCCGCGCCGCCTAGCCGCTGGCGGCGCCTGTGGATAAGTTCCGGGGCTGTTTCGCCGGTTGAGTGAGGATGGCCGGGTGACCCCCGTCATGAGCGTCGTCGCCGAGCGAGTCCGGGACCGGCTGAGAGCCGACCAGACCGATCCCTCGCGGGTGCCCGACGCCGTGCGCCGGATCGCGCAGGCGGAGGTGCGTCGGCACAACGACTTCGCCCTGGCACGCGGACTGGCACCGGTCGACGACGAGCAGGCGGCCGTGCGCGAGGTGCTCGCGGCGGTCACCGGATACGGCCCGCTGCAGGAGCATCTCGACGACCCGTCCGTGGAGGAGCTCTGGATCAACGCACCGGACAAGATCTTCGTCGCGCGAGACGGGGTCTCCGAGCGCCTCCCGCTGGCGCTCACCGATTCCGCCGTGCGCGACCTCGTGGAGCGGATGCTCCATGCGACGGGCCGGCGCATCGACCTGTCGCAGCCGTTCGTCGACGCGGCGCTCCCCGACGGCTCGCGTCTGCATGTGGTCCTGGGCGGCATCGCGCGGCGTCACTGGGCCGTGAACATCCGCAAGTTCCTGCCGCACGTGCGGAGCCTGGAGCAGCTGGAGGAGATCGGATCGCTGGCGCCGGAGGCCGCCGCGCTGCTCCGTGACGCGATGCGACACGGGCGCAGCGTGCTGGTGTCCGGCGCCACGCATGCGGGCAAGACCACGCTCCTCGGCGCGCTCATCGCGGCCTGCCCGCCCTCGCACCGGATCGTGACGGTCGAGGAGACGTTCGAGCTGGGCGTGGATGCGCCCGATCTCGTCGCGCTCCAGGGGCGCCAGCCGAGCCTGGAGGGCACGGGCGAGATCACGCTCCGCCGCCTGGTGAAGGAGGCGCTGCGGATGCGCCCCGACCGCATCGTCGTGGGCGAGGTGCGCGACGCCGAGGCGCTGGACCTCCTCCTCGCGCTCAACACCGGCATCCCGGGAGCAGCCACGATCCACGCCAACTCCGCCTTCGATGCGCTGGGGAAGCTCGCCGCGCTGCCGCTCCTGGCGGGACGGAACATCGGGCGCGAGTTCGTGGTGCCCGCGATCGCCGCGAGCGTGGATCTCGTCGTGCACTGCCAGCGCGCGGAGGACGGACGCCGCCGAGTGCAGGAGATCATCGCTCCGACGGGGCGCGTGGACGATGGCGTGCCGGAGACGCGCACGCTCTTCCGGACGGGGGAGCGATGGCGGTGACCCTCCTCCTCGGCGCCGCGCTCGCCGCCGGGGTGCTCCTCGCGCTGGCGCCGTGGCTCTGGCCGGTGCGCGAGCGCGTCGTCCGCACACGACCGACCGCGCTGTCCGCGCTGCTGGAATCGGCGGGACTCGCGCACATCCCCTCGCGCGTCCTCGGTGCGCTCTGCGCGGCGGCGGCGCTCGCCGCGGCCGCGGCGGTCTGGCTCGCCACCTCGGTGGTCGTCCTCGCGCTGCTGGCGGCCGGTGCGGGCGCCGCCGCGCCCCTGCTGTGGCTGCGTTCGCGTGCGGTGCGTCTCGTGCGGAGCAGACGGACGCTCTGGCCCGATGTCTGCGACCTCCTCATCGCCTCCGTCCGGGCCGGCATGTCGCTGCCCGACGCCATCTCGTCCCTCGCCTGGTCGGCGCCGGCGCCCCTCCGGGGGGCCTTCGCCGCATTCGAGCGCGATATGGCGGCCTCCGGCCACTTCGACTCCAGCGCCGACCGCCTGAAGACCGCGCTCGCCGACCCGATGGCGGATCGCATCGTGGAGACGCTGCGCATGGCGCGCCAGGTCGGCGGAACCGAGCTGACCCCGGTGCTGCGTGCGCTCTCGGCGTCCGTGCGCGCGGACGCCGCGCTGCGCGCAGAGGTCGAGTCCCGCCAGTCCTGGACGCGCGGCGCGGCCATCCTCGGCGCCGGTGCGCCGTGGGTGATCGTCGCGCTTCTCGCGATGCGGCCGGAGGGGGCGGCGGCGTATGCGAGCCCGGAGGGGAACGCGCTCCTCCTCGCCGGCGCGGTCGTCTCGCTCGTGGCCTTCCGCGTGATGCTGCGGATCGGCCGCCTGCCGGAGCCGCGGAGGTGGTTCGCGTGATCTGGGCCACGGACGCTGCCCTCGCGCTGCTGCTGGGCGGCGCGCTCGGAACCGGTGTGTGGGCCCTCTTCATGCTCACCCCGCGATGGAGCGCGCCGAGCCTCGCGCGTCGTATCGCGCCGTATCTGCGCGACATCACCGGTCCGGCCGGGACCACAGCCTGGACGGGCGTGGCCGATCCCGGCGCCGCGATCGCGGGCGGATTCCGCGCGCTGTGGGCGGCGGCTCAGCGGCGTCTCGCCGCCGTGCTCGGCGGGAACGAGGGCATCGCGCGCCGCCTCGCACAGGCCGGGCGCCCGGTCGACGTCGGAGCCTTCCGCGGGCAGCAGCTGGCGGCGACCCTCGTCGGCCTCGTCGCCGGCGGTCTCGCCGTCATCGTCGTCGCGCTGGGTGGGTCGCTCTCGGCCCCCTCGTTCGCGCTCCCGCTGGTGTGCGCTGCAGCGGGCGCCATCGGGGCCGATCTCCTCCTCACCGCGCGAGCGCGATCCCGGATGGCGCGGGTCGCCGAGGAGCTGCCGACGGTCCTCGAGTTCCTCGCCCTGTGCCTTGCGGCCGGAGAGGGGATCTTCGACAGCATCGGCCGGGTCGCGGCTCTCGGCTCGGGGGAGCTCACCGCCGAGCTGCGCTCGGTCGTCCTCGACGTGCGGACGGGATCCACGCTGCCGGACGCGCTGGTGGCCATGGCGCGGAGACTCCCGGTGCCTGCGCTCGGGCGCGCGGTCGAGCACGTCGTCGCCGCCATCGAGCGCGGCTCCCCGCTCGCCCAGACCCTGCAGGCGCAG
This sequence comes from Microbacterium oryzae, assembly GCF_009735645.1. Classification (NCBI taxonomy): domain Bacteria; kingdom Bacillati; phylum Actinomycetota; class Actinomycetes; order Micrococcales; family Microbacteriaceae; genus Microbacterium; species Microbacterium oryzae. The sequence goes on along the minus strand of NZ_CP032550.1, from coordinate 1,026,102 downwards.
GCGGCCGACGCGCGCGAGGAGGCAAAGCGCGGGCTCATCGAGCAGGCGGGGCGCAAGGAGATCCTCATGCTCCTCCCTCTCGTCTTCGGGTTGTTGCCCCTCAGCGTTCTGTTCGCCGTCTTCCCCGGCATCGTCATGCTCCGCCTCGGCTTCGGCTGAGCGACCCAGAAAGGAACCGCCATGAGCACCACGGCACTGCACGACCTCCTCGTCCGCACCCGCACCGCCTGGGGCGACGTCATCCGCGACGTCGCCGATGATGAACGCGGCGACGTCCCGGGATGGGTCCTGATCACGTTAATGTCCGCCGGTTTGGTCGTCCTGATCTGGGCGCTCGCCGGCCCAGCACTGACGGGCCTGTTCGAGCGCGCGATCAGCAGCGTCAACGGGATCTGAGATGCCGACGCCGGGCCTGCGCGACGACGAACGCGGCTCCGGCACGGCCGAGTTCGTCCTCGTCGCGGCGCTCCTCACCGCGCTCACCCTCGCCGTCGTGCAGCTGGGGCTCGCAGTCCACGTCCGCAACGTGCTGCACGACGCAGCAGTCGAGGGCGCGTACCACGCCGCCCTCGCGGATGTGGGGCCCGCCGGCGGCGCGGAGCGCACGCGGACGCTCATCGAGCGATCCGTCGGCCCCGAGTACGCGCGCGATGTCGTCGTCTCGCGCGAGGGCGACGCGCTCGTCGTCAGGGTGCGGTCCGCGACGCCGGTCATCGGGTTCGTCGGCCTGCCCGGCACGCTGGAGGTGAGCGCTCGTGCCCCGGTCGAAGGCCTGGAGTGAGGCGATTCGGGGCCTGCGTGACGAGAGCGGGTCGGCCGCCCTCGAGTTCCTCGTCGCCGGTCTCGTGCTGCTGGTGCCGCTGGCCTACCTCGTCGTCGCGCTGAGTGCCGTCCAGGAGGGATCCCTCGGCGTGGAGGCCGCGGCTCGGCACGCGGCTCACGCCGTCGCGCGGACGGGCGCCGATCAGCAGGCGGCGGAAGCGCTGCCGCGGGTGATCGACGCGGTCGCGGCCGAGTACGGCCTGGACGGCGACGCGCTGGAGGTCTCCCTCTCGTGCGTCCCCGCCGGCGAGTGCCCGCGAGCCGGGGCATCGGTGATCGTCACCGTCGGGGCGACGGTGCCTCTCCCGCTCGTCCCGCCGGTGCTGGGCCTCGACCGTCTCACGAGCGTGCCCGTGGAGGCGGCTTCGGTGCAGAAGGTGTCGCGCTTCTGGAGTGCGCCGTGACGCTCCTGCGCGATGAGCGGGGGAGCGTCCTGCCGCTCACGATCGCCTACGCGGTGCTCGCCATCGCGCTCATCGTCGTGTCCGCCAGCGCCACGTCCCTCCACCTCGCGCAGAAGCGCCTCGACGCCGTCGCCGACGCCGCCGCGTTGGCCGGGGCGGATGGCTTCACGCTCGTCGTCGACGGAGAGGCCGCGCGCGCGGTGCTCGACGATGCGTCGGTGCGCGCTCAGGCGGAGGCGGTCGTGGCGGCGATGCCGGGCGATCCGGTGCTCGTCTCGGCGGGGACGCCCGATGGCCTGTCGGCACGGGTCACCGTGTCGATCACCTGGCGGGCGCCCTTCGTCAGCGCCTTCGTGCTATCCGGTGTCCCGCTGCAGGCGACCGCCACCAGCCGCACCGCGCTCAACTGACTGGCCCCGACGGGCAGCAGGCCGGCTGCGTCAGCGCCGGGGCGCGTAGCGCGGCACGTAGCGGAGGAAGGCGCCCGCGCCGGCGAGTGCGACGACGCCGACGAGGCCGCAGGCCACGGGCAGGGACGCGGCGGCGGTGATGCCCGAGACGAGCAGCGGCGTGAGCGCGGCGCCGCCGTCCGTCAGCGTCCGCCAGGCGCCCAGGAACGGCGCGGGGTCCTTCGGTGGGGCGACGTCGGCGGCGAGGGTCATGAGGATGCCCGACGACAGGCCGTTGCCGACGCCGATGACGACCGCCAGGGCGCCGAACCACAGCGCGGTGTGGTCGACGTCGTGCGTGAACGCGAGCCCGCCGAAGCCGGCGCCCATGAGGAGGAGCGCGGGGATGACCGCCCAGAGCCGGCCGTGCCGGTCCATGATCTGCCCGCTCGCGTAGAAGAGAGAGAACTCCGCCGCTCCGGCGACGCCGACGACGAGCGCGATGGTCTGCGAGTCGAGTCCGATCGAGACGCCCCACAGCGGGAGCACGGCCTGCCGGGCCGAGCGCACGGCGGCGAGCGACGCGGCGGTCGTGCCGAGCCGCGCGAGCAGCGCACGGTGGCGGTGCATGGTCCGGAAGACGCCGATGCGCTCGGTCACCGGCGCCGACACGGGTTCGCCGGTGTCCTCCTCCGCGACGGGGTCCGCCGCCTCCTCGGCGACGCGAGGCTCGGCCATCCGGTCGGCGATGCGGGCCTTCTCCTCGGGGTCCGGTCCGAAGGCGACGAGAGCGGCGACGCCGACGAGGCACGCGGCGAAGAACCACACCGATGCGTGCTCATCGCCGAAGAGCGCGAGCAGGCCCGCCGCCACGAAGGGGCCGGTGAAGCCGCCGAGTCGGAAGGAGCCACCGACGAGCGCCAGTGCGCGCGCTCGGTGCGTGTACGGCACGCGGGTGGTCATGAACGTGTGCCGCGCCACCGCGAACGACGCCGCGAAGAAGCCCTCCAGCAGCACCGACAAACCGAGGACGGCGATGTTCGTGGCCACGAGCATCCCTGCGATGCCGATCAGCGAGGCGAGAGCGGCGATGATCATCGTCCGGCGTTCCCCGAGACGCGACACCAGCCATCCGGCCGGGATGTTGCCGGCCAGCTGCCCGATGACGATCGCCGCGGAGATGAGGGCGGCCGCGGGCAGGCTCGCGCCGAGGTCCGTGGCGAGGGCGGGAAGGAGCGGGAGGATGGCGCCCTGCCCCAGCGAGTACAGCGCCGTCGGCCCGTAGACCATGAATCCGTAGCGGCGAATCGGATCGAACGAGGCGGTCTGCGAGGAGGACATCGGCTCCCACGGTATCCCGAGCAGGCTAGGCTGAAGCGTCATGCTTGAGTTCGATCCTTCCGCCGAGATCCAGGCGCTGCGCACCACGTTCGCGAACATCCGAGAGGTGGTCGACGTCGACGGTGTCCGCGCCGACATCGCGCGTCTCGAGCAGGAGGCCTCCGAGCCCGGCCTGTGGGATGACACCGCGAATGCGCAGCGCGTCACCAGTGCTCTGAGCCACCGCCAGTCGGAGCTCGCGCGCATCCAGGCCGTCGAGCGTCGCCTCGACGACCTCGAGGTGCTCGTCGAGCTCGCCAACGAGATGGGCGACGAGGACTCGGTCGCGGAGGCCCGCAAGGAGATCACGGATCTCGAGCGCGTCATCGGCGACCTCGAGGTGAAGACGCTGCTGGACGGCGAGTACGACGAGCGCTCCGCCGTGGTCACCATCCGCTCGGGCGCCGGCGGCGACGACGCGACCGACTTCGCCGAGATGCTCATGCGCATGTACCTGCGCTGGGCCGAGCGCAACAAGTACCCCGTGAAGGTCATGGACACCTCCTACGCGGAGGGCGCCGGCATCAAGTCGGCGACGTTCGAGATCGACGCGCCCTACGCCTACGGCGTGCTCTCGGTGGAGGCCGGCACGCACCGCCTCGCGCGCATCAGCCCGTTCGGCTCGGCCGACAAGCGCCAGACGAGCTTCGCCGCCGTCGAGGTCATCCCGCTCATGGAGGAGGCGCAGGAGGTCGAGATCCCGGAGAACGACATCCGCGTCGACGTCTTCCGCTCGTCCGGCCCCGGCGGGCAGTCCGTCAACACGACCGACTCCGCCGTCCGCCTCACGCACCTCCCAACCGGCATCGTCGTGTCGATGCAGAACGAGAAGTCGCAGATCCAGAACCGCGCCGCGGCCATGCGGGTGCTGCAGACCCGCCTGCTCCTGCTGCAGCGGGAGGAGGAGGCGGCGAAGAAGAAGGAGCTCGCGGGCAACATCACCGCGAGCTGGGGCGACCAGATCCGCTCGTACTTCCTCTACGGCCAGCAGCTCGTGAAGGACCTGCGCACCGGTTTCGAGGTCGGTAACCCCGCCTCCGTCTTCGACGGCGACATCGACGGCCTCATCAACGCCGGCATCCGCTGGCGCAAGCGCAAGATCGAGGACTGAGCCGGCTGAGCTTGTACCCTGGCGATATGGCCTCCCGCGAAGACGACGCCCTCAGCTGGGACGGTGACGACGACCCGACGCTCGACCCGAGCGGCGACGCCACGACGCCCGACGAGCAGGCGGATGGCGACGGCTCGACCCTGCCGAAGGGCTGGCGGGCGGTCGGTCGCGGACACGAGCGCGTGCGCTCGGCGGACGACGAAGCGCATGGCGTCGGTGCGGACACCGCTGCGCCCCCGCTCGGCAGCGTCGCGCTCGTCACGCTCGGCGTCATGGGCGGCGTGCTGCTGCTGTGGACGGTCGGCTGGTACCTCGGCGCCACGCGCCTGCGCGAGCGCATCGAGCAGAGCACGGACGCCGTCGCCGACTTCATGTTCCAGGGCAGCATGGTGCTGGCGATCGCCGCGCCGCTGCTGTGGTTCCTCGTGACCTGGCTCGGCACCCGCCGGGTCGCGCAGTGGAAGCGGTTCGCGTGGCTCGCCGCGGGGATCGTGCTGCTCGTGCCGTGGCCGTTCGTGATGGTGGGGGTGGTGGGGCAGTGACCTCGAGCGTGCCGAGGCGCCGGACTCCCGGGTGGGTCGTCGCCGTCATCGCCGGCCTCTTCGCCCTGCTCTACGCCTACGCCGTGTGGAGCGCCGTCACCTACCTCGTGACGCTCGTGCAGGCCACCTCCGCGCAGGACATCTCGCTGTCGGCGATCGCGTGGGTCGTGCTGATCCTCGCCGTGCTGGTGCCGATCGCCGCCTTCGCGGTCGCCTTCGGGCTCGGCCGCACGCGCGGCGCGCTCTGGCTGTCGGTGTCGCTGCTGGCGGGGCTCGCGCTCACCGCGGTGTTCTGGCTCGACATGCAGGCCTTCACGGCCAACCCCTCCAACCTCTTCTGAGGCGCCGCGTCGGAGTCGTCGCGTGACGCCGCGGCACGGCGGCCCTCCGCCGCTCCGCTAGAGTGGTCGCCGTCGCGCCCCCACGGCGTGTGGCGCGTCTTCCCGCTCCCGCGCGCCCGCGCACAAACGCATCGAAGGATCCATCCGTGCCGAAGCCCGTCGTGCTCATCGCCGAAGAACTCTCTCCCGCAACGATCGAGGCGCTCGGCCCCGACTTCGATGTGCGTCATGTGGACGGCACCGACCGCCCGGCGCTCTTCGACGCGCTCTCCGCGGCCGACGCCATCCTCATTCGCTCGGCCACGAAGGTCGATGAGGAGGCCCTCCGCCACGCGCCGAACCTGAAGGTCGTGGCCCGCGCCGGCGTCGGCCTCGACAACGTCGACATCAAGGCCGCCACCACCGCGGGCGTCATGGTCGTCAACGCCCCGACGTCGAACATCATCTCGGCGGCGGAGCTCACCTGCGGTCACATCCTCAGCCTCGCTCGCCACATCCCCGCCGCGCGCGCCTCGCTGGGTGCGGGCGAGTGGAAGCGCAGCAAGTACACGGGTCTCGAGCTCTTCGAGAAGACCCTCGGCGTCGTCGGCCTCGGCCGCATCGGCGCGCTCGTCGCCGCCCGCATGCAGGGCTTCGGGATGCGCGTGGTCGCCTTCGACCCGTACGTCACGAGCGCGCGTGCGCAGCAGCTGGGCGTGGAGCTCCTCAGCCTCGACGAGCTCGTCGCGCAGGCCGACTTCCTCACGATCCACATGCCGAAGACGCCGGAGACCACCGGCATGATCGGCGCCGAGCAGCTCAAGGCGATGAAGCCGACCTCGTACGTCATCAACGTCGCACGCGGCGGGCTCATCGACGAGGACGCGCTCTACGACGCGCTCGTCGCGGGGGAGATCGCCGGCGCCGGCCTCGACGTCTTCACGAGCGAGCCGCCCGCCGACACCACGCTCACGGCGCTGCCGAACGTGGTCGTCACGCCGCACCTCGGCGCCTCGACCGCCGAGGCGCAGGAGAAGGCCGGCGTCTCCGTCGCCCGGTCCGTGAAGCTCGCGCTCGAGGGCGACCTCGTGCCCGACGCGGTGAACGTCGCCGGCGGCGTCATCGACCCGTTCGTGCGCCCGGGCATCGCGCTCGTCGAGAAGCTCGGGCAGGTCTTCAGCGGCCTCGCGACCTCCGCGGTCACGAGCCTCGACATCGAGGTGCGCGGCGAGCTCGCCGACTACGACGTGAGCGTCTACCGCCTCGCGGCGCTCAAGGGCATCCTGTCGAACGTCGTGAGCGAGAACGTCTCGTACGTCAACGCGCCGCTGTTCGCCGAGCAGCGCGGCATCGAGACGCGCCTCATCGTCGAGAAGGACAGCCCGGAATACCGCAACCTCACGACGCTCCGCGGCGCCCTCTCCGACGGCACCGTGCTCACGGTCGCCGGCACGCTCGCCGGCACCCGCATGATCCAGAAGATCGTCGGCATCAACGGGCACGAGATCGAGGTGCCGATCGACCAGCACCACATCGTCATGCTCTACACCGACCGCCCGGGCATCGTCGCCGTCTACGGCCAGAAGTTCGGCGAGGCCGGCATCAACATCGCCGGCATGCAGATCGCGCGCCGCGAGGCCGGCGGTCAGGCGCTGTCGGTGCTCACGGTCGACTCCCGCGTGCCCGAGGAGCTGCTCGCCGAGGTGGGCGCCGCCATCGAGGCGTCGGTCATCCGGCAGATCGAGGTCGTCGAGGCCTGATCCTCCTCGCGACGAAGCCCTCGCCTCGGCGAGGGCTTCGTCGCGTTCGGGCTGGTTGCTTCGGCGGTGCCGTTCGCGCGTTACGGGCAGGATGGCGGGAGTTGCGCACCACGGAATCCGGCGTCTGCCGGTTCGGCCGTGCCGTTGTCGCGCTTTCAGTCGCGAATCTGCGAGTTCCGCACCACCGAGCGCGGCGCGCGCGAATTCGGTGGTGCCGTTCTCGCGCTTTGAGCCCGGATGCCGCGAGTTCCGCACCACCGACCCCGCAAGCGCGCGGATCCGCCCGCGCGTCACTCGCGCGTCGCGCCCTCCACGAGCTGGATCAGCGCCTCGAGGGCGGCACCTGTAGGCACCGGCCCCGGCACGTCGTTCAGCGATGCCGTGTTGATGTAGAGCCCGTCGCTGACGAGCAGCACGAGGTCGAGGGCGGCCTCGTCGCGCACGTGCGGGCGGATGGCCTCGGCCCACATCGTGCGCAGCTCCGTCAACGCTGTGCGGGCGGGCACGTTGCCGCCGTGCGCGAGCCGGCTGACGGCGAGGATCGCCCGGTCGAACGGGCTGCCGACGTGCCCCGACGTCGCGAGGAAGTAGTGCACGGGCCCCTCGGGCGCCGCGGCCATGGTCTCGAGGTCGGCGGCGGCGAGACCCTGCATGCGCTCCAACAGGCCGACGTCGAGCGCGTCCCGTGTGCGGAAGTGGTAGAGCAGCCCGCCCTTCGAGACGCCCGCGCGGCGGGCGACGTTCTCGAGGGTCGCGGCCCGCTCGCCGTCCTCCCGCAGCACGTCCTCGAAGGCGTCGAGGACCTTGTCGCGCGCCCGCGGGGGGCGGCTCACCTCGTCCCCCCAGCCCAGGGCCATCCGCCCGGTGTATGCCCAGCCATGGCTATTACTGTACCATCTGGACGGTATAGAAATCGGATGGCGGGACGGACGAGATGACCACGGGGACGATCGAGACCTCATCGACGCAGCGAGCAGGATGGCGCGCCTGGGCCGCGCTGGCGGTGCTCATGCTCCCGGTGCTGCTGGTGTCGATTGACAACACCATCCTGAACTTCGCGCTGCCGGCGATCGCGCAGGACCTCGAGCCCACGAGCGCCGAGCAGCTGTGGATCATCGACGCCTACTCGCTCGTGCTCGCGGGGCTCCTCGTGACGATGGGCTCCTTCGGCGACCGATTCGGACGGCGCCGGCTGCTCCTCACCGGCGCGGTCGGATTCACGATCGTCTCGGTGCTCGCCGTGTTCGCGCCCACCGCGGGCTGGCTCATCGCGGCACGTGCGGCCATGGGCCTGTTCGGCGCGACCCTGATGCCCTCGACGATGTCGCTGCTGCGCTCGATCTTCCCCGAGCGCAACCAGCGGCGCATCGCGGTCGCCGTATGGGCGGGGATGTTCTCGGCCGGCGGCGCGCTCGGCCCCATCGTCGGCGGGTTCCTCATGGAGCACTTCCCGTGGCAGAGCGTCTTCCTCCTCGCGGTCCCGATGCTCGTCCTCATGCTCGTGCTGGCCCCGATCTTCGTGACCGAGAGCCGCGATCCGCACCCCGGCGCGATCGACGGCTGGAGCATCCTCCTGTCGATGCTCGCGCTCGGCCCCGTCGCCTACGGGATCAAGGAGGTCGCCGTCCACGGCGTCGCCGGCGGGCTGCCGGTGGTCGTCGGCGCGATCTTCGGATGGCTGTTCGTGCGTCGTCAGCTGCGGATGGCCCATCCCATGCTCGACATGTCGCTCTTCCGTCGCGCGGGGTTCAGCGGGTCACTCGGCGTGAACCTCCTCAGCGTCATCGCGATCGTGGGCTTCCTGTACTTCGTCTCGCAGCACCTGCAGATGATCGTCGGGCTGAGCCCGATGGTCGCGGGCCTCGCGCTGCTGCCCGGGGCGCTCACCTCCATCGCCGGCGGGTTCATCGTGACCCCCATCGCGCGCCGCGTGCGGGCGTCGATCGTCATCCCGTGCGCTCTCGTGCTCTCGGTGGCGGCCTATCTCATCGTCGCCTTCGTCGGCGCGCACGATGTCGGCATGCTCGTCCTCGGCTTCGCACTGCTCGGCGCCGGTGTCGGTGCGGCCGAGACCGTGTCGGGGGAGCTCATCCTCGCGAACGCCCCCGCCGCGAAGGCGGGGGCCGCCAGCGCAGTCTCCGAGACCGCCTACGAGCTCGGCGCGGTGCTGGGCACGTCGGTGCTCGGCGGCATCCTCACGTGGTGGTACCGGACGCACCTCGTCGTTCCGGACGGCGTGCCCGCCGAGCTCGCGGGCCACGCGGAGGAGACGCTCGCGGGTGCGATGAACGCGGCGGATGCGCTCGGCGGTCCGACCGGGCAGGCGCTCCGCGACGCCGCGGCCGCCGCATTCGACGGGGGAGTGACCGCGACGTCCCTCATCGGCGCGGGCCTCGTCGTGATCGCGATGGTCGTCGCGGCGATTACCCTGGGAGGACGCCGGGAGAGCGCGACGCACTGATGTCGGGCCTCGGCGCGAATCGAGATCCGAAGGAGAGCAATGTCGCGCGTCGTGAAACTGGCCGTCATCCCGGGTGACGGCATCGGGCCCGAGGTCGTCGCGGAGGCCGAGAAGGTGCTCGACGCCGTCACCGCGGACAGCGATGTGACCTTCGACAAGACGCGCTTCTCCCTCGGCGCCGGCCGCTTCCTCGAGACCGGCGACACCCTCACCAACGAGGATCTCGCGGCTATCGCCGAGCACGACGCCATCCTCCTCGGCGCGGTCGGCGGCAAGCCGGGGGACCCGCGCCTGAAGGACGCGAACATCGAACGCGGCCTGCTGCTGAAGCTGCGCTTCGCCCTCGACCACTACGTGAACCTGCGTCCGTCGCGCTTGTACCCCGGTCAGTCCGGCCCGCTCGCCGAGCCCGGAGACGTCGACTTCGTCGTCGTCCGCGAGGGCACCGAGGGCCCCTACGTCGGGAACGGCGGGGCCATCCGCCGAGGCACGCCGCAGGAGATCGCGAACGAGGTCAGCGTCAACACGGCGTACGGTGTCGAGCGCGTCGTCCGCTACGCGTTCGACCTGGCCGAGCGCCGTCGCGGCAGGTTGACCCTCGTGCACAAGACCAACGTGCTCGTGAACGCGGGCTCGCTGTGGCAGCGCATCGTCGACGCCGTCGCGCAGGAGCATCCGGAGGTGGCCGTAGACTATCTGCACGTCGACGCCGCGACGATCTTCCTGGTCACGAACCCGGGTCGCTTCGACGTCATCGTCACCGACAACCTCTTCGGCGACATTCTCACAGACCTGGCCGGCGCCGTCACCGGTGGCATCGGACTCGCAGCCTCGGGCAACATCAACCCCGACGGCGACTTCCCCTCGATGTTCGAGCCCGTCCACGGCTCCGCTCCCGACATCGCGGGCACCCAGCAGGCCGACCCCACCGCGGCGATCGGATCCGTCGCCCTCCTGCTCGACCACCTCGGTCTGCAGGACGAGGCCGCTCGCGTATCGCGCGCGATCGAGGACGACATCGCCTCCCGCACCGGGTCGGGTCGCACCACCGCCGAGATCGGCGACGCGATCACCGCCCGACTGCAGGCCTGAACCCGACCGACGCCTCCGGCGCAGACAGGAAACACTCATGACCGACGCTCCGCTTCCGCCCCTCGACTTCGCCGTCACCAAGAACCTCGCCGCCGTCTCGCCCGCTCAGCGGGCCGAGATGCTCGAGGATCCCGGCTTCGGCACGATCTTCACCGATCACATGGTCGACATCTGCTGGTCGGAGAAGGGCGGATGGCACCGCCCGCGTGTGCAGCCCTACGGCCCGATCAGCCTGTCGCCGGCCGCGGCCGTGCTGCACTACGCGCAGGAGGTCTTCGAAGGGCTCAAGGCGTACCGCCACGCCGACGGCGGGATCTACACGTTCCGCCCGGAGGAGAACGGCAAGCGCCTGCAGCGCAGCGCGCGTCGTCTCGCGATGCCCGAGCTGCCGGTCGAGCACTTCCTGCAGTCGCTCGAGGAGCTCATCGCCGTCGATGGCGCGTGGGTGCCCGAGAAGGAGGGGCAGACCCTCTACCTGCGCCCGTTCATGTTCGCCAAGGAGGCCTTCCTCGGCGTGCGACCCGCGCACAAGTACGCGTACTACCTCATCGCGAGCCCGGCCGGCTCGTACTTCACCGGCGGCGTGAAGCCGGTGTCGATCTGGCTGAGCGAGAACTACGCCCGCGCCGCGAAGGGCGGCACGGGAGCGGCGAAGACGGGCGGCAACTACGCGTCGAGCCTGCTGCCGCAGTCGGAGGCGTACGAGAAGGGCTGCGACCAGGTCGTCTTCCTCGACTCCGACGGCAACGTCGAGGAGCTCGGCGGCATGAACATCGTCTTCGTCAAGAAGGACGGCACGCTCGTGACGCCCGCCTCCGAGAGCATCCTCGACGGCATCACGCGCAACTCGCTGCTGGAGCTCGCGGCCGACCGCGGTCACCGGGTCGAGCGGCGCGGTGTCTCGCTGGCGGAGTGGCGCGAGGGCGTCGCCTCCGGTGACATCGTCGAGGTGTTCGCGTGCGGCACGGCCGCTGTGGTGACGCCCATCGGCACGCTGAAGGGCGAGGGCTTCGAAGACGCCCAGCCGCTGGGCGAGCTCGCGCTCTCGCTGCGCGAGGAGCTCACCGACATCCAGTACGGCCGTCGTGAGGACACGAAGGGCTGGCTGCGCCGGCTCGACGCCTGATCGCGAGCTCGGACCCGTCGGCGGATAGGCTGGCCGCGTGAAGATCGCCCGGTTCAGCCACAACCAAGCCATCACGTACGGCATCCTCGACGGGTCCGAGCTGGTCGTCCTCGCGGGCGATCCGCTCTTCGCGGGATTCGAGACGACGGGCGCGCGCGTGCCCGTCTCGGAGGTCACGCTGCTCGCCCCGGTCATCCCGCGCTCGAAGGTCGTCGCGGTCGGCCGCAACTACCGCGACCACGCGGCGGAGCTCGGCAACGACGTGCCCGACGAGCCGCTCCTCTTCCTCAAGCCGAACACGTCGGTGATCGGCCCCGGCGACGCCATCGTGCGCCCGGCGCTCAGCTCCGACACGCAGTTCGAGGGCGAGCTGGCCATCGTGATCGGCCGCATCGCGAAGAACGTCGCCGTCGAAGACGCGCTGAGCGTCGTCTTCGGCTATACGATCGCCAACGACGTCACCGCTCGAGACCTGCAGCGCACGGATGGCCAGTGGTCGCGCGCGAAGGGCTTCGACACGTTCTGCCCGCTCGGCCCGGCGATCGAGACCGAGTTCGACCTCGCGAACGGCTCGCTCGTCACGCGCCTCAACGGCGAGGTGAAGCAGGAGGCGCCGCTCAGCGACATGATCTTCGACGTGCCGACGATCATCGCGCACGTGTCGGAGGCGTTCACGCTGCTGCCGGGCGACGTCATCCTCACCGGGACACCCGCCGGTGTCGGTCCCTTCGAGGCCGGTGACGCGATCGAGGTCGAGATCCCCGGCCTCGGCATCCTCCGCAACACCGCGCGCGACGCCTGACGTGTCCGCCCCCGCGCTCGAGCGCGCGCAGGTCCAGCATCGGACCGTGCGCGTGCTCGCGCTGGGCCAGGTGCTGGGCGGCGTGGCTTTCGGCGCCACGGTGTCGCTCGGCGCACTGCTGGCTGCGGACATCTCCGGCGAGGAGTCGCTGTCAGGATTCGCGACCGCGTCGGTCACCCTCGGGGCCGCGCTCTGCGCCATCCCCCTCGCCCGTCTCGCGGCTGCGCGCGGGCGACGCGTCGCGCTCACCCTCGGCAACCTCTTCGCGCTCGTCGGCATCGCGATCGTCATCACCGCCGCCGCGATGCGGGTGTTCCCGCTGCTGCTGGTGGGGGTCGTCCTCATCGGTGCAGGGAACGCCGGCAACCTGCAGTCGCGGTTCGCGGCGACCGATCTCGCCGAGAGCGCGCATCGGGGTCGCGACCTCGGCGTCGTGGTCTGGGCGACGACGGTCGGCGGCGTCCTCGGTCCGCTGCTGCTGACCCCCGGCGAGGCGCTCGGCCGTGTCGTCGGCATGCCGCCCCTCACCGGCGCCTACCTCTTCTCGATCGTCGCGCAGACCGCGGCGCTCGCGCTGTACCTCATCGCCCTGCGGCCCGACCCGCTGCTCCTCGCGCAGCGCCTCGCGCGCGACGACGCTCGCGTCGCCCTGCCCGGCGCCGACGTCGATCGCCCCGTCGCGGCCCGCTACGCGATGCTCGCCGTCGCGGCGTCGCACGTCGTCATGGCGTCGGTGATGGCGATGACCCCGGTCCACCTCCAGCACCTCGCGCACGCGGGGCACGCCGGGCACGGCGGGGCGACCGAGGCGGTGACCCTGCTCGTCGGCATCACCATCGCCCTGCACGTGCTGGGCATGTACGGCCTGTCGCCGGTCTTCGGATGGCTCGCCGACCGCTGGGGTCGGGTGCGTGTCGTGCTCCTCGGCCAGGCGGTCCTCGCGACCTCGCTGCTGATCGCCAGCACGTGGCCGGGCGAGCGGATGGCGGTGGTCGCGGCGCTCTTCCTCCTCGGCCTGGGGTGGAGCGCGTCGACCGTCTCCGGCGCCGCCCTGCTGACCGAGAGCACGCCGCTCGCGCCGCGGCCGCGGCGCCAGGGGATGAGCGACACGCTGATGACGGCGTCCGCCGCGGTCGGCGCGGTGCTGGCGGGGCTCGTGCTCGGGCAGTGGGGGTACGGCGTCCTCGCGCTCACCGGCCTCGCGCTCGTCGCGCTCACGACGCTGCTGTCGCCCCTCGGTCGTCGCTGACGCGCCGCCTAGAATGGACGGGATGTCTGCTCCCGATCCCCGCACCACGACCGCCACCGGCGCTGACGTGCGCGTGCGCTTCTGCCCGTCGCCCACCGGCCTGCCCCACGTCGGCCTCGTCCGCACCGCCCTGTTCAACTGGGCCTACGCCCGCCACCACGGCGGCAAGCTCGTCTTCCGCATCGAGGACACCGACGCCGCCCGCGACAGCGAGGAGAGCTACCGGCAGCTCCTCGACGCGCTGCGCTGGCTCCGGATCGACTGGGACGAGGGCGTCGAGGTCGGCGGCCCGCACGCTCCCTACCGGCAGTCGCTGCGCCACGACATCTACCGCGAGGTGCTCGACAAGCTGCTCGCCGCGGGGCTCGTGTACGAGAGCTTCTCGACCGCCGAGGAGATCGACGCCCGCAACGAGGCCGCCGGACGCGCGAAGCAGCTCGGCTACGACAACTTCGACCGCGACCTCACCGACGAGCAGAAGGCGGCCTTCCGCGCCGAGGGCCGTCAGCCCGCGCTCCGCCTGCGGGTGCCGGACGAGGACCTCACCTACGTCGACCTCATCCGCGGCGAGGTGACGTTCCCGGCCGGCTCCTTCCCGGACTTCGTCATCGTGCGACCCAACGGCATCCCGCTGTACACGTTCGTGAACCCCGTCGACGACGCGCTCATGGGCATCACCCACGTGCTCCGCGGCGAGGACCTCATGCCGTCGACCGCGCGCCAGCTCTCGCTCTACCGTGCGCTCATCGACGCCGACGTCACCACCTTCATCCCGCGCTTCGGCCACATGCCGCTGGTGCTCGGCGACGGCACGAAGAAGCTGTCGAAGCGCGACCCTCGCGCCGACCTCTTCCTGCAGCGCGAGAAGGGCATGATCCCCGAGGGACTGCTGAACTACCTCGCGCTTCTCGGATGGTCGATCGGCCCCGACCGCGACGTGTTCTCACTCGAGGAGTTCGTCGCCGCCTTCGACATCGAGGCCGTGAACCCGAACCCGGCCCGCTTCGACCAGAAGAAGGCCGAGTCGATCAACGGCGACCACATCCGCATGCTCGCGCCCGAGGACTTCGCCGAGCGGATCGTGCCGTACCTCGCCGAGGCCGGCCTCGTCGACGAGATCCCGACGGATGGCCAGCGTGCGCTGCTCACGCAGGCCGCGCCGCTCATCCAGGAGCGTCTGCCGCTGCTCGGCGACGCACCGGGCCTCCTGGGCTTCCTGTTCTCGAACGAGATCGAGTACGCCGAGGACGCGCTCTCCGGGCTTCCCGCCAACGCGGCGGAGGTGCTCACGGCATGCCTCGCGGCCCTCGAGGAGGTGCCGGAGGACGCGTTCGCGGCCGCGGCCATCCAGGGCGCGCTGAGCGCGAAGCTGGTGGACGAGCTGGGCCTCAAGCCTCGCGTCGCCTACGGCCCGCCGCGTGTGGCCATCACCGGCCGTCGCGTCTCGCCGCCGCTGTTCGAGTCGATGGAGCTGCTCGGCAAGCCCGAGTCGCTGCGCCGCCTCACCGCGCTGGTGGAGAAGCTCGGCTGACCCGCGACATCGCACCTTCGCTCCGAGACCGCCTGCGCTGCACGCGATCTCGGAGCGGGGGAGCGGTGCGCGAGCGTCGGCGCAGTCTCGAAGCGACACGCCAGGCGTCCCGAGCGGGTTTGGACCCCGGGCCCGGTTCGGGTAATGTAGTCCCTCGGCACGGGTTAGCCCGAAAGCCTCTTGGGGTATGGTGTAATTGGCAACACGGCTGATTCTGGTTCAGTTGTTCTTGGTTCGAGTCCAGGTACCCCAGCAGTACAATCGCCCGGAACTCCGCGGGAGATAAGTCCTCCTCCAGCCTCGTTCTGAGGGGGGTTTCGGGGTCAATCACGAGATTGATCACGAGAAACCCCTCCGAGCATGGCGTTCGTCGTCGACGGTACCGGCAGGTACGGGTGAGCCCAGTCGATTACGGGTCGTCCATGGTGCGGTGCGCGCACCTTCTGGGTATGAGCGACATCTCACCGGTGGTTCCGGACTTCCTGACCCAGCACCAGGTGGCGGAGAAGCTACAGGTGCCCGAGCGCACGCTCGAGGACTGGCGGCTGCATCACGTAGGGCCGCCGTTCTCGAAGCTCGGCAGGCACGTCCGCTACGCGGATGTAGACGTCGCGGAGTGGACTCGGGCGCATCGACATGGCTAGGCCGCAGATCCTTCCCGGCGAGACCGGGAAGATCACCACGAAACCCCTCCCCGGTGGCAACTTCCAGGCAAGGGCGCGCACCCGTGATGACACCGGCGCGCTGCGCGATCTGTGGGCGACCGCCGCCACCGAGAAGGCCGCGATCGCGGAGATCAAACGCCAGGCCGCGCAGACGGGCACCGGCGGCGTGGCGGGCTTGTCGCCATCCAGCACGATCGCCGACGCGGTTCCGCTGTGGCTTGCACAGGTGGAAGCGCGGGCGAACGCGGGGAGCCTGACATTCTCGACGTACGAGTCCTACGAGACGACGGCGCGGATGATCCTGATCCCGGCCTGCGGGGGAGTGCGATTCGATCAGCTCACCGTAGGCAGGTGCGACCGGATCCTGCAACGCATCCTTGAAGAGCAGACCGTGTCAAAGGCCCGTAGGGCCCGCGCGGTGATGAGCCTCCTGTGCGGGTACGCCGTGCGTGACGAAGCACTGACCCGCAACCCGGTCCGCGACGTGCAACGACTGCCCACACCGGAGAAAAAGACGTCCGCGCTCACCGCCGCACAGGTCAACGCCATCCGAGACCTCATGACGAAGTGGCGATCTACCCGCAACGCCGGGCCGCGACCGAACTACCGGGCACTGATCGACGGCATGGACATCATGCTGGGCACCTCTGCCCGCGTCGGTGAGCTCCTCGGGTTGCGCAGATGCGATGTGGACATGACGGCCGACCCTCCGGTGGTGTTGGTGGACGGGACGATCGTTTCCACGAGGTCGCAGGGCCTTCACCGCAAGAAGGCTCCCAAACGTGCTCGTCAACGGCGAAGCATCGCGCTACCTGCTATGGCTGCCGCCGCCGTCAGACGGCGGCTGGCATTGGCGGGGCCGGGAGAGGAGGCATACCTGTTTCCTACGAAGACCGGCCGGCCGATGAGCGTGAGCAACTATGAACGCCTGCTGCGCACCTTCGTCGACGACAACCACACCGACTTGGTCAGACTCCACGTTGACGTCGACGAGTACACAACCCACCTGTACCGGCGCACCGTCGCCACCCTGGTAGAACGCGCCGCCGGCATCACACTCGCTTCACGCCTGCTCGGACACGCGAACGAACAGATCACGCGCGCAAGCTACGTCGTCTCGGCCGTCGAAGTCGACCCCATCACCACCGAGATCCTCGACGAGATCCTCGGACACGAATCTACTTTGTGAGAGCCTTCTTCGTGGACCGCGCGGCCGGGCGCGTGACCGCGATCGCGTTTGTGGGGGCGGCCCACGGAGTCGGGGCAGCGGCGAGTCTAAGTCCAGGCGCGTCGCCGGGTCGATAAGGCCCTGTGTCATGTACGCGCGAACCCTGCCACTCGCATCGTCGACGATGGCGGTACTCTCTGAGTTCGTGATGGCCGTGGCGCCAGAAACTTTCAGAGCCGGGATGTTGTTCGCAGACATCGTCGAACGATTTCTCGTTGTGTAGCCCACCGCTTTCCATCCGTCTTCCCGCGCCGGGAGCGATCCGCGAAGGGCCTCCCGGCCCCTAACGCGTTCGGGAGCCTCTCAACGGCACAGGGAACGTGGAGGCGCCTGCAACCGCGGGGCGTAGTCGCGCCAACTTGACCGGTGAAACCGGTAACGAACGATGCTTCAAGATCTAGCGCAGACGGAGTCTCGGTGGGACCATCTGCGTAGCGAGGAACTCCAGGCGAACCCGCAAAGAAGAAGCGACCCAAGGCCCTCACCGACCTCGGACCCGCAGCGCAATCCGGTCACGCGTGAATCGTTCCTCAAACAAACGACCCAGTTGGCGGTGCGGACATGGTGAATGTCGTTTCTCCGAAGGACCTAGCTGCAGCCGTTGACGGCGCCACCTACGAGCCCAGTCCCCTCGAATCCTGTGAGAAGACCCTGACTCCGGACCGCGGCAGCCACTACATCAGGTTTACTCAGGTCACCTTGTTCAGTGAGTCGAAGAGTGGCCGCGCTGATAGGTATCTCATTCTCCGACGCTCGGCTAC
The DNA here is from genome assembly GCF_009735645.1 of Microbacterium oryzae. Classification (NCBI taxonomy): domain Bacteria; kingdom Bacillati; phylum Actinomycetota; class Actinomycetes; order Micrococcales; family Microbacteriaceae; genus Microbacterium; species Microbacterium oryzae. The sequence goes on along the minus strand of NZ_CP032550.1, from coordinate 1,008,459 downwards.
TTCTTCCCTTTCCCGTCGCAGGCTCGCTGGGGCAGAGGGCGGAATTGCCGCAGTGGGAGAGACGACGCCGCCTTCGGCGGAGCCAGCCGTTACTGCCGAAGTTCTCGAAGCAACTCCCGAGGCGGTTGAAGTCATGGCGCCCCCCGAGGAGGCACCTCTGCCGATGGAACCACCTACCCAATCTGTCCGCTCGATGGAGGCTCCCCCAAGTCACAAAGCGAAGGAGCGCAACGCAGACCGAGCGAAGCAGCGAGCCGAGTTCGCCAAAGAGTTCGCACGTCGCTGGCTTAAACAGTTTCCCGAAATCGAGGATGGAAGCGACAGAGCGGTCATTGCTCGTCGGGTGAGGCGTACTCTCTCATCTTCCCAATGGAAATCTGGCGCATTTGGGGCTGACAGATTGATCTCGAGCCGCCAGGTCGAATCCCTCTCGGATGACGATCTGCTCGACCTATATGAGCTCGCCCGCCCGAAGATGGTTGACGCACTTGCCCGTACCGCTGCGCAGAGCATTGTCGCCTCGATGGGCGCTCCGATGTCCCTACGCCCGTTGGCTTCAGGGTTGGTTGACGCCGCCGGCCTGGCCGATGCGGTCGCAGGCGTGGCATTCCCGACTGCGTTCCAGGCCCTGAACACTCCTCATCCGCGTGTCGCAATGTGCACGAATTACGTGCAAGCATGGACGCCGGTCGGGTATACCCGAGGCGAGCTCATCGGCAGCCTTAGTCTTGCACCAGGCGAACGATTGACGGTTGAAATCCACAGTTGGGATAAGACAACGACGCACTCGGAGTCAGAGATCGCGTTGGAGTCGGAGGTACGCTCGTCGGAAAAGCACACGCAACGGGATTCGCTAACAGTCGTTCAGGAGTACGCCTCAAACAACAACACGGAGGTTAAGGCCGGAGGGACTATTCCGATCCCGAAATTCCCGATCTCGCTCGGCGTCGAGAACACGAGTGAGGCGAAGTCTCGAATGCAGAAGACCGCGGAAGACATTCGTGACGACGTAGTCGAGGCGTCCTCAGTTCTGAAAATCAACCGCAAACTTAAGATCGAATCGTCCCGAGATATCGGCCGTGAAGAGAAGCAAATTCGGGTCATAGAGAACACCAACCGCTGTCACACGCTCAACTGTCACTACTTCGAAATCTATGCGAACTACATGGTGCGCACCGCTCCTAGCTCGGTGCAGCCATGTGTCCTCATTAGATATCCCCGTATCCGATTCACGGCGGACGCCGTGCTGTGTCACGAAGGAACACTGCGCCAGTCTCTCCTGGACCGAGTCTTCTTGGCTGGCTTCGCTGCGGCGCGCGCCCTCAGGATCTTTCAAGAGGAGGAAGCTGTGGAAGCGCATCGTCGCGCGGAGCGACTTGATCTTACCGGGGCGCAGTTGGGACCACATGCGCAGGTCATCGCTGACGCATACGGCGCATTGCGCGGCGCCGTAGCTGCTATGGATGCCGCCATCGAGGACTATGGGTACGGCAACGAATGGGTTGTCAGGTCGAAGCTCACGGCGTTGCAGATTGAACACATCTGGACGTGGTTCCGGCTTCCGCAGACGTTCAGGCTAGCTTTCGACCGGTTCGCCGACGATATTGCTTCCGGGCGGAACCCGGCGGAGGCTATACGTGCATTGTTGGCAGTGGTGCCGGCGGCAGTGCCTCCGCGCGCGTACTCTCCCGCGTACGACGAACTTAACAACCGTCTGGGCAGCTTTGAGCCCGAGGCTCCATCCGACGCAGAGATCCCTGATCCAGTGGGATGGAGGAACTTGACGCCCATTGAGGACATCGATGACGCGGGGTTGCGTATAGCGATGCGTGACGCCTCTCTCGCCCTGCGAACCCTTCCGGTAGTGGACTTCGCCGAGATAGCCGCGCCGGCGGCGGTCGACGTTGCGGAGGCGACTGTGGACTTCCAAAGGCTAGCCTGTCACCTCGAAGCGAACTGGATGCATTACAACCAGGCGATCTGGGCGAAGGAGTCCTTCGAGCAACGCATCGATCGCTTGAACGCGGTGGGTTTGTCCGCGGTAGTCGAGAACCGGATCATTGGATTTCAGGGTCAGGACGTCGCCTTCCCGCTCGCAGATCTGACGGCCGTGCCTGAGGTCGAGCTTCAGAAACTGGTCGCTGACCTCGAGACGGATATCGCGAACTTTCAGTCGGTCCCCGTCCTGATCTCTGTGCCGTCATCTGGACAGGTGCTTGAGGCCACTGTCGGCGAATGCGATGCCTGTGAAGACTACGTGCATCGAAGCCGCAAAATCGACCTGCGTCTCCAAGGAGCCTCAGCCAGGCAGGCGGAGGCGGAGGCGGATCGTCTCGAGGCGCGCCTCCAGTCCAACCTGTTCGACGATCCATCATCACCGCAGACCCCAGCCATCACCGTGAATCTCCGCACGGTGCCGCCGGACTCGAACGGGTAGAGATCGAGCAACACAAGCCTTGGACCAGATGAGCAAGCGTGTCGAGTGTGACGATCGGCGGTAGCGATGCGTCCACACCTACGGGTCGTCGATTCATCGTGCCGCGCTCCGCCTGCTCGGAAGGAATCGCCGCCGAAGGCACTGACTATCCGACCAAATTCCAACTGCCGGTGACCGTCACACGGCGGTTCAATGCGCGACCCGCACGCGTGCGGTTTGAAGCGATGGGACGCGACTCCCCGTATCCGATGACTCGATAGTCCTTTGCGCCCTCTGCCTTCCGCTCGAGTAGCCATCGCTTCACAGAGGCCGCGCGTCGCAGCGAAAGGTCGCGGTTGTACGCGCTTGTGCCAGTCAAGTCAGTATGGCCTTCGATAGTGACGGCGTATTTGCGCCGATTGTTCAGGAGGTCGAGCAAGTATAGTAACTCTGGTTCAGCCTCCCTCCGAACCGCGGACTTGTCAAAATCGAAAAGCGTGTCACCTGGCAATCGGATCGATGGTCCTTCCTTTGCCGCAATCTGCATGTACCGGAATGGTTCGGGAAGGGGATCGTCGCGGTTGAGCGGTGGCATCATCCGTGGAACGGCTGGCGTCCCGTATATTGACCCGCTGTCGAGAACTTGCATACGGCCGTGCACGACGCTTCCGCCGGGCAGGAGCGCAAACCCCCAATCCCCGAAAGCCACGTACGCGACTTGGTCTCCGAAGTAGGGCGGTCCGTCCCACAGAGTGAGGTACGACCGCGTATATCCTCCTATGAGCCCGAGGGTGGCCGTGGTAAATCGAAAGGACATGCCATTGAAGTCCGCAAAACGCAGGGGTTTCGGCGCCTCGAATTGTTCGTAGGACACATCCACGGAGACGCTTCGAGTGGGCAACTCGACCGTGTGGCTTCCGATCTTGCCGATGGGCAAGCCCACGGTAAGCCCTAGTCCGTAAGCGGTGGCGTCCCTCGCGACCCATGCCTCCTGATTCAGGAGGCTGAAGAGGGCGCCACCCGCCCAAAGCTTGTCGAGCTTGTATTTCGATACCGGCATCGGAAGATTCGCGCCCGCGAGCGCACCGATTGCCCACCGGGTGGCGGTCTGAGCCATCCTGTCCGCTTGCATCTGTCTGGCGCGGAATGGCGCGGTCGACGTGCCCCGAGCATGCGCGGATACTCCGCGCTGGTCTTGCATCGCATTTGCATCTATCGACTCACTCATGGTGCAGAACGATCCATGCCGTTTCTGGCCGGAAGCTTCGGCTCCGTCGATCGAACATTCGAGTCGATGGCAGCGCGGCAATGGCTTCCGAAGCCCGCGTGGTTGCCCGTCGCGCCGCGCGCGAGGGGGATGTCAAAGGGGAGGTTTATCCCGCGTCTGCGCGCGGGTGGTCCCACTCGCACCGGCAAGCTCACGCGTCGCCTATTTGGGAACGGCCGGGCGCGCGGTGGATACTTGGAACTCGGGGGCATAGCAGCCGCTGCATCTGCCGAGGAGATTGGCCCGTCGGGCATCGTGACCTCCCAGTCGACGCAGCCAGATCGGCGCGCCATTCCCGTTCATTCGGTTCCTGCGTTGCAGAGTCGCCCGCGGTGCGAAAGTCTCGCGTCTGCAGTGATAGGCGCGATCATCGCACCTGAACTGAGCCCTCGCCAGTGGGTCTGAGGTCGACGGCCGGCCTTGACTCGGATCCCTGGGGCGTGATGGCGGTCCGGCATTTAGATCGTCAAGACGCGAGAGTTGTCATCCCATCACTTCGAGGGGCTCGGCCCGGTCTCCAGATCGCAATTCCGCCGCCGCGGCTCGGCTCGACCATCTCCCGGTCCTTCGCGCTGGTCAGCCCGTCGGCTGTGCCACAGCCGACGTCGCCTGCGTCATAAATCACTGCCGTCACGACTCGCTGACCTCGAGGTGCGTACTGTCGCGGCGACAGGCTCTCGCGCTGGGCAACGTCCGGCGCGCGACTCCGGAAGTCCGGCGACCTGGGTCCCGGCCTTTCCCCCTATCCCATGAACGGCTCAGAGCACCTCCATGTCGTCCTGCAGGATGCTCTGGCGTGGCGGAGGTCGGAAGACTTCGACGGCGTCCTCCTGACGATCGGCGCCCCGCGAAGATCGCACGAGCGGAGATCGTCGGGACAACACAAGCCAGCTCGGCCCTCTGGTCAGCCGACCTCTCCAGGTCCTCGAGGCCCATCCCCTTCGAACTCGACGACCACAGGTCCGCCTTCCTTCCCATGAGCAGGAGCTCTGCACGCTCCACCTCGGTGCGCGAGACTGACGAACGCAGCTGCTTCCGAGCGCTGTTCATGATCGTGGTGGCAGTCGACTGGCACCGTCACATATCAGCGCGCGTGCTCGAAACGAGTAGGACGCTACACGTCCTAGGAAGGAACTGACTCTGCCCACTCCAGCGTCGCGTTCAGCGCGCAGGCGTGCCGTTCCGGGGGTTCTGAGCCGTGGCGTCCCTCGCCCCGCAAGCTCAATCGAAGGTCAGCGGGCCGCGGCGGGTCGACCCAGGACGCCGGTCGCGTGCGCGACGCGCACCGCGCTCACGCGGTCGCAGACGCCGAGCTTGCGGTAGACGTGCTCGAGATGCTTCTCGACGGTGCGGGGTGCGCACTGCAGCTGCGACGCGATAGCGAACGCGGTGCAGCCTCGGGCGACGAGCGCCAAGACGGCGAGCTCGCGATCGCTCAGCGCCGACGTAGGGCCGGCTGACGGGACCTCGCGAAGCAGCTCCACTTGCGTCCGAAGGGCGCGGAAGAGCGGTGCGATGCGCGTCGCGACCTCGAGGTCCTCGTCGCTGAAGTCCTCGCCCCGACAGCGGCACAGGACCACGGCAGCTCCATCTCTCTCGGACGCGGACAGCGGGATGGCAAGCTGACGCGCCAGGCCGTGCGCGCTCATGAGTTCGCTGACCTCGCCCGAGCGTGACGTGAGGCAGACCGCTTTCGGCACCCGATCCATCGTCTGTGGAGTGATCGTCCGAGTGAGTCGGTACCACCGCAGGAGCGGATGATGCTGCAGCAGTTCGGAGTTGGCGGCATCCGCGATCGTCAACCCCGCTTCGGCGAGCGTGCGGCCGCCGAACGTCGCACCCGGACGCGCGACAGCGGCGAACTCGGCGCGACCCTCTGGGGTCCGCCAGGTTCGAGATGCGGCATCCGCGGCGAAGGTCTCGACGAGGGCGTGGCCGATCACGCCTAGCGGAAAATCCCGGATCGGCTCGGAAAGGATGTCCGCGAGAACGTCGATCCAGCCGGCGACTCGCGCAGCGGCCCCCACCATGGCGCCCAAGATACTCGCCGCCGCGGCCGGCGCCGATGCGTAGTTCTGCGTATTCGGGTTACGGAGTCGACCCCGTCGCGCTCATCATGACCTGTGCGCCCCACCCCATGCGGTGGACGTCTTCGGGACACGAGGCGACGAGGGGAGTCGGCTGTCATGGCGTGGACTGCGAGCTGGTACTTCGAGTTGGCCGTAGTGGGAGGACAGAAGCTCAGCGCGCGCGGCGAGGAGCGGTCCGAGGTCTTCGTCGCCTTCAATGGGGAGATCGCCAAGGCGAGCGTGAAATCGGTCGACCTCCTGCCCGACCCGGCGACGGGCAAGGTGAGGCTTCTGGTCTTGAAACCGTCCACGACCAGCGACAAGGTGACATTCTCCTTCGCCGATCCGGCGGATTCGACGACCAAGGTCTTCGATCTCAAGACGCCTGTCGTCCTGATCGGCGCCAGCGCCGTCGAACTGCTTCCGGCGTCGCCGGCCAAGCTGTGGCTGAAGAACGCCGGAAGCGAGGCCGTCGTCGTCGAGATCCTCATCGGCCGCGACCCGGCGCCGTGATCTGCAGGAACGGAAGGATGACCCATGCCTGTCTCCGTCAGCTACCCGGGCGTCTACATCCAGGAGATCGATTCCGGCGTCCGCAGCATCGCGGGCGTTCCCACGTCCATCACCGCCTTCGTCGGCAGGGCTCGGCGCGGGCCCGTCGACGAACCGGTGCTCATTCACGGGCTCGGCGAGTTCACGCGTCGATTCGGCGGGCTGTGGGCTGAGGCGCCCCTCGGGCATGCCGTCGCGCAGTACTACCAGAATGGCGGCGTGGATGCCGTCATCGTGCGCGCCTACGACCCCCCGCCTACCGGTGACGGGGCGTCGTCGGTCACGTTGCCCGCGTCGGGTGCGAGTGCCCTCACGCTGCGCGCCGCGAATCCGGGAAAGTGGGGTGATCGGCTCGTCGTCACGGTCAAGCACGACGACGCAGACTCGACGGTGTTCCACCTGACGATCGAGGAGCTCGCCCCGGGACCGCTCGTCCCGACCCGGCCCGCCGTCGTCGCGAGCGAGCGATTCGTGCGTTTGTCACACATCGCGGGAAGCCCGCGATTCGTCTCAGACGTCCTCGCGGCGCAGTCGCGACTCGTTCGGGTGACGGCACCGCCGTCCGGGCGGGTGGACGAGGCCACGGACGAACAGCTCCAGGGCGGCAGCGACGGCGACGCCCTGACGGTCAGCAGCATCGCAGACCGGACTGCACTCGAGGACGCCAAGCGCGGGCTCTGGGCGCTGGAGAAGACGGACCTGTTCAACCTGCTCGTCATCCCGCCGCTCGCTCCCGATGTGTTCCCCGACAAGACCACGTGGGACACGGCAGCCGCCTACGCGCATGACCGCCGAGCGATACTGCTCGTCGACCCGGATCCGGGCTGGACGGAAGCGAACTCGATCGACGCGGCCGCGGTCGCGGCGCATGCGGCGCCGAGCGAGAACGCGGCGCTGTACTTCCCCCGCATCGACTTCGCGGACCCCCTGCAGGAGAACCGTCCGCGTCCGTTCCCTCCCGCGGGAGCGGTGGCGGGGGTCATCGCGCGCATCGACGGAGAGCGCGGGCTCTGGAAGTCTCCGGCGGGACAGGAGGCCACGGTCGCCGGTGCGGGCAGGCTAGGCGTGCATCTCACCGATCGCGAGAACGGCGTGCTCAACCCGCGAGCCGTCAACTGCCTGCGCAGCTTCCCTGCGACGGGAGCCGTCGTCTGGGGGGCGCGCACGCTGCGCGGTGCCGACGCTCTCGCGGATCAGTGGAAGTACCTCTCAGTGCGTCGAACAGCGCTCTACATCGAGGAGAGCCTGTACCGAGGTACGCAGTGGGTCGTGTTCGAGCCGAACGACGAGCCGCTGTGGTCGCAGATCCGGCTGAGCGTGGGTGCGTTCATGAACGGGCTCTTCAGGCAGGGAGCGTTCCAAGGCACGACTCCCGCCCAGGCCTACTACGTGAAGTGCGACCGCGACAGCAATCCGCAGGAGGACATCGACCGTGGGATCGTCAACATCTTCGTCGGGTTCGCACCCCTCAAACCCGCCGAGTTCGTCATCGTCAGCATCCAGCAGATCCGACCGGCGGAGTGACCATGGTCAGCTTCAGCGTGAACGCGAACCGCTTCGACCCGTATAAGAACTTCAAGTTCCGGGTGAAGTGGGACGGCAAGTACGTCGCGGGCGTCAGCAAGGTCAGTGCGCTCAAGCGCACGACGGAAGTCGTCTCGCACCGCCACGGCGGCGACCCGAGCAGCAGTCGTCGCTCTCCTGGTCGGACGGAGTTCGAAGCCGTCACTCTCGAGCGCGGGGTGACACACGACACCGAGTTCGAGAGGTGGGCGAACAAGGTTTGGAACTTCGGGTCCGGCCTCGGCGCGGAGGTGTCGCTGAAGGACTTCCGCAAGGACATCATCCTCGAGGTGTACAATGAGGCGGGACAACTCGCGATCGCGTACAAGGTCTTCCGCTGCTGGGTCTCGGAGTTCCAACCGGTCGGCGAGCTGGATGCCAATGCGAACGCCGTGCTCATCGCGACCCTCAAGCTCGAGAACGAGGGCTGGGAACGGGACTATGACGTCCCAGAGCCCACCGAGCCGAGCTTCACCGAGCCCTAGCCGACACCCATGCTCACCGCGACCGAGGGTGAACTGCTCGCCGTTCTCGCGCGCGGCGCGCGCCTCGCGCCCGCCGCGCGCGCGGCCCTGCTCGCGCAAGCTGCAGGTGGCCAGGATGTCGACCGTCTGCCACTCGGCGAGCGCGATCGGCTCATCATCCGCCTCCGCGAGGCGGTGCTGGGGCGGGTCGTCGTCGCCCAGGACGTCTGTCCGCACTGCGGGCAGACAATGGAGTTCTCCCTCGACACCGGCGAGTTGTCAGCGCCCACGGCATCGGAGCCCGAACCGATTCGCGTCGACGGCTACACGGTGCGCCTCCGCGTCCCGACGGGGGAGGACGTCGCGTCGGCAGCCGCCTCGGAGCGGCCTCACGACGCCCTCCTCGAGCGCGCGGTGCTCGAGGCGTCACGGAACGGCGTCGTCTTCGCACCCGCCGACCTCCCCGTCGCCGTCCAAGAGGCGCTGAACGAGCGGATCGCCGCGGTCGATCCGCTGGCCGAGATCTCCCTGGATCTCACATGCCTGGACTGCGCGGGACAGTGGGCCGGCCTCTTCGACCCGCTGGAGTTCGTCTGGCAGGAGCTGACCGAGTGGGGTCGCGAACTGCTCCACACGGTCCACATCCTCGCGCGTGCATACGGGTGGACCGAGCCCGACGTCCTCGCCCTGCCTCCCCTGCGGCGCAGGGCCTACGTGAAGCTGGCGCTCGATGGCTGATCTCCTGGACCGGCTCATCGCCCGCGCCTCCGGCCGTGCGGCCGCGGCGCGCCCGGTCCGCGTGGTCACCGACGCGCTGTTCACCGGCGGTGGGCGCACACCGGCGGAAGCGCCCGTGTTCGACGAGCCGCCCGCACCCGCGGCGTCGTCTGCAGCGGATGCCTCCCCGCGCGATCCAACGGATGTGGCGCCGGCCGCCTCCGTGCAGCTGCCTGCGGCGCTCGGTCCGCGCGCCCCATCCCCGCGCACGACGCCCGGCACGCCGACCGCGGGGCCTCCGCCGTCGCCGATCGGCCGAGGCGGTCTTCCGCGCCCATCGACTCCGGATGATGTGCGCTCCGAACCACGGCCACCCCTGTCCGCGACCTCCGCGCTCGCGCCGCACGGCAGCGAGCAGGTGAGATCCGACCCCTCGGTGAAGCCATCGCCCGCCACGCGGGGTACGGCTGTTCCGACGGCGTCCGTCGCTCCGGAAGGCTGGACCCCTCGTCCCGGGCCGCAACCGGCCGCCGCGCCCGTACACGCTGCCGGCCCGCCAGCTTCGGTGCGGGCCATTCGCGGGCCGGAGAGGGACGTGCGTCGGCCGCCGGCCGACCTCCCGCCGAATGATGCAGTCCGGCCCGCGCCGCGCGTGCAGGCGGCCGGCCCGACCGCCTCGCACTCCGCGCCGCCGGCACCGCCACCGTCCGTCGATCCACCGAAGCCCGTCATCCGGATCTCCATCGGCCGGATCGACGTGCGTGCGACGGTTCCTCCGGCGGTCCCCATGGCGACGCCGAAGCCGACGTCCTCACAGCCGCGGCTCTCGCTCGACGCGTTCCTGACCCGCCGCACGGTGGGAGGGCGGCGATGAGCAACGCGCTCTCGGTCGCAGCCACCACGGCAGCGCTCGCGTGGCGGCTCACGCAGGCGATGGCAGAGTTCGGAATGGGCGGCGACGCGTCGGCGGGCAGGCCGGATGGCGCGGATCCCGAGAAGCCGGCCATCAAGGTGTTCCTCTACCGCGTCGACCTGAGCGCTGCGCGACGCAATGACGACCTCCCGACCCGCTCCGGCGAAGCGGTCGTCACTCGGCCGCGCGCTGCGCTGATCCTGCACTACCTGCTCTGCTTCCTGGGCGACGAAGACACGGCGGTGCCCGAGAAGCTGCTCGGCATCGCCGCGACGAACGTGCACGCGCAGCCTCTGCTGACACGGAAGGAGATCGAGAAGGGATGGGCGAAGGTCGGCCCGGTCGGTGCGAACGGTCAGGACCTCTCCGCGGCACCCGATCGGGTGCGACTGAGCATCGTGGGGCTTGCCCTCGAAGAAATCTCGCACGTGTGGTCGTCGCTCATGGGCCAGCCGTACCGCCTGTCGCTCGCGGTGACCGCCGATGTCGTGGTGCTCGAGCCGAAGGTTGTCCCCATCCGTCCGCTGCCCGTCACGTCGAGAGGGCTCTACTCGTCCGCCGTCCTGTCGCCAGAGGTGTCCTCCGTCAGCGTGGCAGGTACCGCACCTGGTGCCCCCGTGCCGATCGTGGCGGGCGAACAGCTCGAACTGCGCGGTCGCGACCTCATGAGCGAGGACACGACCGTCGTTCTCGTGGGACATCTCGAGCTCTCCCCGGACGGATCATCTTCGTCGAAGCCGGCTCCACCGCCGACGTCGGATCGGCTGTTCGTGACACTCCCCGTGGCGACACCTCCCGGGGTGCTGGGCATCGCCGTCGAGCACCGCCGCTCGCTCGGCGTGCCGCCTTCGCCGCGCACCGTGCGGCAGTCGCCGCTGTACCCCATCGTCGTCGCACCCGCCATGACCTCGGCGAAGGTCGTCGGCACCCCGACGCCGGCCGGAGGAGATCCGCGGACGTACTCGGGCACCACTGAGATCACCGTCCAACAGGCCGTGCCGGACGACCAGGCGGTGACGATGCTCTTGAGCGGCGGTCGCGAGGCGTTCGCCTTCGAACAGGCCACGCGCGGCGCCGCGAGCCCCTCGTCGAGCCGGAAGACCTTCAGCATCCCCTTCACCGGTGTCCCGGCGGGAGACTATCTCGTCCGCGTCGTCATCGCGGGTGTTCAGAGCACGCCGAGCGTCGTGGATTCGGGTCCCCTCGGAGGGACGATCGCAGGGCCGAAGGTGACGATCTCATGAGCACGACGTGGGCCGACGACAACCGCCGCTATACGGCGGCGGCGTTCCGGCGCGTACGCGGGTTCCTCGTCGACGAGTTCGGTTCGCGTGACGACGAGATCGATCGTGAACTCGATGAGCTCGAGGAGCGCATGTCGAGCGCGCCCGCGCTGACGACGCTCGAGGCCGCCTTCGGACTCTCACCGTTCGAGCGGGATGTGCTCCTCCTGTGCGCAGGTGTCGAGCTCGACGAGGGTGTGCGGATCGCGCTCGCCGAGGGCGACGAGCGCCGCAGTGTGCCGGCACCCACCTTCGCCCTGGCGCTGGCCAAGCTGCCTCACGCCCACTGGAGCGCACTGACGCCGGCAGCGCCGCTGCGGCGGTGGGACCTCGTCGAGGTTGCTGCCGGTCGCCGACTCACCGAGGCACCCCTCCACGTCGGCGAGCGTGTCCTGCACTATCTCGCCGGCATCCACTACCTCGACGACGCGATCGGGATGCGGGCGCCGACCGCCGACGTGGCGCTGAGCGACAGCCGCATCGAGATGGCTCGTGCGGCCGCCGAGCCCCTTGCGGACGCCTCTCCGGCCGCGCAGCCCGTCGTGCAGCTCGTCGTGCAGCACCTCGCGCTGGGCGAGGCCGTGGCCGCCGAGCTGGCCGCCTCGGTCGGGCTCGCCGCAGGCGTGCTCCCCGCGTCCGATCTGCCGATCATCCCCGCCGATCTGCGCGACGTCGCTCGCAGCGTCGAGCGGGAGGCCGTGCTCGCCGCGGTGCTTCCGGTCGTGCTCGTCGACGAGTCGGACGCCGACGTGGCGGCTCGGCTGGCGGACGAGATCACCGGTCCGGTCGTGATCGTGACGCGCACGCCGGTGACGCTCCGCCGGAGCGACCTTCGCGTCGTGGTCCCGGCTTCGAACTCCGAGGAGCGTCTGCAGACGTGGGCGACGGCGCTGGGCAGTGCCGCTGACGACCTACCCGACGAGGTGCAGCGCGCCGCCGACCTCTTGGACCTCGACCCTCTCGCGATTCGCGCGGCGGCGTCCGAATTCGCCGCGGTGAGCGGCGACGACGACGCGGCCGCAGCCGCGAACCGGTTCTGGACTCTCGCGCGCGACCGCGCACGCCCGCGCCTGGGCCGTCTCGCCGAGCGGATCTCCCGCAATGCCACGTGGGACGACCTGGTGCTGCCGGACGAGCAGAAGCAGACTCTCCGCGACATCGCAGAGCAGGCGCGCTGGCGCGGCCTCGTGCACCGCGAGTGGGGACTCGGCCGCGACACGGGCGAGGGCATGGGGATCTCCGCGCTCTTCGCCGGGCCCAGCGGGACGGGCAAGACCATGGCCGCGAGCGTCATCGCCACGGAACTCGGCCTGGACCTCTATCGCGTCGATCTGAGCCAGGTCGTGAGCAAGTACATCGGCGAGACCGAGAAGCACCTCGCCGAGATCTTCCGCGGCACGGAGGGCGCCGGGTGCGTGCTCCTCTTCGACGAAGCCGACGCCCTCTTCGGCCGCCGCAGCGAAGTCCGCGACAGTCACGACCGGTACGCCAACCTCGAGGTGAGCTACCTGCTGCAGCGCATGGAGGCGTACGAGGGGCTCGCGATCCTGACGACGAACATGCGCAGCGCACTCGATCCGGCGTTCCTCCGACGGCTGCGCTTCGTCGTCGCCTTCACACTGCCCGACGAGCCGAGCCGTGCCGAGATCTGGCGGAAGGTGTACCCCGAGATGGTCCCGCGAGAGGACCTCGACCCCCAGCTGCTCGCGCAGCTCGCGATCCCCGGCGGCAACATCCGCACGATCGCCCTCAACGCCGCCTTCCATGCCGCGGCACGCGGCGGAGATGTCACGATGGCCGACATCCTGCGGGCGACCCGCGCGGAGTTCGTCAAGCTCGAACGCGCTCTTCCGGAAGCACAGGTGCGCGGATGGACGTGACACCGGCCGCGGTCGAGGTGCGGATCGACCGGCTCACGCTCGAGGGCTTCGGCCGGATCGACGTCGCGGCCGTCCGCACGGCGTTCGACGCGGGGCTCGAGCGTCGGATCGGCGCGGGCCGGATGACGTTCATCGAATCCGACCGCCCCGCCCTCGCGCTCGCGGTGACGTGGGACGGTCCGCTCGATGCGGCCGCGCTCGGCGATGCCCTCGCGGCGAGCGTCTACGAAGGGGTGCTCCGGTGAGCGCCCCGACCCGGACGACCGGCGACCGCACGACGGCCGGCCCCGTCGCGCGCGCCGCCCAGCGCGCCCTCGCCGCGCGCCGCGACCGCGGCTCGACCGTCGCGCAGCCGGCCTCGCGGGGGCTCGGATCCCGCCGCGACGAGACCTCGCTCGTGCCGGAGCCCGCCGAGCGCGTCGCGCTGCCGCATCAGGGGGCGCTCGAGGAGCGATTCGGCCGCTCGCTCGGCGACATCGACGTCTTCGCCGGCCCGCGTTCCGCCGAGGCGCTGCACCGGCTCGGCGCCGTCTCGGCGGCGACGGGCCGCTCGATCTTCCTGCCCCGCGCGGACGCGCCGATGGCCGTCGTCGCCCACGAGGTGGCGCACGTCCTGCAGGCTCGCCGACTTCCTGCCGACCGCGCCCCCTCTCGCGACGGCATCGAGCCGGCCGGATCGCGCGCGGAGCGCGAGGCGAACCTCGCCGCGACGGGACCGAGCGCGCGCTCCGGTGCACCCGTCGAGATCACCGAGGGGCTCGCGTTCGGGGCGGTCGCGCTGCTGCGGCGATCGGCGCCGCCGGCGCTGCCGACATCGGACTCGCCGACCCTGACTCTTGGGGCGGATCCGGCTGTGCCGGTCTTGAAGCAGACCCCGACCGAGCCGGCACTCGAGGCCTCGACGACATCCGCCTCGACAGGATCCGTCGCACCGGCTTCCACTCCGCCGTCGTCGGAGCCTCTTCCGCCGGCGGCCGTTCCGGCCGAAGCGGCTGCCTCTGCTCAGGATGCGGCGCCCGCCGGCGCCGCTCGCGCCGCACCGGCGGCCGACCCTTCGCACGCAGCCGCGCAACAAGCCGCCGCCGCAGTCGCGCAGGAGGCGCTCGCCGCCGCGGCGACGCCCGCCGACCGCCTCCGGGCCTACGCGGAGGCGCCCCCGTCGGTGAAGGCAACGCAGACAGCGTCGCTGTCGGCCGGCATGGCCGATCTCGCAGCGGAGGAGGGGCGTGCTGTCCAATCGGAGATCCCCGCCGTCCAGGTGGTGCTGCCCGGTGCGCCGGAGCTGGCCGCCGCGCCGCCGCAGACGTCCGCGCCCTCCGCCAGCGCCGTGCAAGAAGAGCTCGCACCGGCGACGAGCGCGGCAACGGCACCGCCGGAGATCACGACCCCCGAGGTGCCGGGCGCCTTTCGCTCGGCGTCCGACGCCGGAGCGCCGCTCGCCCTCGCGTCCAACGCACCGCCCGAGACGCTCGCCGCGCGCATCGACGAGTCGCTCGCGGCCGTCCCGACCTCCGACACAGACGTCCCCCGATCAGCAGGCGCAGCCCCGCCGATCGCGCTCGCCGGGGAGAGCGACCCCGCACGCGTCGGCGAGCTCGATGAGAAGGGGCGCGCTCAGGGCGCGGACGCGCGGGATGCCGCGGCCCGAGCAGTCCGCGAAGGCCCCGGACCGGAGAGCGTTCAACCCGTCGCCCTGGAGGCCGCCGCCGAGCTCGGCGCCGCCGAGGTGGCCGCGCGCCCCGCTGCTCCCACGCCGGAAGGCCCGGAGCAGTTCGCGGCGATGCAGCTGCCTCCCGACGTGCAGGTGTCGTTCGACGAACAGCAGGGCCCCGCCATGAAGCAGTCTCTGGCAAGTGCTATCGCCGAGACCGATAAGGCGGCCGCGGACCGCGATGCCGCCCGCCAGGAGGCGCTTGACCAGGCGCACGCCGGCGAGGAGCAGCTGCACGAGGATGCCGAGGCGGGGCGCTCCGAGGTCGTCGGGGCGGCACGCGCGAAGATCGGGAAGGCGCGCGACGACACACTCGCGGCACAGGATGCCGAGCTCACGCGCGTCGAGGGCGAGGCGTCCGAGCGGAGGCGGACCGACACGCAGGCCGTGCAGCGCGAGGTCGACGGCGGTCGCAGGACCATCGACGCCGACTTCGCCAAGGCCGATTCCGACATCAAGACCGAGGTCGCCTCTGGTGAGCAGAAGGCCACCGCCGAGAAGAAGAAGGCCGAGCGCGACGCAGAGAACGACAGCTGGTGGGATAAGGCGGTCGACTTCGTCAAGAGCGCGATCTCGTCGCTCGTCGCGGCGGTCGGCAGGATCTTCGACGCCGTGCGCGCCGCCGTGAACAAGGTGCTCGACGCCGTCAAGAAGGCGGCGCTCGCCGTGATCGCCGGAGTCGCGCACTTCGTCAAGTCGGCCATCGCCGCCTTCGGCGAGTTCCTCAAGGCCGCAATCACGGGACTGATCGGCAAGATCTTCCCCGGGCTCGCGGCGAAGCTCAACGGTCTCATCGACTCCGCCGTCGCGTACGCCCAGAAGGCGGTCGACGTCGTGGCTGACAACCTGAGCAAGGGAGTCACCGCTCTCGTCGAGGGGCTGCGCGCCGGCCTCAACAAGGTCATCGACGTCTTCCAGGCCGGCGTCGAGTTCGCCGTCGGTCTTGCCGCCGCGGCCATAACGGGCGACTGGGGGGCGCTGTTCCGCAAGGTGCTCGAGGCGGTGCTGCGACTTATCGGCGTGGATCCCGAGCAGTTCTACGCCTTCGTGGGCCGTGCCGAAGAGACGCTCGGAATCATCGTCAACAACCCGCTCGGGTTCGTCGGCAACCTCGCGAAGGCCGTGAAGGGCGGCATCGTCGCCTTCGCCGACCACATCGGCGCGCACCTGAAACACGGTGTCGTCGCCTGGCTGACGGGCGCCCTGGGACCCGCGGGGATAGCGATCCCCCAGACCTTCGACCTCATGGGCGTGCTGGATCTCGCTCGCCAGATCCTCGGCCTCACGTGGGAGAACCTCAAGGCGAAGGCCGTCAAGCTCATCGGCCAGAAGAACGTCGAGCGCATCGAGCAGGCAGCGAGCTGGATCGGCACCCTCGTGACCGAGGGGTGGAGCGGCCTGTGGACGCGCATCACGGCCGATCTCGCCTCGCTGCGTGACAAGGTGTTCGACGGCATCCGCACCTTCATCCAGGAACGCGTCATCCTGAGCGCCATCACGAAACTCGCGAGCCTGCTCAACCCCGTCGGCGCGATCGTCCAGCTCGTGATGGCGGCGTGGAACCTCTTCACATTCGTGCGCGAGCAGCTGGGCCGGCTGGCGGAGCTGGTCCGCACGGTCGTCGACACGATCGGCGACATCGCGCGCGGCATCCTCGACACCCCCATCAAGGCCGTCGAAGGCGTGCTCGGGCGGCTGCTGCCGCTCGCGATCGATCTGCTCGCGCGGCTCATCGGGCTCGGGAACGTCGGCGGCAAGGTCCGCGAGATCCTCGAGAAGGTGCGCGGCGCGGTCGACCAGGCTATCGACAAGCTCATCGCGAAGGTCGTCGGCCTCTTCAAGGGCGGCAGGGGAACGGCGGGGGCGAAGGATGCTGTCGCCACGGAGTCCGTCGATGCCACGCAGACATTCGACATCGCGGGAGAGACTCACACCCTCAAGTCGCAGATGGTCGGCGCGCACGTCGCCGCGACGATGGCGAGCTCGTCGTTCGGCCCCCTGGGCCAGCGCATCGCCGCGACGCTGAAGTTCATCGAGAAGCTGTACCTGACACCGAAGAGCGAGAAGTTCGTCGGTGCGCAGCGCGCACAGGAGCTGGCCCCCAAGATCGCAGCGATTCAAGCGAAAGCCGATGCACTGGTGGCCACGCTCGCCGAACTTGACAAGACCGCGACCGATGACGCGTCGCGGGTCAAGGCCTCCCGCGCGCAGAAGAAGGCGATCCGCGACGGGTTCTCGGCGATCCGGCAGATGGTCGAGGGACTCGGCCTTCCGGATGTGTCCGTGGGGGGAGCGCCGCTCGGGAGCACGCCCGGCATCGGAGATGTGGAGGCGCATGGCGCCCAGCGCAAGAGAAACCGGACAGGTGCCAACACGATTCTCCACACCGAGTCCGAGCACATCATCCCGTACGCAACCGGGGCGGTGCTGCTGGAGGCCGCCGATGCGTCGGCGGGGAAGCGAGAGGACAACCGGAGATTCGATCAGGCGCTCATCACGATCGTGATCTACGAGAGGGCAGCTCGGATGAAGACGCCACTCGACAACAAGGCGAGCGAGGAATTCAGGAAGGACACCGCCGGCATCGTCGCCGAGGTGCAGGCGGCACGCGAAGCCGCGAAGGCGCCTCCGTCGTGGGACGTCGTCATGGCCCTTCTCGACCACCTTCACACAGCGGCAGTCGCGCGGACGATCAACGCTGTCAAGAAGGAGCACAGCGAGACGACCATGCCGAATGCGAGCTCGAATGGCCAGGTCCGAGGCGAGAAGCAGCCTCTGCCCACGGGGAGCGCGATAAAGGATGCCGGGCGGCGGGAGTTCACTCAGCTGAACGCCATCTTCCGAAGGCTGTGGCTCGCGGGGGTCGGCACAGCGAAGGGAACGGGTCAAGCGGAGCTTTCGTCGGTGACATTGGCGGGCTTCAACGTCATGCAACCCGACGTCATCGCCACTGTTCAGGGAATCGGCGCCAAGAAGGCTCGAGAGATCGTTGCAGAGCGCAAGAAGGGCCCGTTCACGTCCAAGGCGGACCTCAGAGCTCGCGTAAGGGGCCTCAGCCCGGACTTCCTCAAGGCGATCAAGGACGGGGGCTGACCGGTGACCGGGACTCCGCTCTCACCCAACGTCTTCCGCGGCGCGATCGTCACGGCGGAGCCATTGCGCCCAGCGTCCGGTGTCGTCGTCTTCCAGTACAACCCCGACGAGCTCACCCGCACGCTCGAGCCCCGAACGGTCGGGGGCGACGCCGGCTCGGGGCCGCTCCGGCTCAGCGGGCCGCCGGCCGAGACGCTTCAGCTCTCGCTCGAGGTCGACGCCGCCGATCAGCTCGAGGCCGCGAACCCGACGGCTGTCGCGCTCGGCGTGCGGCCTATCCTCGCGACGATCGAGCTGATGCTGTATCCGCCCGCGCCGACCGTCATCGCGAACCTCGCCCTCACCGCGATGGGCGTCATCGAGATCCTCCCGGCGGCGGCACCTCTCACGCTGCTCGTCCTCGGGCCGTCGCGCGTGATACCAGTGCGGCTCACGTCGTGCTCGATCACCGAGCAGGCGTTGGACCCGCGGCTCAACCCCATCCGCGCGAAGGTCGACCTCGGCATGAAGGTCGTGAGCTACCACGAAGCGGGTGCCGCGAGCGCGGCGGGCACGATCGCGCTCGCCAACCACGTGGCGCTCGAAGTGATCGGCGCACTCGGCACGTCGGCGGCGGCCGCGAGAGCCGTGCGCACCGCGGCGGGATTGTGAGAGAGAGGAGGGACCGTGAACGCGCAGAACGGACGCTATGCGGGCCTCGAGGTGGTGCGACTGTCGATGCCCGGTCCCGACGGAGTGCCGCGCGAGGTCGCGTACACACGTCGTCGCGGCATCCCCGACTACACCGACCAGCCCGTGCTCGCCGAGCACCGCGTCGCCGATCAGCAGCGGCTCGATGTCATCACCGCGCTCTACGCAGGCGATCCCGAACGCTTCTGGGTGCTGTGCGACGCCAACACCGTGCTGAGTCCCGCGGAGCTCGAGCAGCCGAGCCGCATCATCCGGATTCCGCTGGCGAAGGAGTGAGGCCATGACGATGCCGGCCCGTCTGGGAGCGCGCGTGCTGCTCCTGCTCGGCGCGAAGACCCTGCCGCGTCCCGCGCCGCCGCGCCTGATCGACGCCCTTCAGTCCGTCGAGGTGACGGCCGACCGCGAGAAGGGCGACGGCGCTCAGGTCGTCTTCGAGCAGTGGCCCCCGGCCGCCCTGCTCGGCGACCCCGCGCTCGCCCCGGGCAATCGCCTGATCGTCGCGGTCGTGATGGGCGTCCTGCCGCAAGTGCTGCTCGACGGGATCATCGTCCACCAGGAGTCGGGCGACGGCGCGCTCACCGTCACGGCGCAGGACCTCTCGGTCGAGCTCGACATGGAGGAGAAGAACGCGAAGTACCCGAACCAGGCGGACTCGATCATCGTCACGCAGATCCTCGGCCGATACGCGCAGCTCGGCATCGCCCCCGCCGTCACCCCGACGATGGACATGCCGATCGAGACCGAGCGCGTGCCGCAGCAGAACGAGACCGATCTCGCATTCGTCAAGCGGGCGGCCGAGCGCAACGGGCACGTCTTCTACATCGAGCCGGTGACGATCGGGGCGTCGAAGGCGTACTGGGGTCCCGAGGTGCGGCTGGGCTTTCCGCAGCCTGCGCTGACGAAAGACATGGGTGCGGCAACGAATCTGAAGTCGATCTCGTTCACGATCGACAGCGAGGCGGGTGCTCAGACGACAGGCAAGGTGCTAGAGCCGTTCACCAAGATGACCATCCCCGTGCCAACGCTGCCTTCGCTGAAGATCCCGCCTCTCGCGGCGAGGCCGGTCCCGGCCATGCGAAGGGCTCTCGCGCGCGACACAGCAAACCAGTCGACGGCGACGGCCGCGACGAACCTGCTCTCGGCGGCGATGAACACGCCCAACGCCGTCTCGGGCACGGGGGAGGTCGACACGGCGGCCTACGGGCACGTGCTGCGGGCCCGAGGCCTCGTCGGCGTGCGCGGCGTCGGCCTCGCCTTCGACGGGCTCTACCACGTGGATGCCGTGACCCACAAGCTCTCGCGCGGCGAGTACACGCAGGCGTTCCGGCTGAGCAGGGAGGGGCTCGTCAGCACCGTGCCCGTGGTGCCGGTATGAGCACCGGGCAGGGCCGCTTCTACGGCAAGTACCGCGGCACCGTGAGCGACACGACCGACCCCATGCAGATGGGCCGTATCAAGGCGAGAATCCCCGACGTCATGGACGATGAAAGCGGATGGGCGATGCCGTGCGCGCCCGTCGCGGGCAGCGGCATGGGCGTCTTCGCGCTGCCGCCGACGGGCGCCGGCGTCTGGCTCGAGTTCGAGCACGGCGACCCCGACTACCCCGTCTGGTCGGGATGCTGGTGGGGATCGGCCGCGGACGTGCCCACTGATGTCGCAGCCCCGCCCCAGACGGGGAAGATCCTGCTGCAGACCGAGGGCGGCACGACGATCCTGCTCGACGACACCCCCGGTGCCGGCGGCATCACGCTCAAGACGCCGGGCGGCCAGAAGATCGTGGTCTCGTCGACATCCATCGAGATCGACAATGGATCCGGCGCGTCCCTCAAGCTCAGCGGCACCCAGGTCTCGATCAACAACGGCGCCCTGGAGGTGACGTGATGGGCTACCTCCTGGACTCCGGGGCCACGGTCCTGTGCGCGCACGGCGGACAGGCGCAGGCCGCCTCGCCCAACCCGCGGGTGAAGGCGGGCGGTCAACCCATCACGACCCAGCCGACGCCGCACACGATCTCCGGCTGCCCCTTCATGACCGGCACCAACCCCATGCCGTGCGTCACGGCGACCTGGACGTCCGCGTCGATGCGGGTCAAGGCAGGCGGACAGCCCGTGCTCATGATGGACAGCCAGGCGACCTGCGCGCCGAACGGAACGCCCGTGAACATCACCGTCACCCAGGTGCGAGTGAAGGCACAGTGAGCCATGGTCGACGTCAGCCACCCCTTCGCCTTCGGCGCCGACGGCAGGACGCTGTCGCCCACGCGCAGCGAGCACGTCCGCGACCTGATTGAGCAGGTGCTGTTCACGAATCCCGCCGAGCGCGTCAATCGCCCCGACTTCGGCTCGGGCCTTCAGGGACTCGTCTTCGAGCCCAGCGGGGCCGCGATCGCGGCGACGCTGCAGACCGCTGTCGAGGCGGCCCTGCAGCGCTGGCTCGCCGACGTCATCCTGCTTGAAGCTGTCAGCGTCCGCGCCGACGACGGCGTGCTGGAGGTCGTCGTGCAGTACGTCGAGCTGCTGACCGCCGAGCGGCGCATCGAGACGATCCGTTCCACCGGGGGGTCGTCATGACGACGTACGCATGCGCGACCCGCGATCGCGCCGAGGCGCTGCGCGCCGCCAACGCCTCCAACGGCATCGATTACCTCGAGGTGGAGGACGGGCCGGGCGTCGTCGAAGCCGACCGGCAGCGGAAGCTCCGGGTGTACCTGCTCAACGACGCGCAGGGTCCACTGACCTCGCTCAGTGCGCGCAACGTCGTTATCGAGGGCGGCACCCGGGTGCGAGGCATCCAGGTCAAGAATGCGTCGGTGGCAGGCTCGACAGTCACGGTCGAGGTGGACCGGCCCGGGGACTTCTCCGTCTACACGCTCCGGCTGGTAGGGGAGGGTGGCGGCCCGCTTGCCGGTGTCGACCAGCGTCTGGCGAGCGTGGACTTCTCGTTCAAGGTGGACTGCCCCGCCGACTTCGACTGCGACCTGCGCGGCCTGTGCAGTCACGGTCGAGAGGCGGCCGTCGACACCCCCGAGATCGACTACCTGGCCCGCGACTACCAGGGCTTCCGGCAGCTCCTGCTCGACCGCCTCGCCGTGCTGGCGCCGGACTGGACCGAGCGCAACCCGGCCGACCTCGGCATCGCGATCGTGGAGGCGCTCGCCTACAGCGCGGATCACCTGACCTATCGGCAGGACGCCGTCGCGATGGAGGCGACACTGGAGTCGGCTCGCCGCCGCACGTCGGCGCGACGGCACGCGCGCCTCGTCGACTATCGGCCGCACGACGGGAGCAACGCGCGCACGTGGGTGCAGGTCGGGGTGGCCGACGGCGCGGGCGGCACGGTGCTGGCCGCGCACACGATGCTCTTCACGCGCGTCCCGGATTCGCCACGCGTGCTCGCTCCCGACTCGCCGGAGCTCCGCGACGCGGAGGCCGCGTCGCCCACCGTGTTCGAGACGATGGAAGCCGTCACCCTGCAGCCGCAGCGCGCCGAGATGCCGTTCTATCTGTGGGGCGAGCCGGAGTGCACGCTCCCAGCGGGTGCGACGTCGGCGACGCTCCGAGGCCACCGCCCTCTCGCGCCGGGCGACGCCGTCGTGCTCACGGAGGAGTGCGGCCCAGTCACCGGGAAGCGAGGCGACGCCGACCCCGAGCACCGGCATGCCGTGCGCCTGATCCGCGTGGCGCAGACGGAGGACGAGCAGTCCGCACACGTCGAGGGTGCGACGGCAGGCGGCGCGATCACCGAGATCGAATGGGATGCTGAGGACGCGCTGCCCTTCGCCCTGTGCCTCGGGCAACGCACAGAGGACGGCGTCGCCCAAGAGGTGAGCCTCGCTCGCGGCAACATCGTGCTTGCGGATCACGGTCGGACGGTGCAGATCGTGCCCGGAATCGGCGGGCCGCCCGTCGAGCCCTACACGGTGCCGGGGCCCGACCCGCGGCTCGCGTTCACCCCGGGGCCCGACCACGACTGCGGCGATGCGCGGTCGCGACAGCGGCCCGCGCGCTATTCGTTGACACTCCCGTTCACCGACCTGACCATGACAGGAACCATCGGGCACGCTGCCCCGGGAGCAAACGTGCGCGAGTGGGCCGCGTTCGATGACCGAGGCTCGGCTGCGGCGGCATTCCGCTGGAAGGCTGACGACGTCCGTCCCGCCGTGCGGCTCGTCGAGCGGGCGACCGGGCGGGAGTGGCTTCCCACGAGGGATCTTCTCGGCACGAATGCCTTCCTGCGCGACTTCGTCGTCGAGCTCGAGGCCGACGGCCGGGCGACGATTCGGTTCGGCGACGGCGAGTACGGTGCGCGGCCACGCGCCGGTACCGTGTTCGAGGTCAGGATGCGCCGAGGAAACGGCCCCGCGGGCAACATCGGCCGTGGATCCATCGGGCATGTCGTCACCCCAACGCCCGGAATAACCGGTGCGACGAATCTCGTGCCAGCGCGCGGAGGCACGCGTGCCGAGCCGATCGAGCGTACGCGCCAGCATGCACCGGCCGCGTTCTTCGTGGCGGAGCGCGCCGTCACGGCTGAGGACTACGCGACCATGGCCGAACGGCACCCCGAGGTGCAGCGCGCCGTCGCCACCGAGCGGTACACCGGAGGCTGGTACACGGTCTTCCTCACCGTCGACCGCCACGGCGGGGGCGCGGTCGACGCCCGCTTCGAGCGCGAGCTGCGGCGATTCCTCGAGAAGTTCCGCATGGCGGGGCACGATCTCGAGATCGACGGTCCCCGCTTCATCGCGCTCGAGGTCGTGCTCAGGGTATGCGTCCTGCCCGAGTACTATCGCGCAGACGTCCGGCAGGCCCTGCTGACGCGACTCGGGCGCGGACGACGGCAGGAGGGCGGCCCGGCGTTCTTCCACCCCGACGAGTTCACGTTCGGCCAGCCCGTGACCCTGAGCGCTCTCCTGGCCGCCGCGCACGGCGTCGAGGGCGTCCACCTCGTCGAGCCCATCGCGTTCCAGCGGCGCGGAGATCCGCGAGGCGACGCACTGCGCCGCGGGGAGCTCACGGTGGGTCGCATGGAGATCGCGCGCCTCGACAACGACCCCAGCTTCGTCGAGCGCGGCACCCTCGAGCTCAGGATGGAGGGCGGGCGATGAGCACCGGCGCGCATCGGGACTGCGCCTGCTGCGGCGGGCTCGCTGATCGGACTCCCGTCGAGATCGTCAACCGGCCGGGACTCCCCGCGATCGAATACCGGGCGGGCGCCTATGCGCAGTTCCGGGCCAGCATGCTCGCCGGGCTCAGCAGGGCCGACCGGACTGCGCTGAAGGGTCTCACGACTCGCGAGACGGACGACTTCTCGATCGCCCTGCTCGACGCCTGGGCCGTCGCCGCCGACGTCATCACGTTCTACACCGAGCGCATCGCCAACGAGCACTACCTGGGCACCGCTACCGAGCGCGGATCGATCGCGGGGCAGGCGGCCCTCCTCGGGTATCGGCTCAAGCCCGGCGTCGCGGCGTCCGCGTGGCTCGCCGTCACGGCCGAGGCGACGCCGGGAGGTCCGGAGGGATCAGCGATCCCGGCGGGGACCCGCGTGCAGACCATCCCGGATCCCGGCGACCTGCCGCAGAGCTTCGAGACGGCCGCGCCGATCGTCGCCTACCCAGCATGGAACCGGCTCGAACTGCGGATGTTCGAGCCGCGCACGACCGCCAACGGCGGGAAGGCCATCGTCCTCGCCGGGGTCGAGACGGGCCTCCGCCCCGGCGACGAGATCCTCACGACCGGGGTGAACTGGCGGAAGTCCCCTGGTACCTGGCAGATGGCGAGGGTGCAGGACGTGAAAGTCGAGCGCGATACGGGCACGACCCACGTCGAGGCGATCCCAAATCCCATCATCCCTGCCGGCGACGGGGCGGAGCTGCAGATCTTCGCTCTACGGCACCGGTCGACGCTCTTCGGCGCCAATGCGATCGATCCGAAGCTGCTGCCGACGGAGGTCCGCGGAAGATTCACAAGCGAGGGCGTAGGACAGATCGACAGCGTCAGCGGGGACTGGAGGTTTGACCCGTTGACGGGCAAGGACGTCCCGGGAGGCAAGAAGACATCCGTTCCGCTCTCCGCGAGCTACCCGGGCGTCGAGCCATCGGGTTTGGCGGTGCTCACCAACGCCGCCGCCACGATGCTCTGCGATGTCATCGGTGTGGCCGAGGGATCCGTCGCTCTGTACGGGATCAGTGCGCAGGTCACGTCGCTGGAGGTGGGGGAGACGTCGTCGGTCCCGCGCGAGCTCGCGGTCGCGACGACGTCGTCGGCCTCTACCGAGCTCGCCGTCTCAGAGTTCGGGGGCACGAAGACGCGGGGCACGGTCGTCTCCTTCTGCAGCGACCGTCTCACGTTCGCGCCGGTGGCTATCACACGGCCATTGTGGGGTGACGTGATCCAACTGGCATCCCCCGTTCCGGGCCTGCGCGAGCCGCATGACGTGCTCGTCAGGGGGAAGCGCGTCCGAATGGCGGCTCCGGACAAGGACGACGATGGGTGGATCGACCCGCTCGAGAAGGGGGAGCCGGTCATCATCTCCCTCGCCCTCATCGAGGGGGATCCGACGAGGCGGCACTGCGTCGTATTGGAGGACTCCGGTCGTCAAGTCGCAGTGGACGTTCCGCTGACCAACCTCACCATTCTCCCGCCTCACCCGGACGACCCAATCGTCGGCGAGGTCGTAACCGTCGAAGCCGCCGAGCGCATCGGGCTCATCGATGAACTCGTGCTGGTCGAACCGCTCCGGAATGTCTACAGCCGCGACGCGCGCATCGAGATCTTCGGCAACGTCGCCGCCGCCGCGCACGGCGAGACGGCCCCGCGGGAGACCCTCGGCAGCGGTGACGGCGCCCGGGCGTTCCAGACCTTCACGCTGCGCAAGGCGCCGCTCACCTACGTGCCGTCCGAGGAACCGGGGGGCGCAGCATCCTCTCTCGATGTGCGGGTGAACGACATTCGCTGGCACGAAGTCCCGACGCTCTTCGGCCGCGGACCGCGCGACCGGGTCTATACAACGGCGATTGACGACGCGGGCGCCGTGACGATCACCTTCGGCGACGGCGTCACGGGAGCCCGGCTTCCCACGGGCTACGACAACGTCGTGGCCCACTACCGCACCGGCATCGGGCGCGCGGGTGAGGCCCGCGCCGAGCAGATCGCCCTCCCCGTCGCGCGTCCGTTGGGCATGAAGGGCGCGGTCAACCCGCTCCCCGCCGCGGGAGGCCAGGAGCCTCAGACCGCGGCCGACGCGCGGGCCAACGCCCCGCGTTCCGTGCTCACGCTCGGCCGGGTTGTGTCGCTTCAGGACTACGCCGACTTCGCGGCGGACTACGCGGGCATCGCGAAGGCGACGGCGACCTGGACGTGGGATACACACCGCCGCGGCGTGCACGTCACGATCGCCTCGGCGGACGGGCAGCCGATCGACACCGGCTCGACACTCCTGAACGACGTTCGGCGGGCGCTGCGGAGCGTGTCCGACCCGCGGGTCCCCCTCGAGGTCAAGGACTTCCGGCCGCGGCGGTTCACGGTCGGCGCCCATCTCCGTGTGCACCCCGACCACGACCCGGAGCGCGTGCGGGACACGGTCGTGGACAGTCTCGTGCGTCGGTACGCCTTCGACCGACGGTCATTCGGCGAGGGGGTGTCGCTGAGCGAGCTGGCCCTGGCGATCCATGCCATCGAAGGCGTCGAGGGAGTGCGGATCGAGCGGCTTCACCCGAGCGACGATCGCTCAGGAACCTTCTCGGAGTTCCTGTCGGCCGAGGCTCCGACGCCCGGTGGAAGCCCCACCACCCGCGGTGCCGAGATCCTCACGCTCGCAAATAAGGATGCCCTGCTGGAGGTGGACTGGTGACCACGATCTCGCGCGACCATCTGCTCGATCTGCTTCCCGCCCACTATCGCGATCGCGATGGCGATCCCGGTCGGAAGCCCGACGAGTCCGGTGCACTCGGCCAGTACCTGCAGGTGCTCGCCGACGAGCTCGCGGCCGTCGCCGACGGAATCGACCAGCTCTACGACGACCTCTTCGTCGAGACGGCCGCGCCGTGGGTGCTCCCCTATCTCGCGGAGCTGATCGGGCTGCGCGGTCTGCCCGGCAGCTCGGTCGCCGGCCTGACCTCGCGCGCCGAGGTCGCCAACACGATCGGCTATCGGCGTCGCAAGGGCACGGCGGCCGTCCTGGAACAGGTCGCGCCCGACGTCACCGGGTGGCCGGCGAAAGCGGTCGAGTACTTCGAGCTGCTGGCCGCCCTGCAGCACATGAACCACATCCGGCCGCAGGCGCAGGTGACAGCATCCATTCGAAACGCGTCTCGTGTGCAGTTCGCCGGCGGGCCGTTCGAGCGCGGAGTGGAAGGGGCAGCGGATGCCGCGTTCTCGCACCTGCCCGAGGTCCGCCGGATCCGAACCCGGCGTGGTCGGTACAACATCCCGAATGTCGGCGTGCATCTCTGGCGCCTCCAAGCCCAGCAGGTCTCGGACTCGCCCGCCGTTCGCTGGGAGCCCGGCGACCAGCGCCGATTCCTCTTCGACCCGCTCGGGGGCCCCGTCCAGCTGTTCACTCAGCCGGTGACCGAGACCGATATCACGCAGGCGACACAGCCGATCAACGTCCCGATGCCCATCGGAAGGCTGATGCTCAACGACTGGCGCGACGCGTACTACGGCTCGGGACTCTCCGTCTCCGTCGAGGGGATCGTCCCCACGGGCCCGAGCGAGAAGCCCCCCCGGGTGATCGTCGAGTCCGCGAACCTCTCGGATGCGCCGAGCGGCGAGTGGGGCAACATGCCGACCGCCGACCCGGAGGATCTTGTCGTGCGCATCGACCCGGTGCTCGGTCGGCTCGCGTTCAGCGACGATCGCACGACGCCTCCGCTGGTCACCTTCCGACGCGGCTTCAGCGCGCACCTGGGCGGTGGGGAGTACGACCGGGTCGACTCGTTCGCCTCGCCCGGCAGCGCGGTGCAGCTCGTGGCCGACGGTGGCCGGCTCGGCGGAACGGCCGTTCATTCCAAGATCGCCGATGCGCTCACTGCGCTCCCCGGCAGCGGGGTGGTGGAGGTCGTCGACAGCCATTCCCATGACGCGCCTTCGCGCATCATCGCGCACGGCATCTCGGTGGAGATCCGCGGGCAGGACCAGCGGCGTCCGATCGTACGGGGTTCGAGCGAGATCGAGATCGACCTCGACGACATCGCAGGTGCCGAGGGATCCGTCATCCTCAACGGACTCGTGGTCGTGGGGGCCGCCCTCCGAGTGACGGGCCGCGGAGTGCTCACCCTCCGTCACTGCACGCTCGTTCCCGGCCGTGACCTCCTCCGCAACGGCGGTCCGCTGGAAGCGGGCGCCGTGAGCGTCTACGTCGACGATCCAGGCGTCAGCCTCGTCATCGAGCGCAGCATCGTCGGCGGGATCCGGGCGCACGTCGACGCGGATGTCTCATGCCGCGACTCCGTGATCGACGCCGGCGAGGAGGGCATCGCGTTCGCATCCGCCGATGGCCCACCCGCCGAGGGAGGCACGCTCACGCTCGACGAGTGCACTGTCCTCGGACGCATCCGCGCGCGAGTGCTCGAGCGGGTCTCGAACACGATCGTGCTCGCCGGCGTGCCTTCGACGGATGCCAAAGACTGGCCCGCCCCGGTGATCGCCGACCGGCGCCAGCAGGGGTGCGTGCGCTTCAGCTACCTGCCGCCCGGCTCGCGCACGCCCCGTCGTTACCGGGGCGTCTCCGATGCGGATGCCGCAGCGTTCCGGCCCGTGTTCACGTCGGAGCGCTACGGGGCTCCCGGCTACATCCAGCTCGACCGCAGGACGGTCGACGCGGTGTGGCGGGGCGCGGACGACGAGTCAGAGATGGGCGCGCTTCACCACCTGAATCAGCCGCTGCGCGAGGCGTATCTCGAACGGCGGCTCGGGGACTACACGCGGTTCGGGCTCGAAATCGGTCTGTTCTTCCAGACCTGATCGGCCGGCACACAATGAAGGGGTCATCATGAGGGGCGATTTCAGCCGCCGCACGCACGACCGGCGCAAGCAGTACAGCGGGGTGCTCAATGAGCAGGGGCGGCTCCTGACGGATGCGGACCTCGAGGAGGAGCACCGGATCCTGGCGGGGCAGCACGAGCAGACCGCCGCCGATGTCATCGGGCCTTCGGGCGGTCCGCTCGACGGTGCGGGATTCGAGATCACCGTCGACACAGAAGGGATGGTCCGCGTCGGGGTGGGGCGCTACTACGTGGACGGCATCCTCGTGGAGAACTTTCCCGCGAACGAGGGCGACACCTCCATCCCGTTCGAGTGCCAGCCGTTCCTGCCCACCGCCGCGGGCGATGTGAACGGTCCGCTCACCGGTGTCCATCCCGTCGTGCTGGATGTGTGGCGTCGGCTCGTCACCCCTCTGGACGATCCTTCGCTGAAGGAGGTCGCGCTGGGTGGGCCCGAGACGGCCGCGCGCGAGCAGACCGTGTGGCAGGTGCGCGTGCTGGACAGCATCCCGAACTGGACGTGTGTCGCCGGGGCGCCTGCCATGCCGAGCACGACCGGCACGCTCGCCGCCCAGGCCACTCCCGAGGCCGCGCAGAAGACTCCGTGCCTCGTGCCGGCGCGCGCGGGGTACTCGGGGCTCGAGAATCAGTTCTATCGGGTGGAGGTGCTGCGTTCCGGCAAGTCGCGGAAGGTCGACGACGTCAAGCTGACCGCCGTCACCGTCGTCGCCGGCGCAACGGATCAGATCGACGTCGGAGCGTCGGAGGCACCAGAGGCCGGCGCCTTCATCGAACTGGTCCGCAGCGGCGCCGGAGCAGCTGATCCCTTCGATTCGACTTTCACCCAGGTGACCGCCGTCAAGGAGTCGAGGGTCATTCTTGCGACTCCGGTACCCGCCCTGGCGCCGGGGGAGACTCTCGCCTTCCGCCCCGTGAGCGCCATCGCCGTGATGTCGCGCGAGAACGGCTCGGTCGTCACCGGGATCACGGGCATCGACGGGACGACGGTGAACGTCACCGATCTCGGTCCCGACGGAGTTCTCGGCTTCGCTCCGCGACAATGGGTGGAGATCACCGACGACGCGGTCGAGTTCGACGCGAGCGCGCGTCGGCGCCTCTACTTCGTCACGGCCATCGATGCCGATGAGCAGACGGTGACGCTCGCCATTCCCGCCAAAGAGCTCGGCGACAAGCAGGGGATCGATGCGCGGCGCCATCCCAAACTGCGCCGCTGGGATGGAGTGCACGGCATCTGGCAGGGTGCGTCGCCCAACAACTGGCTCCACCTCGAGAATGGCATCGAGATCTCGTTCGCCGCGGGCGACTACGTGCGCGACGACCACTGGTCGTTTCCGGCCCGGACCGCGGTAATGGACGAGAACGGGTCGGGGAACATCGAGTGGCCGCAGGTGGGCAAGAAGCCGGCATCGCTTCGGCCTGACGGCATCCTCCGTCATCGCGCCGTCCTCGGGTACCTGACCCTCGAGAGCGGGAGTCTGACCGCAACGGACTGCAGAGAGCTGTTCCCACCTCTCACCGCGATGACGAACCTGTTCTACGTCGGCGGGGACGGCCAGGAGGCGCGTCGGCACGACATCGGCTTCCCGAAGCTGCCCACGGACCTCGAAGTCCGCGTCGCGAGCGGCGAGACGCCGGTGAAGGACGCGCTCGTCCGCTTCACTACGGAGTCGGGTGCGTTCACCGACGTCCCCACGACAGCGCAGGGCATCGCGGCCTTTTCCTGGACTCTGGCCGCGCCGAGCGATGCGGCCTCCTCGGCGCCCCCGCAGCCACAGGTATGCACGGCGGAGCTGCTGGATCACGCCGGGGATCCGGTCGAGAACCAGCTCATACGGTTCACCGCGACGATTCAGGACCTCACGACCCTGCTTTACGTCAGCGGAGACGGGCAGGAGGCCCGCGTCGGCGACGCGGCATTCCCACAGCTTCCGCGGCCCGTCGTCGTCCGCGTGGCGAACGGGGCCCACCCCGTCGAGGGGGCGACGGTGCAGTTCGCGGCCGAGCAGGGCGCGGTCTCGGCCACATCGGTCGTCACCGATGCCGCAGGGGCCGCATCCGTCACCTGGGATCTCGAGCGGTCCTCCGCCGCCTCGCAGGCGCTGACCGCGACACTCCTCGAGGCTGACGGCACCCCCTCCCCGCACCAGACCATCACGTTCCTCGCCCGCGTCGACCCCGCGTCGGAAGGCCGCGGCGGCTGCTGCACGACGATCGGCGATACCGGCGAGTTCCCGACTATCGAGGAGGCTCTGAAAGAGCTCCACGGTCGGGGGCAGCGCGACATCTGCCTCTGCCTGCTCCCCGGCGATCACCGCGTCGGGTCCGCCGTCGTCGAGGGGGAGTTCCACCTGTCGATCCGGGGATGCGGCCGCACCTCGCGCATCTTCGTCGATGTCCGATTCCAGTTCGCGGCGCTGCTGTCGCTGCGTCTCGCCGATCTCGATCTGCGCTATTCCCCGCGATCTCACCCCGGCGAGCGTGAACCGGGTGTGCTCTTCGTTCACGACACTGCCGACGTCAGGATCGACAACGTCCACGTCTCGGGCGGACACGTCGCCGGGCCGCTCGTGACCATCCACGGAGGCCGCCGGGTGGAGGTCGTCGACTCGGTGATCGAGGTGTTCCGACTCATCCCCATCCGGCCGCTGTTCGATCGGCTCGAGTCGCGGGTCACGAGCGACGCGCGGGGTTGGCCGGCATTGGGCGGCGTTGTCGAGAGCCTCTTCCGCGTGTTCGACGCTGTCGGTTCACCAGAGTTCGGCGGGCGCTCCGGCGAGTTCATGAGGGCGATCGAGGGTGCGACGCCCGCGGCCCGCCGACGACTCGCGGGCGCGATGCGCGTGTGGACCGGTGAGCCTGATGCTGATACCGATGTCGCGTCGGAAGTGGTGGGGATCGCAGACACGTTGGAAGCGGACCCCGTTGCGATTCGCGAGCTGCCTGAACGCATCCGTCGGCTCGCGAGTCGGTTCGATACGTCGCCCGACTTCCTCTCCGGTGTGGCTGTGCTGGAGATCGCGCCGGCTGCCGAGCTTCGCGAGCTCGATGGGCCCCCGGCCGACGTCACCATCCACAACAACCTCCTCTACGGCGACGTGTCGCTCTACGGACGCCCGGCCGAGGATACGGAGATCATCGATGAGATCCGTACGGAGTTCATTCAGGCGATCAGCGAGGGGGGCGTGATCACCGGTGGTCTGGGCACCCTGCGGCTCTCGGGAAATCACCTCGGTCGGATGCGGATGTCGGGGGAGATCCTGGCTCTCCTCAGGCAGTTTTCGAACGACCAGGCCAACGGCAAGGTCGCGTTGTACCGTTCTCTCCTCCTGTCCGACAACGTGTTCGACGGAACAGGCATGAAGGGTCCTCTCCACCCGGCCGTCGCCGCACGTCACGTCGCGCTGACGGGCAATCACTTCACGATGGCCGGCCTCGGGCAGGAGGGTGCGACGCCGACCGTGCTCGAGGTGGTCGCACTGGCAGCCGCCATCACGGGCAATCTCGCCGAGCCTGCGGACGTGCCGCGCGGCTCGGCAGACGCGATCATCGATGTGACGGCCGCCCGCTCGAACGACGCGGGCAACGTCGATCTGTTCATCGTGTGATCGAGGAGGTGAGAAAGGAGCGCGTCGACGAACTTCGCGCCGCCGTTCGGGAATCGGATGCCCGCCCCGGTCGTTGCATCAGGTGTATGGCTCTCGCGACTTCCTCCCTGCTGCAGGTCTCCCGCATCTACGCCGAAGACGCCGCTCTGGCGCTTCCCCGCGGGCAGGAGATCGTCGCCCGCTGGCCGGACGCCGACATCGTGCCCGTCGCATCGCACTGGCAGATCCCCGAGGTGCACGGCGACGAAGCCAACGTGCGGCGCTGGGTGCGCATCAAGACCGAGGCGCTCGTGCTCGGCGTCAAGAAGAGCCTGGTGACGCGACCCAACGGCCGCTCAGCCGATTTCATCGCGCCGTCCACGGCCAACGGCTGTGCCATGGCGTGCGCGTACTGCTACGTGCCGCGGCGGAAGGGCTACAGCAACCCCGTGACGGTGTTCGCGAACATCGATCAGATCACGCGCCACATCGCCAGGCATATCGCCAAGCAGGGCGAGAAGACGACGCCGAACCAGTGCGACCCCGACGCGTGGGTGTATGACATCGGCGAGAACAGCGACTGCTCCGTCGACGCCCTGATCAGCGAGAACGTGCGAGAGCTCTGCGACCTCTTCCGGATGTCGCCGACCGCCAAAGCGTCGTTCGCGACCAAGTTCGTCAACCGCGACCTTCTCGACTGGGATCCCGCCGGGCGCACCCGCATCCGCTTCTCGCTGATGCCCGCCGAGACGGCGAAGGTCACCGACATCCGGACTTCCCCCGTGTCCGAGCGCATCGCCGCGATCAACGACTTCGTCGAGGCCGGCTACGAGGTGCACGTCAACTTCTCGCCCGTCATCCTCACGCCGACGTGGCTCGAGGACTGGGCAGAACTGCTCGACGAGCTCGACGCCGCGCTCTCGCCCGTTGCGAAGACGCAGCTGGCGGCGGAGGTCATCTTCCTCACGCACAACGAGGCGCTCCACGACGTGAACCTCGGCTGGCACCCGAAGGCCGAGGAGCTGCTGTGGACACCGGACCAGCAGGAGCCGAAGCGCTCGGAGAACGGCGCGATCAACGTGCGCTACCGGTACGGCCTCAAGTCGCAGGCGGTCGCCACGCTCACGGCGCTCATCGAGCAGAAG
Organism: Microbacterium oryzae; assembly: GCF_009735645.1. NCBI lineage: Bacteria > Bacillati > Actinomycetota > Actinomycetes > Micrococcales > Microbacteriaceae > Microbacterium > Microbacterium oryzae. The sequence continues at coordinate 975,103 of NZ_CP032550.1, read as the reverse complement.
CTGCCGTACTGCCGGATCCGCTACGCCTTCTGATGCCGCGCGAGATCGCGCGCGTGCTCACCGCGGTCGACGTCCGTGGACCGTCGATGCGCACGCGCGCTCCGCGTGATCCCGCCGCTCCGCGTGGTCGCCACCTCCGCTAGAGCCCGTGAGGAGATGCAGCGAGCGACGGAGCCGCTCCCGCCAGTTCTGCGCGCACGATCTCAGCCCCTCCGGCGAGGGCGATCATCTTGCCGCGCGCGACGTCGCGAGCGAGGGGCGCCATCCCGCAGTTCGTGCTCGGGTACAGCTTGTCCGCGTCCACGAAGGGAAGGACGCTGCGGAGGGTCTCCGCCACCTCCTCGGGCGTCTCGATCGCGCTGCTGGCGACGTCGATGGCCCCGACCATGACCTTCTTGCCGCGCAGGAGCTCGATCAGCTCGAGCGGCACCCGCGAGTGCTGGCACTCCAGCGACACCATGTCGATCCCTGAACGCTGCAGCAGCGGGAAGGACTCCTCGTACTGGCGCCACTCCGACCCCAGAGTCGCCTTCCACTCGGTGTTCGCCGTGATGCCGTAGCCGTAGCAGATGTGCACGACGGTCTCGCTGCGGAGCCCCTCCGCCGCGCGCTCCAGCGTCGCCACGCCCCAGTCCTTCACCTCGTCGAAGAACACGTTGAACGCGGGCTCGTCGAACTGGATGATGTCGACTCCCGCCGCCTGCAGCTCCCGCGCCTCCTGGTTGAGGATGGTCGCGAACTCCCAGGCGAGCTTCTCCCGGCTTCCGTAGTGCCGGTCGTACAGGGTGTCGATCATCGTCATGGGGCCGGGAAGCGCCCATTTGATGGGCCGATCGGTCCGAGCCCGGAGGGCCTCCGCGTCGTCCACGAAGACCGATCGCTCGCGCGTCACCGCGCCGACCACGGTCGGCACGCTCGCGTCGTAGCGATCGCGGATCCGCACGGTCTCACGCTGGTCGAAGTCGACCCCGCCGAGGTGCTCGATGAACGTGGTGACGAAGTGCTGACGGGTCTGCTCGCCGTCGCTGATGATGTCGATGCCCGCGTGGAGCTGATCGTCGGCGGCCAGGTTCAGCGCGTCCCGTGTGCCCTCCACCAGTTCGGCACCCTCGAGCTTCCATGGCGACCACAGCTTCTCCGGCTCCGCGAGCCAGGCGGGCTTGGGCAGACTGCCGACGATCGAGGTGGGCAGGGCGTTGTTCATCGATGATCCTCCGCGTGGCATCCGATCAGAGGGCACGGCCGGCCGCCCACTGATCGAGCAGGGCGCGGTAGGGCGTCATGAAGTGCTCCTCGACGAACCTGCCCTGTGTGACCGCGAGCCGGCTGCGCTCCTCGCGGTCGTAGGTGACCCCGGTCGCCGAATGCTCCTGGTTCTCCAGGCTCGGCCGGTACACCTCGCCGGCCGCGGAATGAGCGTTGTAGATCTCCGGTCGGTAGATCCTCTGGAAGGTCTCCATGGTGCTGACCGTTCCGGCGAGCGCCAGGTCGGAGTAGTCGCGGAGCAGATCGCCCTCGAAGTAGAAGGCGAGGGGAGCGACGGAGCCGCGCGGCATGAAGTACCGGACCTGCAACCCCATTTTCGCGAAGTAGCGGTCGGTCATCGAGTAGTCGCTCTGCTCGTACTCCACCCCCAGCACGGGATGCCGCTCGCCGAGTCGGCGATACGTCTTGCTGGTGGACACGCTGATGCAGATCACCGGCGGCTGCGGGAACCGCTCGCGGTACGCGGGCGATTCGACGAAGTGCCGGAAGAGCTTCGCGTGCAGGTCGCCGAAGTCGCTCGGAGCACCCGGAATCCCGCTCGCGGCGTGCGCCGGCAGCACCACGCTGAAATCGTAGTCCCGGACGTACGACGAGAGGTTGTTCCCGGTGATCCCCGCGATGCGCTCGCCCGTCGTCGTGTCGAGGATCTGCACATCGAGCATCTCGAGCAGCGGGACCCCGGCCGCGCTCTCGTCCGCATCGAGGTGCAGGTCCGCCGAGACGATGTCGAGCTTCACGGCGTAGCGATGCCGGCTCGCGCTCTGGCCGTCCGCGAGCTCGTCGAAGCGGTTCTGGATCATCGTCAGCGCGGTGCGGAGATTCTGCAGACGTCGCTCGCCCCGCGCGAGGTTCGCGAAGTTCGTCGTGATGCGGGAACCGGCCGACGGCGTGTAGTCCTCATCGAAGCGGGTGGTGCGGATGCTGTACGTGAAGTCGGTCGCCAACATGAAGCGGTGCCTCGATTCTCAACAGGGGAGCGGCGGGCAGGATCCCGCGCCGCGGTCGCCAGTGTAGGCAGGGCCCGTCGCTATAGCCCCATCAGCACTTCTACCGGCAGGCCATAGGGGACGCCTATGCGAGGAGCTCCACTCCGAACGCCGCGACGACAGCGCGCATCTCGGCGACGAAGCGCTCCGCCTGCGTCGTGAGGGGGATCGAGGCGTGCCCGATCCAGCCGATCTCGATGCGCTCGTCCACCTCGAGAGGCACGGCGACGATCGAGGGGTCCAGATCGTCGGAGACGATTCCCGTGGAGATGGTGTAGCCGCCGAGGCCGATCATGAGGTTGAAGATGGTCGCGCGATCGCTGACGCGGATGTCCTGCTGCGCCGATCGGGTGGAGAGGATCTCCTCGGCGAAGTAGAACGAGTTGTTCGTCCCCTGATCGAAGGTGAGCCGAGGCAGGTCCTCGAGGTCGTCGAGGGTCACCTGCGCGCGCTGGGCGAGCGGGTTCGTCCGCGCCACGAAGATGTGCGGAGTTGCGACGAACATCGGGGTGAACACGAGCCCGGAGTCCCGGAGCAGCCTGTCGATGACGGTCCGGTTGAAGTCGTTCCGATACAGGACGCCGAGCTCGCTGCGCAGCGTGCGGACGTCGTCGAGGATGTCTGCGGTGCGCGTCTCGCGGAGTGTGAAGGCGTACTCCGCCGCGCTCGAGGCCTTGACCATCCGGACGAACGCGTCGACGACGAAGGAGTAGTGCTGGGTGGACACGGCGAGAAGGCGGCGTGACGGCGGGCGTCCGAGGTAGCGCTGCTCGAGGAGCTCCGCCTGCTCGACGACCTGGCGGGCGTAGCCGAGGAACTCCGCGCCGTCCTCCGTGAGCGTCACGCCGCGCACCGACCGGTTGAACAGGGCGCGACCGACGCGGCGCTCGAGGTCTTTCATCGCTGCCGACATGGTCGGCTGCGAGACGTAGAGCAGGTCTGCGGCGGCCGAGATGGATCCCTCCGCGGCGACCTCGACGAAGTACCGCATCTGCTGCAGGGTGATGCCGTTCGCCGTCCCCATGCCGCCTCGTGTCACAGCCGCAGGCTATCTCACCGCATGATGCACGCCCTGCCGCGCCGAGGCAAGCCCTCCCCGCGGTCGCTCGGGCCCGCCTACGTTCGTCGCCATGGACATCTCCGACGTCACCTGGAACGAAGAAGCCCGAGCGAAGATCCTCGACGACTCCGATGCGGTGCTGCGCGAGGCCGTGCGCTCGGTCGCCGCGTCGGGCGGGATCTCGTCCGACGATGCGTTCGCGCAGCTCAATTCGATGCTCAAGGACCGCTTTATCGACTACGAGCCCGGGCCGGACATCCGCAAGTACGCCGACGCCATCGCGGCCGGCGAGTTCGCGTCCGCCGCGGGCTGACGCCGTCCGGACAGCGCTACCCGCCGAGCGCGGCGGCGATGATCTCCGCGTACCCGGTCTGCCCCGCCGCATTCGGATGGAAGCTGCCCTCCGCCGTGCGGGCCGTCACCGGAAGGAATCCGGTCATCCAGCGGCTCCCGCTGTCGCAGAGCCCGTGCCCGTCGAAGCCCTCGGCGTTCACGTCCACGTACTGCGCATCGGCGACATCCGACGATCCGACGGCCGTGGCGATCGCGTCGTTCAGCGTTCCGGCCGTGTCGTTGATCGCCGCCGTCGCGATCGCGTCGAACGAGAGCGGCGCATGCGCGCCGGGCAGCTGCGGCCCGAGAACCCCCAGCCGGCACGTGCGATCGGTGTCGCCGAAGGGGAGCGGATAGCCGGTGACGACGATCTGCGCATTCGGCGCGGACGCGTGGATGAGTGCGATCACCGCCGCGATGCGCTCCGAGAGGCCCGCCGCGATCATCTGCTCGACGAGGGCGAGTGCCGCGTCGCAGGGCGGCGCGTCGGGGAGGGGCGCGTTGCTGCAGACGATGAGCGCGTCGCGCCAGGCCGTGTCGTTGATGCCCACGGTGAGGGTCACCAGCTCCGTCGCGGGCCCGAGATCGCCGGACCGCGCCAGCTTCTCCACCTGCCCCATGACGTCTCCCGTGGTTGCGCCCGAGCACGCCGCGGACACCACCGCAACACCCAGGTCCTTCGCCAGCAGCTCAGGATACGAGCGCGTGGATCGCAAGCAGCCCTCATCGAGGTACGGCAGCAGCCCGTTCCCGGCCGCGATGGAATCGCCGACGGCCACGTAGGTCGCACCGGTCGTCGACGCGGCCGCGGCGGGAGTGGCGGCGAGAGTAGAGAGCCCCAGCAAGATGGCCGCGAGCACCGCGGCAGCACGCGTCTTCATCATTCCCCTTCGAACGACACACCCCCAGATGTGCGGCCGATGCTAGACCGCCCCGAGGGTGCCGGATAGGGGAGAAGTGCGCGCTCCGCGTCAGCGGATGGCCGGGGTCACCTCGATGAGCACCTTCCCGACCGCGCCGCCCTCGACCGCATCGTGCGCGGCAGCGGTCTCCGCGAGCGGGAACCACGTGAGCGGCAGCCCCGCTTCCTCTCCGACCGGCAGCGCGCCGTCGCGCAGCGCAGCGGTGACATCCTCCGCCGCCGCACGCCAGGCCGCTTCCCCCACGGTGTAGACGAGCACGCCCTGCACCCGCAGGTTCTTCGCGAAGGAGGGCTGCACCGGGATGATGATCTCGTCGCCGCCCTCGTTCGCGTAGTAGGCGATGCTGGCGTGGTTGGCGATCACCTGCAGGTCCAGCCGCGCGTTCGCGCCGGGCGCGACCTCGACGATCTGCTCGACGCCTTTCGGTGCGATCCGCCGGATCTGCTCGGCGGCGTCGTCGTCCGTGTAGCGCACGACGTGATGGGCGCCCGCAGCCTCCGCGAGGGCCGCCTTTTCATCGCTGCTCACGGTCGCGATCACCGCGGCGCCCGCCCATACGGCGAGCTGGATCGCGGCATGGCCCACGGCGCCCGCGCCACCGGCCACGAGCACCGTGCGGCCGTCCAGCGCACCAGGCGCGAGTCGCGACGGTCCGAACTCGTGGACGGTGAGTGCCCGATGCGCGGTCATCGCGGGCACGCCGAGGCTCGCAGCGGCCGCGAAGTCGATGCCCTCGGGGAGGGGGATCGCGCGAGACGCCGGAACGACGGTGTACTCCTGTGCGGTGCCCGATGGGCTCCCGTGCTGGGCGAGGAAGAGCCAGACGCGATCCCCGGCGGACAGGTCTCTCACGCCATCCCCGACCGCATCGATGACGCCCGCGCCGTCCTGATTCGGCACCACCTCGTCGAACGCCATCCGGCGCGTGCCCGCGCGCGACTTCCAGTCGGTCGGGTTCACGCCGGAGACGGCGACGCGCACGCGCACCTCACCCGGCCCGGGCGAGGGGATGTCGCGCTCGACGAGCTGCAGGACGGACGAGTCACCGATGGTGGAGTAGACGATCGCTTCCATGACGGTCATCTCATCGTGTGCTCACCGACGTGCGCCACCCGTTGCGGTCCGGCCGCCCCCGTGACACCGACCTCAGACGTGCGGATACGACGTCGAGTTGCACGGCGAGGTTCGCTGTGCCACGCTTGGTACCGGTCCCAATGGGACCGGTACCAAAACGCGATGGAGCACGAGGGTGCTCCGAGAGGACGCTCTTCATGCTCGGCTTCGATCCCGACTTCTACCGCTCCGTGGTCTCCGGAGCGGGCGCTCTGCGCACGCGCATCGACGACATCGTCCACACGGTCTCGACCGCAGGGTACGAGAACCTCTTCCTCATCGGGTCGGGCGGCTCGTATGCGGCGATGTGGCCGTACGAGCTCCTCGTCACCACACGCTCGACGCTGCCTGTTCGCTCCGCGATCGCCGCGGAGCTCGTCCTGAGCGGCGACCCGCGTCTCGGCGCACGCTCGCTCGCCGTGTTCTCCTCGCTCTCCGGGACCACCGCGGAGACCCTGAAGGCGCTCGAGTACTGCGCCGAGCGCGGCGTGACGACGATCGCGCTGACCGGCGATGGCGAGAGCCCCATCGGCCGCGCTGCGGATCACGTTCTCGTGAACCCGGCGGACGACGAGACGGCGGGGGAGTCGATCGACATCCAGCTGCTGCTCCTCATCACCGCGCTCCTCCACGAACGCGGAGAGTTCGAGGGATACGAGCGGCTCGCAGACCAGCTGACGGACCTGACCGACGCTCTGATCGCGGTGCAGGAGCAGGCGGATGGCCCCGCTGCGGCGTTCGCGCAGAAGCATCGTGACACGACCTATCACTTCCTCGTGGGCGCCGGGAACCTGTGGGGATTCACCTACAACTACTCGATGTGCATCCTCGAGGAGATGCAGTGGCTGCACACGACGCGCGTCCACGGCGCGGAGTTCTTCCACGGATCGCTCGAGCTCATCGAGAAGGACACGAGCCTGCTGCTGTTCAAGGGCGAGGACGCCGGCCGCCCGCTCATGGAGCGCGTCGAGCGGTTCACCGAGCGGTACAACGAGAACACCACGGTGATCGACACCGCGGCGTACCCGCTGGCAGGCGTCGACGACGAGTTCCGTGCGCTGACTGCCCCGATCGTCGTGGACGCGATCTCCGCGCGCTTCACCAAGCACCTCGAGACCGTCCGCGAGCACCCGCTGTCGACGCGTCGCTACTACCGCGTCGTGGAGTACTGATGACGGGTGCGGTCACGCCGGCGCGCGTCCTCGGTGTCGGCGACAATGTGATCGACCGCTTCCTCGATCGCGGCGTCTACTATCCGGGCGGCAACAGCGTGAACGTGGCGGTCTTCGCCCGCCGGGCAGGCGTCGAGGCGGCATACCTCGGAGTCTTCGGCGACGACGACCCGGGCGCTCACATCCGCGAGGCGCTCGGAGAGCTCGGCGTCGCGACGGATCACAGCGTCGTGCGAGCCGGCGAGACGGGATGGTGCGACGTCCGTGTCGTCGACGGCGACCGCGTCTTCGGCGACTGGTCGGGCGGCGTCACGGTGGAGCAGCCGATCGATCTGACCGCGGAGGTGCTGGCGTATGCCGGGGGATTCGACCTCGTGCACGTGAGCGCCTACGCCGCACTCGAGCCGCAGCTTCCCGCGCTGCATGCGGCGGCTCGACTCGTCGTCTTCGACTTCGCCGACGAGCCCGAGTACCGAGAGGAGGGGTACCGGGCCGCAGTCGCGCCCTGGGTCGATCTCGCGGTCCTCTCGGCCGCGGACCTGCCGTGGACGGCGGCCGAGGAACTCGCGCGCGACACCTTCCGGAAGGGCGCCGCCATGGTCCTTGTGACACGCGGGCTCGAGGGTTCGGCGGTCTTCGACGGCGACGCCTTCACGCGTGCGCAGGCGGTGCGCGTGGAGACCGTGGACACCATGGGCTGCGGTGACGCGTTCATCGCCTCGTTCATGCTGAGTGCGCACGCGGCCGGGTGGTCGCGCGGGCACCGGCTTCCCGCGTCCGTCATCGAGACGGCGCTTCATCACGCGGCTCAGGCCGCCGCTCAGCAGTGCGCCATCGAGGGCGCATTCGGATACCCCAAGGAGTACATGCAATGACGCAGGAACTCGCTCCCTCGACGGAGCCCGCACTCGAGCCGTCCGAGGCTCGCGTGTCGCCCCGGACGCGCGCGATCGCCGGCTACGTCGGTCTCGGCGTGGTCTTCCTTCTCTCCCTGCTCGCGCCGTCCGGAGACGCCGAGTACGGCCTGTGGAGCCTGCTCCCCGCGGTCACGCTGTTCGGCTTCATCCTCACGACGCACCGCGTGATCGAGGGGTTCCTGTGGACGGGCATCCTCGCGGTCTTCATGATCCATCGCCTCGGCCTGCCCGCCGCGTGGATCGGGTCGCTCAACGAGCAGATGACCGATGCCGACAACATCTGGCTCCTCGTGCTGCTGACGATGATCGGGGGCCTGCTCGGGGTGTTCGAGCGGATGGGCCTCTCGGCATCGTTCGCCCGAGCGGTCTCGCGCCTGGCACGGGGGCCGCGGGCGGCGGGCGCCATCACGGCCGTCTCGTCGCTGCTGCTCAGCAACGACAGCTACCTCTCGGCGTCGGGTGTGGGCGTGAGCATGACGCCGGTGAATCGCCGCTTCGGACTCCCGCGGGCATTCACCGCCTCCGTCGTCCGCTCGACGGGCGAGCCGGGGACGACCCTGAATCCGTTCGGCAGCACGTCGGTGCTGATCGCCGGGCTGCTCATCGGCGCGGGTTACGGCGCCGACCGCAGCGAGGTCTCGGTGTACCTCGACGTGCTGCCCTACCTCTTCTACTCCTTCGCCGCGGTGATCATCGGTGTGCTCCTCGCGATCCGCATCGTTCCGGCCGTCGGCGCCATGCGACGTGAATTCGGCGCCGTCGACGTGGACGAGCTCGACGAACCGGCGGAGACGCGCACGCAGCCCCACTTCGTGAACTTCCTCGTTCCGATCGTCGTGGTCATCGCGAGCGCCATCGTGCTCGCCGACATCCAGCTCGGGTTCGCGCTCGCGCTGCTTGCGACGGGTCTGCTCCTGGTGGCGCAGCGCGCGACGACGTTGAGCGAGTACGTCGACGCTGTCATCGAGGGGATGAAGGACATCTTCTCGCTCGTGCTTCTCATGGCGCTGGCATTCGTGCTCGTCAACGCGGTGTCCGAGCTCGGGTTCACCGAGTTCATCGTCGACAGCGTGGGCGGTGTCATCGCACCGCAGTGGCTGCCGTTCGCGATCTTCCTCGTGTTCGGGATCACGGAGATGCTGGTGACCCTCAACTGGTCGCTGTACATCCTGCTCGTGCCGGTGCTCGTGACTCTCGCCGGCGAGGTGGGCGCGAGCGTCCCGATGACCGTCGCGGCGCTGCTGTCAGCGGGGACGTTCGGCGTGGCGGCCGCGATCTCGTCGGATGTCGGGCTGCTCACCGCCACCTCCACGCGGGTGCCGCTCTACCGCCACTGGATCACGAACCTGCCGTACCAGGTGGCAGCCGCCGTCGTCGCGCTGATCGGCTTCGCGGTCCTCGGGTTCATCGGATGATGTCCGGCGCTGGCGAGACCGGCGCGGTGGTCGGTCATCCCGACCTCGTCGTCGTGGGGCGCGCGATCTGGACCGGCGACGGCGCGGTCCCCGGCGCGCTGCTCCTGCGCGACGGCAGAATCGCGCATCGAGCCGTCGGCGAGGTCGCCTGGCGCGCCCTCGCCGGGCCCGGCGCCGAGGTGATCGACGCCGGGAACGGGCTCGTGGTGCCCGGTCTGCACGACAACCACACGTTCTTCACCGCCGCACTGCTCGAGCACGGCGGCCTGGATGGCGGCGGCCTCGAGGACCGCGACGTGGTCGCCCGGGTCCTGAGGAGGCTCGACGAAGCGCCCTCGGCGCTCGTTCTCGTGCGGGGACTCTCCGGACCCGCGGAGCGCGGCGACGGTCTCATCCGGGATCTCGCCGCCCGCATCCCCGAAGCGGCCGTCGTGCTGCTCGGCGCGCGGCGGGCGTGGCTGGCGCTCTCCGACGGTGCTCGAGCAGCGGTGGGCGATGCCGATGCCGCTTCCAACGAGTCTTTGGCCCGCCTCTACCGCGTGCTCGCACGAGACGCCGACGTCGTGCGCGCGGCCTTCGTCTCGCGAGCGACCGCGTTCTCGGCGCATGGAGTCACCTCGGTCAAGGACATCGCCTTCGACGACCACCTCGGGATGCTTCCGGTCCTGCAGAGTCTCTCGGCGCGTGACGAACTCGGGCTGCGGATGGCCTTCGCTCTGCAGCCGGTGGCGGCTCCCGCTGATCTCGGCTTCGCCGAGCGCATCTCGTCTCGGCGCGACGGGCTGCGCTTTCATGGCTTCAAGCTGATGACAGATGGCGCATTCGACGAGGGCGGCGCGTCGCTCCTCGACGCAGATGCGGCACAGCCGGACGCCGTCGACTGGCCGCTGGTGCGCGCCGAGGCCCGGCGCATCCTCGATGCGGGGTACCGGCTCGCCCTCAATGCGGACGGCGACGGCGCGGTGCGGCGCTGCCTCGACATCTTCGAGGAGTACGCGCGGGAGCGCGGGGAGCTGCCGAAGGGCTCCGGACTGTCCGATGTCAGCCTGATCCACGACGTCGACATCCCTCGCATCGCGGCCCTCGGGCTCGTCGTCGAGACGTATCCGCACGTCGTGCGTCAGGAGGGGTTCACCCGGCAGCTTCTCACCGAGCTGCTGGGCGCTCGCGGCGGCCGTCTCGGGCCGTTCGCGGAGATGGTCCGGCACGGCGTCCATCTGACGGCCGGCACGGACCATCCGCTGTTCGATCCCGACCTGCCGCAGTCGCTCCTCTCCGCGAGCGAGCGTCTGCTGCCGAGGCCGGGGGACGGCCGCTGGCATGAGGAGAACGGCATGTCGCGCGAGGAGGTCATCCGCTCCTGGACCTCGCGGGCCGGCGCGGCGATGCAGACGCCTGTCGGCGCGGGCACGTTCGAGCCGGGCGCTCCTGCGGATGTCGCGGTCTTCGATCGGAACCTCCTCGAGGCGACGACGGACGACCTCGCCGAGGCCGCGGTGTCGGCCACGGTGCGGGATGGGCGGGTCGTGTATCGCGCGTGACGGCGTCATTAGGCTGGACACCGTGACGACTCCGGGACCTCGACCGACGATCACCGAGGTCGCGCGGCTCGCCGGCGTCGGCCGTTCCTCAGCCGCGCGCGCTCTGGGCGGGTACGGCTCGGTCAGCGAGAGCACGCGGGATCGCGTGCTGGCGGCGGCCCGTGAGCTCGGGTACGAGACCAACGAGCTCGCGCGCAGCATGAGCACGGGCGAGACGCGGACCATCGGGGTCGTGCTCGCGGACATCGCCAATCCGTTCTTCGCGGGCGTGCTGCGCGGCATCACAGAGGTGTGCGCGGCGGAGGGGTTCGACACCATCGTGGTGAACACCGATGAGGACGTCGAGCGCGAGCAGGCCGCCGTCCGCCTGATGCTGGCGAAGCAGGTCGACGGCATCGTCGTCTCGCCCACCGGCGGCGCCGATGCCGATGCCGATCACCTCGAGGCCGCGATCTCGCGAGGCGTCCCCGTCGTGCAGCTCGACCGCACGCTGTCGCGCCTGCCCGGGCCCGCCGTGGTGCTCGACAACCGCGAGGCGGCTTTCGCAGCCACCCAGGAGCTGCTGTCCGCCGGGCACCGGCGGATCGCGCTGGCGTGGGGCCCCCGCTCCGAGGTGCCGGCGGACACCGTCGCCGGTCTGCAGACGGCCGCGCAGGCCGACCTCTCCACGACGCGCGAGCGCCTCATCGGCTACCTCCGTGCTCTCGCCGACGCGGGTCTTCCGGCTGATCCTCGGCTGGTGATGACCGGCGACCAGACCGTGGACGGCGTCGCGCGCTTCACGCGCGAGGCGCTGTCGGCCGAGCGGCCGCCGACGGCGGTGGTCGTCACCGAGACCGACGCCGCGCTCGGCGTCCTGCAGGTGCTTCGCGAGCAGTCGCTGCAGAGCCCTCGGGACCTGTCGCTGGTGGGTTTCGACGACGCGCCGTGGGTGCAGTACCTCGACCCCCCGCTCACCGTCCTCAGCCAGCCGGTCGAGGAGCTCGGCGAGCGGAGTGCACAGGAGCTGCTCGCGCTGATGCGGGGACGACCGGTGTCGGCGTCCCTCGTCCACCTCTCCGCTCGTCTCATCCGCCGGAGTTCCGTCGCCTCTCTGCCCTCGTGACCGCTTGAGGGAATACCCCCGGGGGGTATAGCGTTGCCCCTGCCAGCGACGCCCGATGCGGGCGCGACGAGAGGAGACGCCATGAGCACGAACGAGTACCGGGTGACCGGAATGACCTGCGGGCACTGCGAGATGTCGGTGCGCGAGGAGGTCGGCGAGATCGCGGGTGTCGAGGACATCCAGGTGAGTGCGGAGACGGGGCGGCTCGTCGTCACCGCCTCCGACGAGCTCGACGACGCGAAGGTGCTGGCCGCGGTCACCGAGGCTGGCTACAGCGCGGTCCGCGTCTGATGAACACGGCGACGCGCCTGAGCCTCTACGGGGCAGGCCTCGTGGCCGCGTTCGCCGCGGCCTTCGGGCTCGGCGCAGTCGCCGTCCCCGAGAAGGCGGTATCGGCATGGAACGAGGGAGCTGAGATGAGCGAGCACGGCGAGACGCACGTCGACGTGTCGAGCGGGGCGCACGGCGAGGCGCACAGCACGCCGGCAGGGCTGGCGCTGAGCGTCGGCGGCTACGCCCTGGCACCGGTCGAGGCGCCGGGCGCGATCGGCGAGGCGGGGGAGCTGCGCTTCCGCATCCTCGACGAGAGCGGCCATCCGCTCACCGACTACGCGACGGAGCACGGAAAGGAGCTGCACCTCATCGTCGTCCGCGCGGACGGCGCGCAGTTCCGGCACGTGCACCCGGAGTTGGACACCGCCAGCGGCACGTGGTCCCTGCCGTGGACGTGGGAGGCGGCCGGCACGTACCGCGTGTACGCCGACTTCGCTGCGCGCGGTGCCGAGGGCATCACGCTCTCGCGCACGGTCCAGGTCGCCGGCGATGTCACTCCGGCCGTCACCGAGGTGCGCACGACGGCCGAGACGGATGGCTGCATCGTGCGTCTCGAGGGAGAGCTGGTCGCCGGCGCCGCCGCGGACCTCACCCTCGAGGTGAGCCGGAACGGCGCGCCCGTCACGACGCTCGAGCCCTACCTCGGCGCCTTCGGCCATCTCGTGGCGCTGCGCGAGGGCGACCTCGCGTATCTCCACGTGCACCCCGAGGGCGCGGAGCCGGCGGCCGGCGAGACCGGCGGTCCGGCCATCCGCTTCGCCGCCACCGCGCCCACCGCGGGCCGCTACCTGCTGTACCTCGACTTCCAGGTCGACGGCGAGGTCCACGCCGCCGCGTTCGCGCTCGACGCGACGGCCCGAGGGGAGCACGAATGAGCGCGCCATCCGCACCCGCCGTCGAGCTCGAGATCGGCGGGATGACCTGCGCCTCGTGCGCGAACCGCATCGAGCGGAAGCTCAACAAGCTCGACGGCGTCACGGCGAGCGTGAACTACGCCACGGAGAAGGCGCGCGTCACGGTTCCCGAGGGGTACGACCCCGCCCTGCTCATCGCCGAGGTCGAGAAGACCGGCTACACGGCCATCCTGCCGCGGCCCGCCGAGGAGCCCGCTCGCGGCGACGGCGACCCCGAGCTGACCTCGCTGCGACAGCGGCTGATCGGCGCGATCGTGCTCACGGTCCCGGTGATCGCGATGTCGATGATCCCCGCGCTGCAGTTCGACTCCTGGCAGTGGGCCTCGCTCGCGCTCGCCGCCCCCGTGATCATCTGGGCGGCGTGGCCGTTCCACCGCGCGGCCTGGATCAACCTGCGCCACGGCAGCGCCACAATGGACACGCTCATCTCGATGGGCACGTCCGTCGCCCTGCTGTGGTCGCTCTACGCGCTGTTCCTCGGCACCGCGGGCGAGCCGGGCATGACGCACGCCTTCGCGCTCACGATCGCGCCGACGGATGGCGCGGGCAGCATCTACCTGGAGGTGGGGGCGGGCGTCACCACGTTCATCCTCGCCGGCCGCTATTTCGAGAAGCGCTCGAAGCGCCAGGCCGGCGATGCGCTGCGCGCGCTCCTGGAGCTCGGCGCGAAGGACGTCGCGGTGCTGCGTGAGGGGGTCGAGACGCGCATCCCCACCGGCGACCTGCGGGTCGGCGACGAGTTCGTGGTGCGCCCGGGGGAGAAGATCGCCATCGATGGCGTGGTCGTCTCCGGCACCTCCGCGGTGGACGCGTCCATGCTCACCGGCGAGTCCGTGCCCGTCGAGGTGCGCGAAGGCGACGCCGTGACCGGCGCCACCGTGAATGCCGGCGGCCGGCTCGTCGTGCGCGCGAGCCGCATCGGCGCCGACACGCAGCTCGCGCAGATGGCGAAGCTCGTCGAGGACGCGCAGTCCGGCAAGGCGGAGGTGCAGCGCCTCGCGGACCGGATCTCCGGCATCTTCGTCCCGATCGTCATCGCCATCGCGGTCGTCACACTCGGCGCCTGGCTCGGTGCGGGTTTCCCCGCGAGCGCGGCGTTCACCGCCGCGGTCGCCGTGCTCGTCATCGCCTGCCCGTGCGCCCTCGGTCTCGCGACGCCGACGGCGCTCCTCGTGGGCACCGGCCGCGGCGCGCAGCTCGGCATCCTCATCAAGGGCCCCGAGGTGCTCGAGTCGACGCGGCGCGTGGACACCGTCGTGCTGGACAAGACCGGCACGGTAACGAGCGGCCGCATGAGCCTCGTCGAGGTCATCCCCGAGCCCGGTGTCGATCGCGCCGAGCTCCTCCGCGTCGCGGGCGCGCTCGAGCAGGCCTCCGAGCACCCCGTCGCGCAGGCCATCGCGCGGGGGGCGGCGGCCGAGGTGGGCCAGCTGCCCGTCGCCGAGGACTTCGCGAACGTGGCAGGGCGCGGCGTGCAGGGCATGGCGGACGGCCATGCCGCGGTGGTCGGCCGGGAGTCGCTTCTCGCGGACTGGGCGATGCACCTGCACCGCGACGTCGCCGCGGCCAAGGCGCGCGCGGAGGACGAGGGGCGAACGGTCGTCGTCGTCGGGTGGGATGGCGCCGCGCGGGGACTGCTCGTCGTCGCCGACACCGTCAAGCCCACGAGCGCCGAGGGCGTCGCCGCGCTCAAGCGGATGGGGCTCACCCCGCTGCTGCTCACCGGCGACAACGCCGCCGTCGGACGGCGGGTGGCGGCGGAGGTGGGCATCGACGAGGTCATCGCCGAGGTGCTTCCGCAGGACAAGGTGGACGTCGTCGCGCGGCTGCAGGCGGAGGGGAAGGTCGTCGCGATGGTCGGCGACGGCGTGAACGACGCTCCCGCACTCGCGCAGGCCGATCTCGGCCTCGCCATGGGCACCGGCGCCGACGTCGCCATCGAGGCGGCCGACATCACGCTCGTCGGGAGCGACCTCCGGGGGGTCGTCGACGCCATCCGCCTCTCTCGCCGCACCCTCGGAACGATCAAGACGAACCTGTTCTGGGCCTTCGCCTACAACGTGGCGGCGATCCCCGTCGCCGCACTCGGGATGCTCAACCCCATGCTCGCGGGAGCGGCCATGGCGTTCTCCAGCGTGTTCGTCGTGGGCAACAGCCTGCGCCTGCGGGCCTTCCGCAGCGTGACGCGCTGAGTCGACGGGCGGAGAGCTCAGTGCCAGGCGGGTGCGGCGGCGCCGTACCCGCCGACGTCGCGCTCGAGAGAACGGCGCGCGAGCAGGAGCGGGGGCGGCGGCAGGAACAGCGTGCCGTGCGGCGAGCTGACCGTCACCATGGTGGTGCCCATCGACACCTCGTCGTCGACCTCGGGCGGCGACGGCAGCGCGAGGAGCGTCTGGGCGGCGCCGACCAGGCTCGCGCTGACGGTCCCCCCGCGCCCGGCGGCGAGGAGTTCGAGGATGCGCGCGGCGAGGACGTAGCCGGTCGCGAAGTCGAGGGCCTGCACGGGGAGGGCGCCCGGCCGACCATCGGGGCCGGCGCAGCGCACGGCGATCCCGGTCGCCGCCTGGACGATCGAGTCGAACCCCGGACGGTGACCCCACGGGCCCTCATGGCCCCACGCGGAGAGAGACGCGATGACGAGCCGGGGATGCTCGGCGGCGAGGGTCGTCGCGGCGAGCCCGAAGCGATCGAGTGAGCCCGGCCGATAGCCGAGCACGACGACGTCGGCGTCGGATAGGAGAGCGGCGATCTCGCTCCGGTGGTCCGCGAGGTCGAGCTCGGTCGACCGCTTGCCCATCCCGGTCAGCAGGTGCTGCTCGAGGATCTCCGGCCGGCCGGGCGGGTCGATGCGCAGGACATCCGCGCCGAGGCAGGCGAGGAGCTGCGTGCAGGTGGGGCCCGCGAGCACGCGGGTCAGGTCGAGCACGCGCACACCGGCGAGCGGCGCGTCATCGGAACCGGGCAGAGCCCGTTCGCCCGTGGGCACGACCTCGGTCCACGGCGCGTCGCGCATGAGCCGACCCTGGTCGTGCTCCTGCCACTCCTCGGCGGTGCGCACGCGCGCCGCGACGCCGCCGGCGGCGAGCACCGCGTCCTCGAACTCCTGCGCGGGCATCTGCGCGGCGACCTCGTCGAGCTCTCGCCGACTCGTGATGCCGACGGCGCGACGGATGGCCTCGGCATGGTGAGGGTAGTTGCCGTGCAGGCGCACCGAGCCATCGGCACATCGGATGAAGCCCGACAGCTCCGCCCAGGGGGAGAAGCCGCGCCCGTCGATCCGCGCGTGCTCCACGGTCTCGAATGCCGACCGGATGAGCTCGGACGACGTGTCGATGGCCGTCGAGGACCCTCGGGCGCGGACGACGGCGGCCGCGGCATCCGCCGCCGCCGACACGGCGGAGATCGCGAGCCCTTCGACGTCGAGCGGCGCGTGCCACCACCGGCGGATGGCGATGCTCATGCGTCTCGCCGTGCCAGGGTGAGTGCGGCCGTGTCGGTGAATTCGCGCTCGATGTCCGCGTTCGCCCGGTAGGTCGCCAGGCTCACGACCACGGCGACGATGAGCGATCCGACGAACCCGGGGAGCAGCTCGTACACGCCGGTCTCGAGCTTGCCCCAGGTGAAGACGATCACCGCGCCCACGACCATCCCCGCCAGCGCGCCCCACGTCGTCAGCCGGCGCCACAGCAGGCTGAGGAGGATGAGCGGCCCGAACGAGGCGCCGAAGCCGGCCCAGGCGAACCCGACGAGTCCGAGAATGGTGTCGTTCGGCGTGATCGCCAGCAGCGCGGCGATGACGGCGATCACCAGCACGCACGAGCGACCGAGGATCACGAGGGTCCGCTGGCTCGGGGGAGTGCGGCGAGCCACGCGGTACAGATCCTCGACGAGGGCAGACGAGCAGACCACGAGCTGGCTGGACAGCGTGCTCATGATGGCGGCGAGCACGGCGGCCAGCACGAACCCGGCGATGAGCGGGTGCAGGAGGATCTGCGACATCCGCAGGACGACGGTCTCGGGGTTGTCGAGGGCGATGCCGGCGCGATCGAAGAACGCGATCCCGATCAGCCCCGAGATGACGGCGCCGGCCATGGACAGGATCATCCAGGACATGCCGATGCGCCGTGCGGGCTTCGCACCCTCGACGCTCGAGAGCGCCATGAACCGCACGATGATGTGGGGCTGACCGAAGTACCCGAGCCCCCACGCCAGTGCGGAGATGATCGCGATCATCGTGGTGCCGGTGAGTCCCGCGCCGCCGGTCAGCGACAGCGCGTCGGGCTGGACCGAGGCGATCGAGTCGCCCACGGCGCCCAGCCCGCCGACGTTCGCGAGGGCCACGACCGGGACGAGGATGAGCGCGGTCATCATCAGCAGCCCCTGCGCGACGTCGGTCAGCGACGCTCCGAGGAAGCCGCCGAAGAGCGTGTACGCGAGCGTCACCGCCGTGACGATGACCATGCCCAGGATGTAGTCCGCGTCGAAGGTGCTCTCGAAGAAGACGCCGCCGGCGACCATGCCGGAGGAGACGTACAGGGTGAAGAACACGAGGATGATGAGCGCCGACACGATGCGCAGCAGGCGGGTGCGATCCTTCAGGCGGTTCTCGAAGAAGCTCGGCACGGTGATGGAGTTGTTGCTGACCAGCGTGTATGCGCGCAGCCGAGGCGCGACGATGAGCCAGTTGAGGTACGCGCCGATGGTGAGCCCGACCGCGATCCACGCCTCGATGAGGCCGGTCGCGTAGATCGCGCCGGGCAGGCCCATGACGAGCCACCCCGACATGTCGGAGGCGCCGGCGCTGAGCGCGGCGGCCCAGGGCGGGAGCCGGCGGCCGCCGAGCATGTAGTCCTCGTGGTCCTTCGTCCGCCGGGCGGCGAAGTAGCCGATGGCCAGCATCCCGGCGAAGTAGATGCCGAGGGCGATGTAGAGAAAGATCTGGTCGGACATCGTCGTCCTCCGTGCGTCATGCCGGGCGAGCCGGCGGTCAGTGCGGTGCGTTCATCGTCACCGTACTCCCGACGGGCGACAGCATGGGGGAGGACAAGCGCAGTCGGGAGGAGGGAATCCCCGTCGTTCCTCCTCCCGAATGCACATCGCCTCCCGAATGCGCTCAGCCGCGCGAGAACTCCGATGCGCGGCGCACCTGATCCGCCGTCGGCGTGACGCCGGTGTAGCGCGCGAACTGGCGGGCGGCCTGCAGGGCGATCACCTCGGCCCCGGTGATGAGGCGCTTCCCCGCCGTGCGCCCCGCGCGCACGAGCGGGGTCTCGGAGGGGAAGGCGACGACGTCGAACACGACCTCGGACGCGGCGACGTGCGCGGGGGAGAAGGCGAGAGCGTCCGCGTCGGGGCCGCTCATCCCGAGCGGTGTGACGTTGACGAGCAGCGCGGCTCCGGGAGCGGGGTCGCTCTCGATCCACCGGTATCCGTAGGCCTCTGCGAGCGCGCGCCCGGCGTCGGCGTTGCGCGCGACGACCGTGAGGTCGTCGAACCCCGCCCCGCGGAACGCGGCGACGACGGCCTTCGCCATCCCGCCGGAGCCCCGGACGAGAACCGGCAGGGCCGGGTCGACCTCGTGCTGCTTGAGGAGCTCCGCCACCGCCTCGTAGTCGGTGTTGGCCGCGGAGAGGCGGCCACCGTCGTTGACGATGGTGTTCACCGACGCGATCGCGGCCGCCGACTCCTCCATCTCGTCGACGAGGGGGATGACGGATTCCTTGAACGGCATGGACACCGAGCAGCCGCGGATCCCGAGCGCGCGCACCCCGCGGATGGCGCCTTCGATGTCGTCGGTCGTGAACGCCTTGTAGACGAAGTTCAGGCCCAGCTCGTCGTAGAGGAAGTTGTGGAAGCGCGTGCCGATGTTCGACGGGCGCCCGGAGAGCGAGATGCAGACAGACATGTCCTTGTTCAGGATGGGCATGGCGACATTCTCCCGGAAGCCGCACCCGCGCGTCAGAGCGTGAGCGAGTCTCCGGCGTCGAGATCGTGGAATGTGCCGCCGCCCTGCTCGGTCGCCCAGCGCAGGCGCGAGCGATGCATGGCGAGGCCCGCCGCGGTGAGGAGACCGTCGTGGGTGCCGAAGGCCTGTCGGGGCTGGACGGCCAGCACGAAGTCCATGGCCTCGCCGATCTTCAGCCACGGTGCGCTCGCGGGCGCGGCGAGGACGGCCACCTCTCGTCCCTCGGGCACGGCGTAGGAGTCGCCGGGGTAGTAGAGCGCATCGTCGACGAGCACGCCCACGTTGTCCACGATGGGGATCGAGGAGTGGATCTCGTTGTGCCGCCCGCCGAAGAACTCCAGGCGGAACGCGCCGGCCGCGACCACCTCGCCCGGGGCGACGACCGTCGCACCGACGTCGAGGGCGTCGGCGACGGCCTGCGTCGTGAACAGCGGCGCACGCGGGTGGCGCTCGCGCAGCGCGCGGATCTGCTCGGGAACCCAGTGGTCGGGGTGCTCGTGCGTGACGACGATGCCGGCGAGGTCGTCGATGGCCGGCAGCGCCGAGGTGAAGCTGCCCGGATCGACCACGAGGGTGGAGCCGTCCTTCTCGACGCGAAGGGTCGCATGTTCGTGCTTGATGACGCGCATGGGCCCAGTCAACCACCGGATGCGCGAAGAAGCCCGGATCCTTGCGGATCCGGGCTTCTTCTCTACGGTGACCCCAGCGGGATTCGAACCCGCGTTACCGCCGTGAGAGGGCGGCGTACTAGGCCGCTATACGATGGGGCCGTATCGTTGTCTTCAGTTCTTCGTGTTGTTCCCGTTCCCGGGCACTAGAAGAGTATGACACGGAGAAACAGGAGCGGGCAAATCGAGGCCCCCTCCTGCGGTCGCCCGCGCGTGTCTGCCCGGTCAGAGGCGCTTTTCCACGAGGCCCCGCAGCGGTGATCACGCCGCCGGGCCTTCGATATCCTTGAAGGTCGAGAGGGAGTATCCCGTCAACGCCTGCTCGTCATCACGGATCCCGTCTGAGGGATCCCGGGCACGCACCGCGCATCGCGCGGGGGAGAGACTTTCGCCCATCGCCGTTCCTCTGAAAGGCCCTGTGCTTGGACATCCCCGTCTGGTTCCAGGTCGGATCCCTCGTGATCCTGACCGTCATCCTCATCGCCGACCTGCTGCTCATCCTCAAGCGGCCGCACATCCCCTCCACCCGCGAGTCGACGCTGTGGGTGGTCTTCTATGTCGCTCTCGCGCTGGTGTTCGCCGCGCTGCTGTGGGTGATCGGCGATGCGCAGCACGCGGGCGAGTTCGTGGCCGGCTGGCTCACCGAGTACAGCCTGTCGATCGACAACCTGTTCGTCTTCGTGCTCATCATGAGCCAGTTCTCGGTGCCCCGCCGCTATCAGCAGGAGGTGCTGATGGTGGGCATCATCATCGCGCTGGTGCTGCGGGCGGCGTTCATCCTGCTCGGCGCCGTCGCGATCCAGCACCTCAGCTGGATCTTCTACCTCTTCGGCGCGTTCCTCATCTTCACCGCCGTGCGCCAGGCGATGCCGGAGAAGCACGACGATGACGCGGAGACCGAGAGCTTCATCGTCCGCACGCTGCGTCGCTTCATCGACGTCAGCGACGAGTACGACGGCTCGAAGCTGCGCACCACGGTGAACGGCAAGAAGATCCTCACGCCCATGCTCATCGTGTTCGTGTCGATCGGTGTGACCGACCTCATGTTCGCGATCGACTCCATCCCCGCTATCTACGGGATCACGCAGCTGCCGTTCCTCGTCTTCGCGGCGAACCTCTTCGCCCTGATGGGCCTCCGTCAGCTCTACTTCCTCCTGGGCGATCTGCTCGAGAAGCTGAAGTACCTGCACTACGGCGTGGCGTTCATCCTCGCGTTCATCGGCGTGAAGCTGTTCCTTCACGCGCTGCACGAGAACGAGCTGCCGTTCATCAACGGCGGGCATCACGTCGAGTGGGCGCCGGAGATCGGCAACCTCACCTCGCTCGGCGTCATCATCGGCTCGATGGCGATCGCGACCATCGCCAGCCTCATCTCGAACGCACGCGACGCGCGCCGGGAGCGCTCGGTCTCCGCGGGGACCCGCTGACCGATTGACGAGACGGACGCGGCGCGTCGATCTGTCCACTCGACAGATCGACGCGCCGCAGTCGTCTGCGCACATCTCGCAGGGGGCGGGGGTGCGCTGAGCACCCTGCTATTCTGAGGAGGTGCGGTGCGCCCGACTTCTCCTTATGCGCCGCGACGGGGTCACGCTCTAGGCCTTAGCCCGTCGCGGAGTCCGTCGTAGGCCGACACCGACGACCGCAAGGAGCAGGAAGAGCATGAGCAGCAACGACATCCGGATCCCGGACCGCCCCCGCACCCTCGCCGAGAAGGTCTGGGACGACCACCTCGTCGTGAAGGGCGAGGACGGTCAGCCCGACCTCATCTACATCGATCTGCACCTGGTGCACGAGGTGACGAGCCCGCAGGCGTTCGACGGCCTGCGCGCCGAGGGGCGCGGCCTGCGTCGCCTCGACCTCACGATCGCGACGGAGGACCACAACACTCCGACGCTCGACATCGACAAGCCGATCGCCGACCTGACGAGCCGCACGCAGATCGAGACCCTGCGTCGCAACGCGGCGGAGTTCGGCGTGCGCCTGCACTCGCTGGGCGACGCCGAGCAGGGCATCGTGCATGTCGTCGGCCCGCAGCTGGGGCTCACCATGCCCGGCATCACCGTCGTCTGCGGTGACAGCCACACGTCCACGCACGGAGCGTTCGGCGCCATGGCCTTCGGCATCGGCACCAGCGAGGTCGAGCACGTCATGGCGACGCAGACGCTGCCGCTGAAGCCGTTCAAGACGATGGCGATCACCGTCGAGGGCGACCTGAAGCCCGGCGTCACCGCGAAGGACATCATCCTCGCCGTCATCGCGAAGATCGGCACCGGCGGCGGTCAGGGGTACGTCCTCGAGTACCGCGGCAGTGCCATCCGCTCGCTCTCCATGGAGGGCCGGATGACGATCTGCAACATGTCGATCGAGGCGGGCGCGCGAGCCGGGATGGTCGCGCCCGATGAGACGACGTTCGCCTACCTCGAGGGGCGCCCCCACGCTCCGCAGGGCCAGGACTGGGAGGATGCGGTCGCCTACTGGCGCACCCTCCCGACGGACGAGGGCGCGGCGTTCGACGCCGAGGTCTTCATCGACGCGAACGAGCTCGAGCCGTTCGTCACCTGGGGGACGAACCCCGGTCAGGGCGTGTCGCTGAGTGACGTCGTTCCCGCCGCGGAGGACTTCGAGGACCCGAACGCCCGCGCCGCCGCCGAGCGGGCGCTGGAGTACATGGACCTCGTGCCCGGCACGCCGATGAAGGACGTCCCCGTGGACGCGGTCTTCATGGGGTCGTGCACGAACAGCCGCATCGAGGATCTGCGCGCCTTCGCGTCGATCATCGAGGGGCGCACGAAGGCCGACGGCGTGCGCGTCATGGTCGTTCCCGGCTCCGCCCGCGTGCGCCTGCAGGCCGAGGCCGAGGGCATCGACAGGATCGTCAAGGAGTTCGGCGCCGAGTGGCGCTTCGCGGGGTGCTCGATGTGCCTGGGGATGAACCCCGATCAGCTCGCACCGGGGGAGCGCTGCGCGTCGACCTCCAACCGCAACTTCGAGGGACGCCAGGGCAAGGGCGGCCGCACGCACCTGGTCTCGCCGCTCGTGGCTGCCGCGACCGCCGTGCGCGGCACGCTGTCGAGCCCGTCCGATCTCGCCGCCGCCGACCACCCCGCCCTGACCGACGCGACGGCCTGAGGAGCACGCCATGGAGAAGTTCACCACTCACACGGGTGTCGCGGCGCCGCTCAAGCGCTCGAACGTCGACACCGACCAGATCATCCCCGCCGTCTTCCTCAAGCGCGTCACGAAGACGGGCTTCGAGGACGCGCTCTTCCACGGCTGGCGCCAGGACCCGCAGTTCGTCCTCAACCAGGAGCCGTTCCAGCACGCCTCGGTGCTCGTCGCCGGCCCGGACTTCGGCACGGGATCGAGCCGGGAGCACGCCGTCTGGGCGCTGCGCGACTACGGCTTCAAGGTCGTGCTGAGCACCCGGTTCGCCGACATCTTCCGCGGCAACTCCGGCAAGCAGGGCCTCGTCACCGGCATCATCTCGGAGGACGACCTCGAGCGCTTCTGGGCCGCCATCGACGCGCAGCCCGGGGTCGAGATGACGGTCGACCTGGTGGCGCGAACCGCCGCACTCGGCGACTTCACGGCCCCGTTCGAGATCGACGATTACACTAGGTGGCGGCTCCTCGAGGGGCTCGATGATATCGGGCTCACACTCCGCAATGAGGACAAGATCGCGGAGTTCGAGGCCCGCCGCGAGGCGTGGCGGCCACGGACGATACCCGTTCCGTGAGCTCGGGGCTCGGGGCCCCGTCAATCCGGCGGAGAACCCGCCAGAACTGTAGTGAGGCCACCAGCACATGACTCTCCTGGGCGACACCAAGGCCGCGGGTGCTTCGGCATCCCCGAGCGGCGAAGTGATCGAGATCCGCGGCGGACGGCCGCTGCGCGGACAGGTCGACGTGCGAGGTGCCAAGAACCTCGCCACGAAGGCGATGGTCGCCTCTCTCCTCGGAGAGACGCCGAGCATCCTGCGCGACGTGCCCGACATCCGCGATGTCGAGGTCGTGCGATCGCTCCTCGAGGTGCACGGCGTGGCCGTGTCCGAGGGCGAGGAGCCC
Organism: Microbacterium oryzae; assembly: GCF_009735645.1. Taxonomy (NCBI): domain Bacteria; kingdom Bacillati; phylum Actinomycetota; class Actinomycetes; order Micrococcales; family Microbacteriaceae; genus Microbacterium; species Microbacterium oryzae. The sequence goes on along the minus strand of NZ_CP032550.1, from coordinate 951,325 downwards.
GGCTCGCTGATCCTCGATCCGAGCGAGGCGAAGTCCGCGAACTTCGAGGAGATCGACGCGCACGCGGGCTCCTCGCGCATCCCGATCCTGTTCTGCGGCCCGCTGCTGCACGTGCTGGGTCAGGCGTTCATCCCCGACCTCGGCGGCTGCCGCATCGGCGACCGCCCGATCGACTTCCACCTCGACGCGCTGCGCGCGTTCGGCGCGGTCGTCGACAAGCAGCCCAGCGGTATCCGCCTGTCGGCCCCCAACGGCCTGCACGGCGCCGACATCGAGCTGCCGTACCCGAGCGTGGGCGCCACCGAGCAGGTGCTGCTCACGGCGGTGCGCGCGTCGGGCGTGACAGAGCTGCGCAACGCGGCGATCGAGCCCGAGATCATGGACCTCATCGGCGTGCTGCAGAAGATGGGCGCCATCATCTCGTACGAGCCGAACCGGGTGATCTTCATCGAGGGCGTCAGCGAGCTGCGCGGTTACGACCACCGCTCGCTGTTCGACCGGAACGAGGCGGCCTCCTGGGCTGCTGCCGCGCTGGCCACGGATGGCGACATCTTCGTCAAGGGCGCGCGCCAGTACGAGATGCTCACGTTCCTCAACGTGTACCGCAAGGTCGGCGGCGACTTCGACATCACCGACGAGGGCATCCGCTTCCGTCGCGGCACGACGCCCCTCAAGGCCGTCACCGTCGAGACCGATGTGCACCCCGGCTTCATGACCGACTGGCAGCAGCCGCTGATCGTCGCGCTCACGCAGGCCAACGGCACGTCCGTCGTGCACGAGACCGTCTACGAGAACCGCTTCGGCTTCATCGAGGCGCTCAACCAGATGGGCGCGGACATCGTCGTGCACCGCGAGGGCCTGGAAGGCGCCTACCGGCGCGTGCCGCGTCGCGAGCTCGAGCAGGCAGCCGTGATCACCGGTCCGACGCCGCTGCACGGCGCCGACATCGTCGTGCCCGACCTCCGCGGCGGGTACAGCCACGTCATCGCGGCGTTGGCGGCCGAGGGCACGTCGCGGGTGTCCGGCGTCGGCATCATCCGACGCGGCTACGAGAAGTTCTTCGAGAAGCTCACCGCGCTCGGCGCCGACTTCGACGTCGTGGGGTGACGGTGGGCGCTTCCGCCGAGAAGTCGCGCCCGAGCATCTTCTGGCCGCTCGCGGCGCTCGTCGTGCCGATGTTCGGCCTCGTCGCGCGCATCGAGGTCCGCGGGGCCGAGCGGCTGCCGGAGCGGGGAGCGTACGTCCTCGCGCCGAACCACCACAGCGAGATCGATCCGCTCATCGTGGCCCTCGCCACGTGGCGGATCGGTCGCGCGCCCCGGTTCCTCGCGAAGGAGAGCCTCTTCCGCATCCCGGTCGTGGGATGGCTGCTGCACCGGGCGGGGATGGTGCCGGTCGCGCGCTCGCGCGGCGCGGCGGCGCAGGCGATCGCGCAGGCGACGAAGCTCGCCGAGGATCAGAGCGGCGTCATCGTCTACCCGGAGGGAACGCTCACGCGCGACCCCGACCTGTGGCCGATGCGCGGCAAGTCGGGCGCCGCGCGCCTGGCGCTCGCCGGCGGCATCCCGCTCATCCCGATGGCCCACTGGGGCGCGCAGGACCTCATGCCGCGCTACGGGAAGCTCTCCGTCCTGCCGCCGCGCAAGCGCATCACGGTCGCGATCGGCGAGCCGGTGGACCTGGCGGACCTGACGGGGCGCACCGATCAGGCGGCGATCCAGACCGCGACCGAGCGCCTGATGGCGGCGATCACGGCGCTCCTCGAGGACCTGCGCGGCGAGACCGCGCCGCCCGAGCGCTGGGACCCGTCGCAGCACGGCCAGACCGAGACGGGCAAGCTGTGATCCCCGAGCGCGTGGTCGTGCTCGGCGCGGGCAGCTGGGGCACGACCTTCGGCAAGATCCTCGCCGACGGGGGCGCGCAGGTCACGATGTGGGCGCGGCGCGCGGAGCTCGCGTACGAGATCGACCAGGCGAAGCGCAATTCGCAGTACCTCGCCGGCATCAACCTGCCCCGGACCATCCGCGCCACCCATGTGCTGCAGAAGGCCGTCGAGGGCGCCGACCAGATCTACCTCTCGGTGCCCAGCAAGTCCGCACGCGACACGCTCAAGCAGCTGCGTCCGCTCATCGGGCCCGACGTGCCGGTCGTCAGCCTCATGAAGGGCGTGGAGAAGAAGTCGGGCCTGCGGATGAGCCAGGTCGTCGAGCAGGCGCTCGACTGCGACCCCGCGCGCATCGCGGTCGCCAGCGGCCCGAACCTCGCCCTCGAGATCGCCCGCGAGCAGCCCACCGCCGCCGTCATCTCCTCGTCGAGCCAGGAGACCGCCGACCGCATCGCGCGGACCGCGCGCAACCGCTACTTCCGCAGCTTCGTCAACACCGACGTGATCGGCACGGAGTTCGGCGGAGTGCTGAAGAATCTCATCGCGGTCGCCATCGGCATCGTCGACGGCGTGGGCTACGGCGAGAACACGAAGGCCTCCATCATCACGCGCGGCCTCGTGGAGATGACGGACTTCGCCGTCGCCTACGGCGCGCGGGCGGAGACCATGCAGGGGCTGGCCGGGCTCGGCGACCTCATCGCGACGTGCCAGTCGCCGCTCAGCCGCAACAACACCGCGGGGCGCCTCCTCGGGCAGGGCTACACGCTGCAGGACGTCGTGAAGCAGATGGAGCAGACGGCCGAGGGCCTCGGCTCCGTCGCGCCCATCCTCAAGCTCGCGCGGGCGAAGGGCGTGGAGATGCCCATCGTCGAGCAGGTGCGCATGGTGCTGGATGGCACGCTCGACCCGCGCGACATCGCGCCCCACCTCACCACAGACGATGACACCCCTCGGGGCGAGAGGACGACGAATGACGACGGCGACAGTGGCGGTGCTCTTCGGCGGGCGCTCCAGCGAGCACGCGATCTCCTCCGCGACGGCGGGCGGGGTGCTGGGCGCGATCGACCGTGACCGCTACCGGGTGATCCCGATCGGGATCACCCGCGACGGCGTCTTCGTCCTCGAGGAGGACGACCCGAGCCGGTTCCGGCTCGACGCCGAGCGCCTGCCCGAGGTCGTCGACAACGGCACGCGCGTCATCTGGCCCCAGGGCGGCGCGGACCGCACGCTGCGGGTCCGGCTCGACGACGGCAGCGAGCGCGAGCTCGGCGAGGTGGACGCGGTGCTGCCGATCCTCCACGGCCTGCATGGCGAGGACGGGACGATGCAGGGCTTCCTCGACATCCTCGGCCTGCCCTACGCCGGCGGCGGGGTGCTCGACTCGGCGCTGTGCATGGACAAGCACTTCATGAAGGTCGCGCTGCAGGCCGAGGGCGTGCCGGTCGCGCCGTGGACGACCGTGCGGAAGGTGCGGTGGGACGCCGACGCCGACGCCGTGCGCGCGGAGGCCGACGCGCTCGGCTACCCGCTCTTCGTCAAGCCCGCGCGCGCGGGCTCCAGCGTCGGCGTCTCGAAGGCCCGCGACGCCTCCGAGCTCGACGAGGCGATGCGCATCGCCTTCGCCGAGGACGACAAGGTGCTCGTGGAGCAGGGGATCGCCGGGCGCGAGATCGAGGTCGCCATGCTCGAGGGGCGCGACGGCGGCCCTGCGCGCGCCTCGCTTCCCGGCGAGATCGTGCTGACGACCCGCGACTTCTACGACTTCGAGGGGAAGTACCTCGGCGGCGAGGGCGTCGACGTCGTGTGCCCGGCGGATCTCACCGACGAGCAGATCACGGCCATCCGCGAGGTGGGCGTCCGCGCGTTCGAGGCGGTGGATGGCCGTGGCCTGGCGCGCGTGGACGTCTTCCTCACGACGGAGGGCGAGGTCGTCGTCAACGAGCTCAACACCATGCCCGGCTTCACGCCGATCTCGATGTTCCCGAAGTGCTGGATCGCCTCGGGGATGACGTACTCGGAGCTCATCACCGAGCTCGTCGAGCTCGGTCGCGCCCGCGCGGCCTGACGCCGTCGGGTCCGACGCGCGCTCAGTCGCCGTCGGACTCGGTGGTGGGGGCGTCGTCGACGTCGGGGTCGGCGGTGTCGGGGTCGGTGCACTGCGTCGTCTTGGGGATGGTCGACACCGGCCCGCCGAGCGCGCTGCCCGCGAGCACGCTGTCGGCCGTGACCACCGTCGTGTCGACGTACACCTGCACCGCGGGCTCGCGCCCGTAGGTCGTCATGCGCAGGTTCGGCCGGTCGGTCTCGTCGACGACCCAGTCGACCCCGTCGATCGTCACGCACTGCTCGGTCGTCGGCGCCAGTGCCTCCAGTCCGCAGGTGAGGATGACCGCGGTCGGGTCGCCCCAGACCGCCGTCGCCTGCGCATCGGTCCAGTGGCGCTCGAGGCCGGCGACGGTGTCGGGCATCCGCACCGACACCTCCGCGCAGAGCGGGTCGTCCGCCCGCGGCGCCGGCTCCAGGTGCACGGTCGTGGCGCATCCCGAGACGGCCGCGATGGCGGCGAGACCTGCGACGGCGGCGAGACGGCGGAGCACCCACCCAGCCTACGTTCGCCCCTCCTGGACGTTCGCCTACGCTGGACGGATGCACTCCGATCCCACCGTCGCCGACCTGAGCGAGGGCGAGATCCTGCGCCGCATCCTCGCCCGCACGGGGCAGGGGAGCGCGACTCTCCTGGGGCCGGGTGACGACGCGGCCGTCGTGGCCGCGCCATCCGGCTCGGTCGTCGCGACCACCGACACGCTCATCCACGGCCCCGACTTCCGCCTCGCCTGGTCGAGCGGATACGACCTCGGATGGAAGTCGGCGGCGGTCAACCTCGCCGACGTCGCGGCGATGGGCGCGCGGCCCACGGCGCTGCTGGTCGCGCTCGCGCTGCCCGGCCGCACCCGCGTGTCGTTCGTCGAGGCGATGGCCGAGGGCCTGCGCGCCGCGTGTGACGCGCTGGCGCCCGGATGCGCGGTCGTGGGCGGCGACCTCGCGACGGGCGACGTGCTGACGGTCGCCGTCACCGCGCTCGGCGACCTCGAGGGCCGCGCGCCCGTCACGCGCTCCGGCGCGCGGCCGGGAGACGTCGTCGCGGTGGCGGGCGAGCTCGGCCGGGCCGCCCGCGGTCTGGAGCTGCTGTTCACCCGCTTCCGCGATGCCGACGGCGCGCCTGTGGCCATCCGACCGGATGACCTGCACGCCGGCGACGCCGATGCGCTGGCCGCTCAGCTGCGGCCGGCGCCGCCGATCGGGCTCGGGCCGTTCGCCGCCCTGTCGGGCGCGACGGCGATGATGGACGTCTCCGATGGCCTCGTGCTGGACGCCCGGCGGATGGCGGACGCCTCGCGGGCGACGCTCGACATCGCCACGGACGCGCTCGGCGCGGATCCGCGCCTCGCTCTCGAGGGCGGCGAGGACCACGCGCTGCTCGCGACCTTCCCGAGCGGCGCGCTGCCGCCCGGCTTCCGCGCGATCGGCCGCGTCGTCGAGCGCGGCGATGCGCCCGTGCTCGTCGACGGAGAGGCCCATCGCGGCGCCGGCGGATGGGACCCGTACCGCGACTGGGACGCCGCGGCGGGCTGAGCGCCGCTCGAGGCTTCGGCCGGCGACTCAGGCGGGCTCGCCCCACCAGAGGGTCGTGTCGCCGTACGACCGCTCGCGCCATGCGGCCAGACCCGCCGCGCTCCAGTCAGGAGCGCCGGAGCGGGTCGCGCGCTCCACGACGACGAGGCCGTCGGGGCGCAGCAGCGGCGCGAGCAGGGCGAGGTCCTCGGCGAGGTCGGCGGCCGGCAGGTCGTAGGGCGGGTCGAGCAGGGCGATGTCGATGCCCGGGGCGGTGCTGCGGAGGAAGGCGCGCACGGCGACCGGGTGCACCCGCACGCGCGGGGCATCCGCCCCCATCGCACGGCGGACGACGTCGGCGTTGCGGCGCGCGAGAGCGGCGGCGGGCTTCGAGCGCTCGACGAGGTCGACGGCGGCGGCGCCCCGACTCGCGCATTCCAGGCCCAGCGCGCCCGACCCGGCGTACAGGTCCACGACCGACGCGCCCTCGAGCAGACCGGTGTCCTCGAGCGAGCCGAACAGCGACTCCCTCACCCGCTCGCTCGTCGGACGCGTGCCCGATCGCGGCACCTCCAGCCGCGCGCCGCCCGCGCGCCCCGCGATGATCCTCGTCACCCTGACACGATATCCGCAGCCTGTCGGAGGCCCCTCCTAGACTCGAGGGATGGCGCTCACGCTCGACACCCCGCTCGCGCAGGCGCTGGGGGCGAAGACCGCGGGCGAGTACGCGCGTGCGTTCGGCATGAGCACCGTCGGCGATCTGCTCGCCCATTATCCGCGTCGCTACGAGTCGCGAGGCGTGCTGACGCCGATCTCCAGTCTTCCCCTCGGCGAGACCGTGTCGATCGTGGCGCAGGTCAAGCAGGTGTCGGTGCGGTCGATGCGCCAGCGCAAGGGCACGATCGTCGAGGCCGTCATCAGCGACGGCGAGGGCACGATCACCCTCACCTTCTTCGGCCAGCCCTGGCGGAAGGACCAGCTGAAGCCGGGACGCCGGGGGGTGTTCTCCGGCAAGGTGGGCACGTACCGTGGCGCGTTCCAGCTGTCGAACCCGAACTACGAGCTCTTCGACGAGGACGAGGACGAGGATCACGAGCGGGCGCGCGAGTACGCCGGGCAGCTCATCCCGATGTATCCGGCCACCGCGTCCGTCGCGACCTGGGACATCCAGAAGGCGGTCGCGAAGTGCCTGGACGACCTCGAGGGATACCCCGAGCCGCTCGACGTCGACTTCCGTGTCGCGGAGTCGCTCATGCCCGCCGCCGAGGCGATCGAGGGCGTGCACCGGCCGATGAATCGGGCGCACGTGCAGACCTCGCAGCGGACCCTGCGCATGCACGAGGCCCTCGTGCTGCAGACGGCACTCGCGCAGCAGCGGTGGTTCGTGCGGGCGATGGCCGCGACCGAGCGCCGCGCCGCGCCGGGCGGGCTGCTCGAGCGGTTCGACGCGACGCTGCCGTTCTCCCTCACCGACGACCAGCGCGTCGTCGGCGAACGGATCGCCGCAGATCTCGTGCAGGGATGGCCGATGAACCGGCTCGTGCAGGGCGAGGTCGGCTCCGGCAAGACGCTCGTCGCGCTGCGCGCCATGCTGCAGGTGGCGGAGTCGGGCGGACAGGCCGCGCTCATCGCGCCGACGGAGGTGCTGGCCGGCCAGCACCTGCGCTCCATCACGAAGATGCTGGGCCCGGAGCTCGCGCCCCTGCTCATGCCGACGCTCCTCACCGGCCAGATGCCGGCGGCCGTCCGTCGCAAGGCCGCGCTGCGCGTCGCCTCCGGTCAGGCGCTCATCGTCGTCGGCACCCACGCGCTGCTCAGCGAGGGCACGACGTTCGCCGACCTCGGCCTCGTCGTCGTCGACGAGCAGCACCGGTTCGGCGTCGACCAGCGGGAGACCCTGCGCGCGAAGGGCTCGAGTCCGCATGCTCTCGTCCTCACCGCCACCCCCATCCCGCGCACGGTCGCGATGACGGTCTTCGGCGATCTCGAGGTGTCGACCATCCGCACGATGCCCGCCGGTCGCGCGGGCATCGAGACGTTCGTCGCCCCCGTGCAGCGCCCCGGATGGTTCGAGCGGGTCTGGGAGCGGGCGTTCGAGGAGGTGGGCAAGGGCCGCCAGGTCTTCGTCGTGTGCCCGGCCATCGACGTCTCGAAGAAGGGCAAGGACGCCGAGGAGGACGAGCCGACCGCGCCCGTGCTCGCGGGGGAGCGCCCGCAGGGGCCGCGGTGGGGCGTCGTCCAGGTCGCGGAGCTGCTGGGCAGCCATCCGCACCTCGGGCGCGCGCGCATGTCGGTGCTGCACGGGCGCATGCCGGCGGAGGAGAAGGACCGCATCATGCAGGCCTTCTCGCGCGGCGAGGTCGACGTGCTCATCGCCACGACCGTCATCGAGGTCGGCGTCGACGTGCCGAACGCCTCGACGATGATCATCCTCGACGCCGACCGGTTCGGCGTCTCGCAGCTGCACCAGCTGCGAGGCCGGGTGGGCAGAGGCGGCGTTCCCGGCCTCTGCCTGCTCGTGACCGAGGCCGAGGAGGGGACGCCCGCGCGCGAGCGCGTCGACGCCGTGGCGGCCACCCTCGACGGGTTCGAGCTCGCCGAGGTGGACCTCGAGCTGCGCGGCGAGGGCGACGTCCTGGGAGACGCCCAGTCGGGCTCGCGCTCGTCGCTGCGGCTGCTGCGCGTGGTGAAGGACCGCGACCTCATCGCCCGCGCTCGCGAGGAGGCCGACCGCATCCTCGCGGAGGACCCCGCGCTCGATGCGCATCCGGATCTCGCGCACGCCCTCGCCCGCCGCGTGAGCGAAGCCGAGCGCGAGGCGCTCGGGAAGAGCTGACGACGGCGCTGGGTAGGCTGACGGCATGAGCAACCGGATCGCCGTCGTCCCCGGCTCCTTCGACCCGCCCACCCTCGGTCATCTCGACGTGATCCGACGCGCGGCGTCGCTGTATGACGAGCTGCACGTGCTCGTCGTGCACAACCCCGACAAGGCGGGGATGCTGCCCATCGCGGTGCGCCTGCAGCTGCTCGAGCAGTCGATCGCCGAGGCCGGGCTGCCCGGCAGGATCGTCGTCGGCGCGTGGAGCGTCGGTCTCCTCGTCGACTACGCGCAGGAGGTCGGCGCGGGCGTGCTGGTGAAGGGCATCCGGTCGCAGGGCGACGTGACGTACGAGACGCCGATGGCGATCATGAACAACCACCTCGCCGGCGTCGAGACCGTGTTCCTGCTCGCGGACCCCGCGCACTCCGTGGTGTCGAGCTCGCTCGTCCGTCAGGTCGCGGGTCTCGGCGGCGACGTCTCGCCGTACGTGCCTGCTCCGGTCGCGCGCTACCTCGAGAGCGTCACCTCCAAGGAGCTCTGACCCGAGGGCGAACGGCGCGCGCCGCTCCGCGCGCGCCGCGGCCCCGGCCATCCGACACACCGGTAGGCTTGATGCCCGTGAGAATGCGACATTCCGGGCCCTTCGTGCTGCCCGTCCGCGACATCGTCCGCAAGGCGGGCGAGATGCGCGAACACACCCTGACCATCCCGGCCCCGGAGCAGTGGGGCGAGGGGATCGTGTCCGTCCCGAAGGGGAGGGAGCTCGATCTCGACGTGCGCCTCGAGTCCGTGCACGAGGGCATCCTCGTGACCGGCGAGCTCGACACCGTCTTCGAAGGCGTGTGCGGGCGGTGCCTCCGCGACATCGCCGAACCGCTCGAAGTCGAGTTCCAGGAGCTTTTCGAGTATCCTGGAGAGGAAACTGCTGACTTCGAGGTTCAAGACGACCACGTGGATCTTGAAACTCTGGTCAGGGATGCGGTCGTTCTGTCGCTTCCGTTTCAGCCGGTGTGCCAGCCGGATTGCCCCGGACTCGACCCGGTCACGGGCGAGCGGATGGCGCAGAGCACCGGCACCGCGCAGCAGGCGCCCGTCGATCCTCGGTGGGCCGCGCTCCAAGAACTCACAGACCAGGATGGATCGGCGGAATCCGCCGCCCCGAACACAGAAGAGAGCTAGTCATGGCAGGTAACCCCCCGAAGCGGAAGGTCTCCCGTTCCAACACCCGCTCGCGCCGCGCGCAGTGGAAGGCGGAGGTCCCCACGCTGGTCAAGACGGTGGAGAACGGCAAGGTCGTCTACAGCCGCCCGCACCAGGCCAAGGTCGTCACGGACTCGCAGGGCACCGAGCTGTTCCTCGAGTACAAGGGCCGCAAGGTCGCCGACGCCTGAGCGGCGGACACCTCCTCGTGGCGCACCTGCGGCCACTCTCCGAGAAGCTCGGCGTCGAGATCGACGCCGAGCTTCTCGCTTTGGCCATGACCCATCGCTCGTACGCGTACGAGCACGGCGGCATCCCGCACAATGAGCGGCTCGAGTTCCTCGGCGACTCCGTGCTGGGCCTCGCCGTGACCAGCATGCTCTACCGGAGCCTTCCCGATCTCGACGAGGGCGCTCTCGCGAAGCGGCGCGCCAGCGTCGTCTCCACCGTCGCCCTCGCCGAGGTGGCGCGCGGTCTCGAGCTGGGGCAGTACCTCAAGCTCGGCCGCGGCGAGGAGCGCACCGGCGGACGCGACAAGGACTCGATCCTCGCCGATGCCACCGAGGCGGTCTTCGGCGCCGCGTACCTCTCGGCAGGTGCCGACGAGGCGGCGGCACTCGTGCTGCGGCTCATCGAGCCGCTGCTCGCCGACCCCGCGCGATACGGGGCGGCGGTCGACCCGAAGACGAGCCTGCAGGAGCTGGCCGCCAAGCTCGGCACGACGGCTCCCGTCTACTCCGTCGCCGCGCGCGGGCCCGATCACGATCGCCGCTTCACGGCGACCGTGACGGTCGGCGATCATGCCTCCACCGGCGACGGCACGAGCAAGAAGCAGGCGGAGATGGCGGCCGCGCTGACGGCGTGGCACGCGCTGAGCGCGCCGGCCGCGGATGCCTGAGCTCCCCGAGGTCGAGGTGGTGCGGGCCGGCCTCGAGCCCGCCGTCGTCGGCGCGACGATCTCGGGCGTCGAGGTGCTCGACGCCCGAGCGCTCACGCGTCACATCGGGACCCCGGTGGATTTCGCGTCTCGCCTCGAGGGGCGAGCGGTCGGCGCGGCCGTGCGGCGCGGCAAGTTCCTCTGGCTCGCGCTCGACGACGCAGGGCGCGCGTCAAACGCGCCCGCCGAGGGGCTGATCGGCCACCTCGGCATGAGCGGGCAGCTGCTGCTGCGCGCCCCCGGCGCCCCTCGGGAACGGCACGAGCGCGTGCGGATCGGCATCGACCATCCGGACCACGGCGAGCTCGCCGTGGTGTTCGCCGACCAGCGCACGTTCGGCTCGCTCGCCGTCGATGCGCTGATCCCGACACCCGACGGCGCCGCGGGCGGCCGGGGGAGCGCCGCACCGCTCGTCGCGTCGCAGGCCGCGCACATCGCGCGCGACCCGCTGGACCCGGCCTTCGACGACGCCGCCTTCGCCGCGAATCTCGCTCGTCGGTCGTCCGCTGTCAAGCGCGTGCTGCTCGACCAGGTCGTCGTCAGCGGTATCGGCAACATCTACGCCGACGAGGCGCTGTGGGCCGCCCGCATCCATCCGGAGACGCCGGCGTCGGCCCTGTCGCCGCGCGCGGTGTCACGGCTGCTGGCGGAGGTGCGCGCGGTGCTGCACCGCGCCCTCGCGGAGGGCGGCACGAGCTTCGACGCACAGTACGTCAACGTGAATGGCCAGGCCGGGTACTTCGCGCACAGCCTCAACGCGTACGGACGCCAGGGGCAGCCCTGCGCGCGGTGCGGCACCCCGATCACGCGGGTCGCGTTCACGAACCGCTCCTCGCACTTCTGTCCGCGGTGCCAGCGGCGGCGGAATAGTCTGACCGGATGATGGAGCAGTCCTCAAGCGTCGACGCGCCGGCCCTCGTCGTCATCGACGTGCAGCGGGGGTTCGACGACGCCGACTACTGGGGACCGCGCGACAACCCCTCCTGCGAGGTTAACGTCGCGGCGCTCATCGCGCACTGGCGCGAGCGGTCCTGGCCGACGGTGTTCGTGCAGCATGACTCCCGCGACCCGCGTTCCCCGCTGCACCCCGACCATCCCGGCCACGCGTTCAAGGACGTCGTCGCGGGCGTTCCCGATCTGCTCGTCCGGAAGTCCGTGAACTCGAGCTTCTACGGAGCGCCCGATCTGCACGCGTGGCTGCAGGCCGAGGGAATCGCCCGGGTCGTGATCTGCGGCATCACCACGAACCACTGCTGCGAGACGACCGCGCGGATGGCCGGGAACCTCGGCTACGACGTCGACTTCGTCATCGACGCCACGCACACCTTCGCGCGCGCGACCCCGGACGGGCGCGTGCTCACGGCGGCCGAGCTCTCCGCCGTCACCGCGGCGAACCTGCACGGCGAGTTCGCGACCGTGGTGCGCACCGCGGACGTGCTCGCGCGCTGAGCGCTCAGATCCGGATCGAGCCGAGGGTCGCGAACGCCGTGTCGCTGGGCACGATCCGCTTGCCGAGCGGGGTGAGCGTGACGGGGATGATTTTCAGCTCCGCGAGGGCGAGCGGAATCCCGATGATCGTCACGGCGAGGGCCGCCGCGCTGACGATATGGCCGATGACGAGCCAGACGCCCGCCACCAGGAGCCAGATGACGTTGCCGATCGTGGAGCCGATGCCGGCGGACGGGCGTTCGACGACCGTGCGCCCGAACGGCCACAGCACGTAGTTCGCGATGCGGAATGACGCGATGCCCCAGGGGATCGTCACGATGAGCACGCAGCAGATCGCGCCCGCCACCGCGTAGGCGAGGGCGAGCGGCAGCCCGGCGAACAGCAGCCAGATGACATTGAGGATCAGTCGGAGGATGCCCATGCAGCTATCGTGACAGATGGGTCGCCCGCAGGAACAGTGGACGCCGGTTAAGCTCAGACACTTAAGTCGGGGTGATATTCAGTGATATGCTTCACCGATGGCGGTAGCAGTGATCGCGGACATCATCTCCTCACGGGAGTCGGCATCGCGCGACGACGTGCAGCGCGGTGTCGAGCAGGCCGCCATGGAGGTCGACCGCACCTATCCCTGGGCACTGCAGAAGTGGTACCCGACGGTGGGCGATGAGTTCCAGGCCGCCTTCCGCACCGTCGACGACGCGCTGCTGTCGACCCTCTACCTGCAGCTCGCCCTGCCCGACGGCGTCGGGTGCCGATTCGGCATCGGCCTGGGCGGGATGGTCCCGGTCGAGTCGCGTCTGGGGGACCGGATCCAGGATGGCCCGGGCTGGTGGGCCGCGCGCGACGCGGTCGACCGCGCGCACGAGCTCGCCGACACGCGCCTGCCCAGCACGCGCTCGTGGTTCCTCGTCGACCCCGACTCCTCCGCGCACGATCGGGCGATCGAGGGCCCGGTGAACGCATACCTCGCTGCCCGTGACCACCTCATCGACGACATCGCGCCCCGCGCGCGCCGCGCGGTCTTCCTCCTGTGGTGCGGGTACCCGCAGAAGAAGATCGCCGAGATCGAGCGGGTCTCGCCCTCCGCCGTGTCGCAGACCCTCAACAAGCCCTCGGTTCTCGCGCTCCGGCTGGGCGCGGAGACGCTGGAGATGGGCGTGCGCCCGCGCCGCGTCCACTGACGCGGCTCCTCGGGCTTGCTCTACGCGTCCGCGGCGAGCGCGAGCGCGTCGGCCGCGACCTGCGCGGAGCTGTCCGCATCGCGCAGCCACAGCGGCACGGCGCGCGTGCGGATGCCAGCCTCGGAAAGGGGACCGACGACATCCGCGTCGGTCTCGTCGACGAGCCAGCCGTCGAGCAGTCCGCCCGCTGACCGCGCTCCGTACCGGCGAGCGACGGCGTCGGCCGACGTCTCCACGCCGATCGCGGCGAGGCAGGCGTCCGCCATCCCGCGCACGACCGCGCCGGCGATGATCCCCGAGACGCCGACGATCGGCGCCGGCGCCGCACGCAGCGCGTCGCGCATGCCGGGCACCGCGAGGATCGGCCCGATCGACACGACCGGGTTGGACGGTGCGAGGAGGATCACGTCTGCTTCCGCGATCGCCCGCAGCGCGCCATCCGACGGCGTCGCGCGCGCGATGCCGGTCTGCTCGAAGCGCGTGGCGGGGAGGGCCGCGCGATGACGGACCCACCATTCCTGGAAGTGCATCCTCCGGCCATCCGTCGTGTGCACGTGCGTGTCGATCTCGGTGTCGGTCGCGGGATGAAGGTCAGCGCCCAGCTTCCAGCGCGCGGCGAGGCGGGCGTAGACGTCGGAGACGGTCGCACCGTCGCGCAGCCACGCCGTGCGGGCGATGTGTGCGCCGAGGTCGAGGTCGCCGAGCGTGAACCACTCCGGCACCGCCCCCCAGGCGGCGAGCTCCCGCGCGACGCGCTCGGACTCGTCGGCGCGCCCCCACCCGCGGTCGCGGTCGTTCACACCGGCGAGGGCGTAGAGCAGGCTGTCGTGATCGGGCGAGATGCGCAGACCCGACACCCACCAGTCGTCGGCCGTGTTCACGACGACGTCGATCTCGTCCTGCCCGCCCGCGCGGCGGACGTGCTCGCGCAGTCCCAGAACGAAGCGGGCGCAGCCGACGCCGCCGCCGATGACCGTGTATCGCATCCGACCACGTTACCCACGCCCCGATCCCGCGCACGACTCTCGGAGACCGCTCAGACGAGGGGAGTAGACCGAGATCCGAGGCTATTCACATGAATGGAAGAAGGCACACAATGCAGAAACTCACCGTCCTGGGCACCGGAGTGCTCGGCTCGCAGATCATCCTCCAAGCCGCGTACCACGGGAAGGACGTCGTCGCCTACGACCTGAGCGACGAGATCCTGGCGAAGCTTCCGGAGCGGTGGGAGTACCTCCGCCCGCTCTACCTCCGCGACCTGCCCGATGCCACGGACGAGCGGATCGACGCCGCCATCGCGCGCATCCGCGCCACCTCCGACCTCGCCGACGCCCTGAGCGACGCAGACCTCGTCATCGAGGCCGTCCCGGAGCGCATCGACATCAAGCGCGACACGTGGGCGAAGGTCGGCGCCGCCGCTCCCGAGAAGACGATCTTCGCCACGAACTCGTCCACGCTGCTGCCGAGCGACATGGCCGACGCCACGGGGCGCCCCCACCGCTTCCTCGCGCTGCACTTCGCGAACGAGGTGTGGCGCAACAACACCGGCGAGGTGATGGGCCACGCCGGCACCGACGCGGACGCCTTCGAGGCCGTCGCCCAGTTCGCCGACGAGATCGGGATGGTCCCCATCCGCGTGAAGAAGGAGCAGCCGGGCTATGTGCTGAACTCGCTTCTCGTGCCGCTCCTCGACGCCGCCGCGAAGCTGTACGTGCGCGGCGTCGCCGACGTCGAGACCATCGACCTCACCTGGCGCCGGGCCACGGGCGCGCCGCTCGGCCCGTTCCAGATCTTCGACGTCGTGGGGATGCAGACCCCCTACAACCTCAACAAGGACAGCGACGACCCCGAGAAGCGGGAGTTCGCCGAGATCCTCAAGCGCGACTACATCGACCAGGGTCGCCTCGGCCGCGGAACCGGGCACGGCTTCTACGACTACGCGTGAGACCGGGCGGATGGCCGGGCTGGGCCCCGGCCATCCGCTGCGGTTCAGGAGAGCGTCTTCTCCCACGCCGCGGCATAGGAGGCGGGTCGGAAGCCCACGGCCTCGTTGACGTCGAGCATGTACCGGTTCTCCTCGGCGTTGAAGGTGGAGACGCACGGCGACTCGGGCACCGCGTCGTGCCAGTTGCGGAGGCCGACGCACTTCACCAGGGCGCCGAGGCGGCGCCCGCGGTGCTCGGGCATGACGAGCGTGCCCCACTGCGAGGTCGGGCGAGTGCGATCGGCGCCGATCTGCAGCTCGTTGAACGCCGCCACCTCGCCCGTCGGCACGTGCACGGCGAGCGTGACGCCCATCAGCTGACCGGACCGGAGAAGACGGTCGTCGCGCACGAGAACGCGCGCGGCATCCCACGTCTGCTCCTCGGCGGCCATGTCGCCGGCCGGGACGTCGGTGCTCATCCGCGCGATCGCACGGGCGTAGCCCTCGGCGTGCTCATCGGGCGTGCGACCCGTCCACCACACCACGCGGTACTCGTCGCCCGCGCGCTCCTCGGCCTGCGCGAGCAGCCGGTCGACGTCCTCGTACGACCCGTGCAGGTCGAACACGCTGTTGCGCTCGACCTGCCCCAGCACGTACCCGGCCCGCAGCATGCGGCGGGCGGACTCGTCGTCGGCCGGGATCGCGCCGGCTCCGGTCGGCGGCACGAGCCGCTCGCCCTCCGCGTCGGCGCGGTGGATCGTCCAGCCCTGCAGCACGGCGCGGCCCTGCTCGCGCGCGAGGCGCTCGAGGGCGGCCAGCACGGCGTCGCCGGCATCCGTGCCGAGGTGGCGGTCGGACACGGCAACATCGACCTCGGCCGTCCGCTCGGTGGACAGCTCGACGTCGAGCGTGCCGGTCGCGGCGAGGTCGTCGCCGTCCCGCGCGACGATGGCCGTCGTCCGGTGGTAGGTCTGCTCCTGCCACCGGCTCAGCATGTCGGCGGGGTCGTCGTCGTGGAGGTCGGTGCCCGAGTCACGACGCCAGGCGGCGTTGGCCAGCGCGACGAAGGCGGCGAGGTCGGCGGCGTCCGCAGACTCCAGAGATTCGGGGACGACGACGCGATCGATGCGCCAGGTCATGGCGGCTCCTTCGGTTCCGCACGACGGATGGTCGTGCTCGGGTCGGGGGGAGGGCGCCCCGCGGCGGATGCGCGGGGCGCCCTGCTGGCGGTCGGCGTCGGTCATCGGATGTTCGTCCAGTGGATGCCGTACCGGGCCGCGCTGCGGGACAGCGCGGCGTCGTGCTCGGCCCGCGCGGCGGCGGCGACGCGCCGACGCTCGTGCAGGCGCTGGACCTCGGCCTGGTCGATGGGGCGCGTGCTCCACAGCAGCAGCCGCAGGCCGAGCCACATCGCCAGCCGGTCGGCGGGCGAGGTGCGAGGCGTGCGCGCGGGCAGTGCCGAGAGCACGCCCGGTTGCGGGGGGTGGGCGGATACGGACAGGTGAATCGTGTTCACGACGGTTTCCTTCGTGGGTGTGCCCCGCGGTGCGGAGCGGGAGATGTTCCCGGAGGGGAACGGGAGCGGCCCCGAGCACGCCGGGGACGGCGGAGAGGTGCGCTCGGCCGACGGCACGGATGGCCGGAGCGGCGGGGCGCGGCGCCGGTCCGAGACGGATGGCCGACGACCGGCGGATGCGGAGAGGCGGGAGTTGCGCTACGGACGGCGGAGCGTCGGACGGAGTCCGCCCGCAATGATCCCGTCGAGTCGTCGCCCGGCGACGGGGACGGAAGCCGCGAACGCTGTGCGGGTCGTATCCGGGTTCTGCGTGATGTCCATGTCGGCTTCCTCCTCTCATGCCGCGGGCCGGCTGATGCTCGGCGATGGGATCGTGCGAGCAGACACGTTACTGAGGGGAGGAGCTCCGCGTCAAGCAGATTCTCAGGATCTTTTCCGACGAGCCGCCGCCGCTGCCCGGATCCGGAGCGATGCTCGGGTACCGTGAACCGTGGTTTTCCCAGGCGGGGACGGGGAAGGAGGCCCGCGGATGCATCTGAAGAGCCTCACCCTGAAGGGGTTCAAATCTTTCGCGCAGCCGACGACCTTCGCGCTCGAACCCGGTGTCACGGCGATCGTCGGCCCCAACGGCTCCGGCAAGTCCAACGTCGTCGACGCGCTCGCGTGGGTGATGGGGGAGCAGGGCGCCAAGACCCTCCGCGGCGGCAAGATGGAGGACGTCATCTTCGCGGGCACCGCCACGCGCGGGCCGCTCGGGCGTGCGGAGGTGCAGCTCACCATCGACAACGCCGACGGGGCGCTCCCCATCGAGTACAGCGAGGTGACGATCAGCCGCACGCTGTTCCGCAACGGCTCGAGCGAGTACGCCATCAACGGCGAGTCGTGCCGGCTGCTCGATGTGCAGGAGCTGCTGAGCGACTCCGGCCTCGGCCGCGAGATGCACGTCATCGTGGGGCAGGGGCGGCTCGACACCGTGCTGCAGGCGTCGCCCGAGGAGCGTCGTGGCTTCGTCGAGGAGGCCGCCGGCATCCTCAAGCACCGCCGCCGCAAGGAGAAGACCGTTCGCAAGCTCGAGGCGATGGAGCAGAACCTCGCCCGGCTCAGCGATCTCGCCGGGGAGATCCGGCGACAGCTGAAGCCCCTCGGGCGCCAGGCCGAGATCGCCCGGGAGGCCCAGACGATCGCGGCGGTGGTCCGCGACGCCAAGGCGCGGATCTTCGCCGACGACGTCGTGCAGCTGCGCCATGCGCTCGCCGATCACGCGCGGGACGAGCACGAACGGCACGCCGAGCGCCTGGTGCTGCAGGAGCGGGCCGACGCCGTCAAGGCGCGCATCGCGGTGCTGGAGCGCGAGCAGAACGCGGAGGCCGTGGATGAGGCGCGTCGCGTGCTCTTCGGGCTCGAGCAGGTGCAGGAGCGCCTGCGCGGCCTCTACACCCTCGCGAATCAGCGGCTCGCGATGCTCGCGGCCGACGACGGCGCGCCCGCGCAGGTCACCGTGCGCGCGAGCGACGTGGACGCGGCCCGCGCGCGCATCGTCGAGACCCGCGACCGCGTGGGGTTGGCCGAGGATGCGGCGACGGCCGCGGCTCGCCGGGTGGCCGCCGTGCGCGCCGAGCTCGACGCCCTCGATGTGCGGATCGCCGAGCAGAGCGCGGCCGTCGCGGCCTACGACCTGCGGGTGACGACGCTGCGCGGCGCGGCGGAGGCCGCTCAGCAGGCGCTCGCCGCTGTGCGCGGCGGGGTGCTCCGCCAGCAGAACGCCCTCGACGCGGCTCACGAGCGGCGCCGCGAGGCGGCGGCGGCCTTCGCGGAGCTCGACGACGCGACGGTCTCCGAGGGAGCGGCGGCGGAGATGCAGGCCCGCTATGAGGACGCGCAGCGGGCGGCGACGGAAGCGGAGGGCGCGGTCGATCGGCTGCGCGAGGAGCACCGCGCAGCCGAGCGCGAGGCCGACGCCCTCGCGGCCAAGGTCGCCGCGCTCGGGAGCGCGCTCGACGTGCGGAACGCCGCCGCCGCCCTTCTCGAGCAGGCCGCCCCCGGCGTGCGGGGCCTGGTGGGGGAGAGCGTCCACGTCCGGCCGGGATTCGAAGCCGCCATCGCCGCGGTCCTCGGTCCGCTGGCCGAGGGGCTGCTCGTCGACGACGGCGAGGCCGCCTTCGCCGCCGCCCGGCAGGCGGAGGGAGCGGGCGTGATCGACATCGTCATCGCCGACCCCGCATCGACCGCCGAGGCGGGGTCGCTGCCAGACAGCGGCAGCGGGATCCCGGCCGCCGACGTCGTCACCGCTCCCGACGGCGTCCGGGGTCTCCTCGCGCACGTCGTCGTCGTGGACGACCTGGCGGCGGCACGCGCCGCACTCGCCGGTGCCGATCACCGACTCACGGCGGTGACCCGCGCGGGCGAGGTCTGCACGGCTTACACGCTGCGCGCAGGCAGCGGCGGCGACCGGTCGCGGCTGGAGCTGCAGGCCGAGCGCGACGCGGCCGGCGAACGCCTCGCCGAGCTGCAGCAGACGCTCGCGACCCTCGCCGCGGAGCGCGAGGACGCGGGTGCGCGCCTGCAGGGCGCGCGGCGGGCCGCGCGCGAGCGGCTGCAGGAGCTGCGCGAGCACGATGCGCAGCTCGCCCAGCACGCCGAGCACGTCAATCGCGTGACGGTGCGTCACGAGGCCGCGATCGCGGAGTGCGAGCGCCTCGAAGCCGGGATCGGCCAGGCCGCGACGGCGGTCGCCGAGGCGGAGGAGAACGCACGGCAAGCCGCGGCCGACCTCGACGCCGCACGCGAGAAGCCGCGTCCGGTGCTCGACGCGTCGGGTCGCGACCCGCTCTCGCGCGCGCTCGAGACCGCGCGCGAGAGCGAGGTCGCCGCGCGCCTGGAGATCGAGACCCTGCGCGAGCGCGTGCGCGCCGCCGAGGGTCGTGCGGCGGGCCTCGAGCGTCAGCGCGAGCGGGAGCAGGCCGCTGCCGCCGAGGCGGCTCGGCGCGCCGTCATCCGCCGCGGCCAGCGCGAGATCGCCGCAGGGGTGGCCGCCGACCTGCCGCCGCTCCTCGACTCCGTCGATCGCTCCGCGGCGGAGGCCCGCCTCGCCCTCGCGGAGGCCGAGACCGCGCGCTCGGCGGTGACCGCCGAGCTGCGCGACCTGCGCGAGCAGGAGCGCCAGGTGCGCGAGCGGCTGACCGGCCTCACCGAGAGCGTGCACGGCATCGAGCTGCAGATCCGCGAGAAGAAGCTCCACCTCACCTCGCTTCTCGAACGCGTCGCGAGCGAGCTGGGGCTGTCGGAGGAGATCCTCGTCGCCGAGTACGGGCCCGACCAGCCGGTCCTCGACGAGGCGGGCACGGCCATCCCCTATGACCGCCGCGCGCAGGAGCGCCGCCTGCGCGACGCCCAGCGGAAGCTCGCGCAGCTCGGGCGCGTCAACCCGCTGGCCCTCGAGGAGTTCGCCGCGCTCGAGCAGCGCCATCGGTTCCTCACCGAGCAGCTGGACGACCTCGTGCAGACGCGGAAGGACCTGATGACGATCATCGCCGATCTCGACGAGCGGATGCAGACCATCTTCGCGGAGGCGTTCGAGGACACCCGCACGGCCTTCCAGGAGGTCTTCCCGATCCTCTTCCCCGGCGGCACCGGCAGCATCTCGCTCACCGACCCCGACGACCTGCTCGCCACCGGCATCGAGGTGAAGGTGCGCCCGGTGGGGAAGAAGATCGAGCGCCTGTCGCTCCTCTCCGGCGGCGAGCGCTCGCTCGCGGCGGTCGCGCTCCTCACCGCGATCTTCAAGGCGCGGCCCAGCCCGTTCTACATCCTCGACGAGGTGGAGGCCGCTCTGGACGATGCGAATCTCGGCCGCCTGCTGGGCGTGTTCGAGCAGCTGCGCGCGTCGAGCCAGCTGCTCGTCATCACGCACCAGAAGCGCACCATGGAGATCGCCGATGCGCTCTACGGGGTGTCGATGCGGCAGGACGGCGTCTCCGCCGTGGTCGGGCAGCGTGTCGCGCAGCCCGCCGGCGAGCGGATGGCCTCGTGACCGTTCTCGACGCCTTCGACGCCATCGCGCCGGGGCTCCGTCGACGACCGGATGTCGAGGCGCATGATCTCGTCGCGGCCGACGCGAGCGACCGGCTCATCCTCGCCGAGGCGGAGCCCGCGCTCGAGCGGGCGGCCAATGGCGAGGTCGTCGTGATCGGCGACCGCTACGGTGCGCTCACGCTGCCGCTCGCGGCCTCGGGGCTTCGGGTGCGCGTGCACCAGGACTCCATCACGGGCCGGCTCGCGCGGGAACGCAATGCGTCGGAGCAGGGCGTCGACCTGTCCGGGGCCCCGCAGCTTCCGCTCGGCCCGGAGCTCGTGCGCGGCGCGCGCCTCGTGCTGCTGCAGCTGCCGCGCGCGCTGGACGCGCTCGACGAGATCGCCGGGCTCGTCGCCGCCCACGCGGCGGCCGATGTCGCGGTCGTCGCGGGCGGACGCATCAAGCACATGACGCTCGCCATGAACGACGTGCTCGCCCGCCACTTCGGCGATGTGCGGGCCAGCAGGGCCGCGAGTAAGAGCCGCGTGCTGCACGCCGCCGGCCCGCTGCCGGCGACGACGAGCGGATGGCCGCGGGCCGTCCGTCACGAGGACGTCGGGCTGACGGTGGTCGCGCACGGCGCCGCGTTCGCCGGAGCGTCGGTCGACATCGGCACGCGCTTCCTCCTCGAGTTCCTTCCCGAGATCCCCGCGGCACGTCGCGTCATCGACCTCGGCTGCGGCACCGGCATCCTCGCGACCGCCTACGCGCTCGCGCACCCCCAGGCCGAGGTGATCGCCACCGACCAGTCCGCGGCGGCGGTGGCCTCGGCTCGCGCCACCGCAGACGCCAACGGCGCCGAGCGCATCCGCGTCGTGCAGGACGACGCGCTGTCCGGTCAGCCCGACGGCTCCGCCGACCTCGTGCTGCTCAACCCGCCGTTCCACTCCGGTGCGGCGGTCACCTCCGCCATCGCGCCGCGCCTGTTCGCCGACGCCGCCCGCGTGCTGCGGCCGGGCGGCGAGCTGTGGTGCGTGTGGAACTCGCCGCTCGGCTACCGCCCCGCGCTGCAGCGTCTCGTCGGCCCGACCGGCCAGGTCGCGCGCAACAGCCGCTTCACGGTGACCGTCTCCACGCGCGCCGCGAACTAGGCTGGGACCATGGCGGAGAAGTGGTCACTCGGGCGCGCGCTGCGCGGGATGTTCGTCAAGCCCACGATCGACGAGAGCACGTGGGACGACCTCGAGACCGCCCTCCTCACGGCGGACTTCGGCCCCGACATCACCGAGCGGATCGTCGAGGAGCTGCGCGAGAAGGTCGAGCGGTACCGCACCACCGACCCGCGCGACCTGCAGCGCATGCTCAAGGAGACGCTCGAGGAGCACTTCGCGAAGTTCGACACGACGCTGAAGCTCACCGAGCGCCCCGCGGTCGTGCTCGTCGTCGGCGTGAACGGCGTGGGGAAGACCACGACGATCGGCAAGTTCGCGCACTTCCTGCGCCGCTACAACCGCTCCGTGGTGGTCGGCGCGGCCGACACGTTCCGCGCGGCGGCCGTGGAGCAGCTCGCCACGTGGGCCGAGCGCGGCGGCGCGGCCATCGTCCGGCCGGATCGTGAGGGCCAGGACCCGGCGTCCGTCGCCTTCCAGACCATCGAGCACGCCAAGCGCTCGGGCACCGAGATCGTGCTCGTCGACACCGCCGGCCGCCTGCACACCAAGGGCGGCCTCATGGACGAGCTGACGAAGATCCGCCGCGTGATCGAGAAGCAGGCGCCGATCAGCGAGGTGCTGCTCGTGCTCGACGCGACGACCGGCCAGAACGGCGTCATGCAGGCGCAGGCGTTCCTCGAGCACGCCGGCGTCACGGGGCTCGTGCTCACCAAGCTCGACGGCTCGGCGAAGGGCGGATTCGTCCTCGCCGTGCAGGAGCGCACGGGCATCCCCGTGAAGCTGCTCGGGCAGGGCGAGGGCATCGGCGACCTCACCGGCTTCACGCCGCACGTGTTCGCCGCGTCGCTTGTCGACTGACGGCGCGGATGGTTGAGTTGACGACATGGCGATCGAACACGACTTCTTCGGGCTTCTGGAATCCGGCCCCGACGGCTCGATCTTCTGGTCGGAGAACGTCGAGCTCGGCGACCAGACCGTGTCAGTGGATCTGACCGCGCCCGACCAGGAGGACGTCTCGAAGGAGGCGCTCGACGCCGCGGCATCGATCGTGGCCTCGCTCGAGGAGGTCGACCGGCGCAGCCGCGAGGCGATGCTCGCGGAAGTCGACAACCGCGCCAGCGAGGTGACGGAGTACATCATCAT
This sequence comes from Microbacterium oryzae, assembly GCF_009735645.1. Taxonomy (NCBI): domain Bacteria; kingdom Bacillati; phylum Actinomycetota; class Actinomycetes; order Micrococcales; family Microbacteriaceae; genus Microbacterium; species Microbacterium oryzae. The sequence continues at coordinate 928,473 of NZ_CP032550.1, read as the reverse complement.
GCAGCAGGAGACCCTCGGCGACGCGCTCGAGGAGCTGCTCGTCGACATCTCCGGCGACGCCGCGGTCGACATCATCCGCTCGCTCAACCTCATGAGCATGACGATCCTCGCCGACGAGCACGGCGGCGACGACCCGTTCGCGGTGCTGGAGTACGCGCTCGACCCCGACGCCACCGACGACGTGCTGCTGGTGAACCTCCGCAGCGACGGCGGCATCCACTCCGTCACCAGCGCCGAGTAGGCGCGGGGTCAGCCGGCGGCCGCGATGAGCTCGCGCGTGAAGGGGTGCGCGGGAGCCGCGTAGACCTCCTCCGTCGGGCCGGTCTCGACCACCCGCCCGCCCCGCATGACCGCCACGCGGTCGCTGACCATCCGGACGACCGCGAGGTCGTGGGAGATGAACACGACACCGAGCCCCTCCTCGCGCTGCAGCTCGGCGATCAGCCGCAGGATGCCGGCCTGCGTGGTGACGTCGAGCGCCGAGACCGGCTCGTCGCAGACGAGCACGTCGGGGCGGCCCGCGAGCGCCCTGGCGATCGCGACGCGCTGACGCTGCCCGCCGGAGAGCTGGGCGGGGCGCCGGCGCAGGATGGCCGTGTCGAGTCCCACGCGGGCGAGGAGCTCCGCGGATTCGGGCGCGCCCGGCCGGCGCGAGTGGCGCAGGATGCGCGCGACGTCGTGGCGCGGGTCGAAGGACGCCAGCGGGTCCTGGGGCACGAGGCGCACGCGCGGTGCGGGGTCGGCGAGCGCACGTGAACCGCCGTCGGGCGCCTCGGCGCCGATGAGAAGGCGCGCGAGCGTGGACTTCCCCGAGCCCGACTCTCCGACGACGCCGAGCGTCTCGCCCGCGCGGACGACGACATCGACGCCGTCGATCGCGGCGAGCGTGCCGCCGCCGGGGGACCGGTACCGCCGGACCAGTCCCGCGCCGCTGATGAGGTCGGCGCCCGGCACGACGGTCGGCCCGGGCTTGGCGCCGGAGGGCCGCGCCGCGAGCAGGGCGCGGGTGACGGGGTGCACGGGCGCGGCGAGGAGCGCGGCACGCGGGCCGGTCTCGACGACCTCGCCGGCGGAGAGCACGGCGATGCGGTCGGCGACGCGCGCGACCGCTCCCAGATCGTGGCTGATGAGCAGGAGCGCGGCGCCCTCGTCGCGCAGACGGCCGAGGAGCGCCAGCACCTGCACGGCCGTCGTCGCGTCGAGGGCGGTGGTGGGCTCGTCGGCGATGATGACCCGCGCACCGCCCACCACGGCCGACGCGATCAGCGCGCGCTGGCGCATCCCGCCGGACAGCTCGCCCGGGCGCTGGCCGAGACGGGACTCGGCGTCGGGGAGCCCCGCGCCCTGCAGCGCCTCGATCACCCGCGCGCGACGCCGAGGGCGGGGGACGCCGCGCACGGCGAGCGCCTCGCCCACCTCGGCCTCGAGCGTGCGGAGCGGGTCGAGCGACTGAAGCGCATCCTGCAGGACGAGCGAGATGTCCCGCCCGCGCAGGCGCCGCCATCCGCGCGGGCGCAGCCGGCCGACATCGCGGCCGTCGAAGGACAGGCGCTCGGCGGTCACCCGCGCGCCGGGGTCCTGCTGGGTGAGCCCGAGCAGGGTCCGCGCGAGCACGGACTTGCCCGCCCCGGACTCGCCCACCACGGCGAGGCATTCGCCGGGCGCGAGGGTCAGATCCACGCCGCGCAGCACCTCGCCCGCACCGGGCAGGGTCACGCGCAGTCCCGCGGCCTCCAGCAGCGTCATCGTGCGCCTCCCAGGCGTCGGCCGAGCACCGTGAGCACCGTCGCGGTGGCGACGATCGCGAGCCCCGGGAACAGCGTGAGCCACGGTGCGTACGAGATGTAGACCCGGCCCGCGTCGAGCATCGCTCCCCACTCCGGCGAGGGCGGCGGCGTGCCGAGTCCGAGGAAGCTCAACGCCGACACCCACACGATCGCCTGCCCGATGCCGAGGGTGGCCGTCGCGACGAGCGGCCAGAGCGTGTTCGGCACGATGTGCCGGACGAACACGGTCCCCGCGGGCGTCCCCTCCAGGCGCGCGTATCCGACGTAGTCGCTGCGGGCGACGCCCTGCACCCGCGACCGCAGCACGCGCGCGTAGCCGGGCGCCGTGGCGAGCCCGATCGCGAGCACCGAGCTCTGCGTGCCGGCGCCGAGCACCGCGACGAGCAGCAGCGCCATGACGAGGGTGGGCAGGGCGAAGAGCACCTCGACGATGCGGCCCAGCGCGGCCTCGAGCCATCGGGGCCCGAGCGCGGCGGCGAACCCGATGACGAGGCCGAGCCCGATGCCGAGCGCGGTCGCCCAGACGCCGATGCCCGCCGACGCGGCGGCCCCGTGCACGATGCGCACGAGCACGTCGCGCCCCGACTCGTCGGTGCCGAGCGGATGGCCGGCCGACGGCGGCAGGAACGCGGCGGCCGGGTCGATGGCGAGGGGATCCCGCGGGGCGAGCACGCCCGGCGCGATCACGGCGACGACGAGCACGCCGAGGAGGATGAGCGCGACGATCCCCGGCCATCCGAGCCGCGCCCTCACGAGCCGACCGCCACATCGGGCATGCGGAGCGCCGCGGGGCGCGGTCCGCGCAGCCGCGGGTCGACGACGAGCTCGGCGGCGTCGGCGACCACGATGACCGCCACGTACAGCACCGCGACGATCGACACCGCCCCGATGACGACCGGCACGTCGCGCGCGAGCGCCGCCTCCTGCAGCAGCCGCCCGAGCCCCGGGCGCGCGAACAGCACCTCGACGACGACCGCGCCGCTGAGGAGGTTGCCGAACGCCCATCCCGACAGCGCGAGGGCGGGCAGCGACGCATGACGGAGCGTATGCCGCAGCAGCAGCCGCGGCTCGCCGGCGCCGCGCGCGCGGGCGCTGGTGGCGAACGGCGCGCGATCGGCCTCGAGGAGCGCGTCGCGCGAGACCTGCGCGAGGAAACCGGCGATGGGGATGGCGAGGGTCACCACGGGCAGCACGAGCTCGGCCGGCGAACTGCCCGCGCTCGTGGCGGGCAGGAGGCCGAGCGTCGAGGCGAAGACGAGGATGAGCACCGCGCCGAGCCAGAACTGCGGCATCACGGTGGCGGCGATCTCGACCCCGCGGAGCAGGGCGTTCACCGCGCGGCCGATCCGTCCGCGCGCGGTCGTCGCGATGATCGCCCCGACCACGGCGAGCACCCACGCGAGCGCCAGCGCGAGCACGGCCAGCACGAGCGTCGAGGGCAGCTGCTGCCAGATGAGCTCCGCGACGCTCTGCCGCCGGGCGTAGGAGTCGCCCAGCTGCAGGGTCGCGATCCGGCCGAGCTGCACGGCGTACTGCACGACGAGCGGCCGGTCGAGCCCGTACTCTCGCTCCGCCGCCGCGACCGCCTCGGGGCCCGCCTGCGATCCGGGGCCGCCGAGGATCGCCTCGAGCGGGTCGCCCGACGCGCGCAGCGCGAAGAACACGACTGTCGCGACGATCCACACGACGAGCACCGCGCGCGCGAGACGCGCGGCGAGCCACCGCACCGCAGCCATCCGCCGCGTCAGTCGGTCAGCTGAGCGTTCACGAACGTCGGCGTCGCGACGGTCCCGAGGGTGGCGATGCCGGTCGCCCCCTTCACGAGGAAGTGGTTCTGCTGGTCGTAGAGCGGCAGCACGGCGTAGCTCTCCAGCACGATCCGCTGCGCCTCGGTGTAGCGCTCGGCGCGCTCGTCGGGGTCGAGGGCGGAAGCCGCCGCATCCAGCGCCTCGTCGAGTTCGGGCAGCTGCAGCATCGCGTGGTTGGCGAAGTAGCCGGATGGCGCGGGCACGGTTCCCGAGGAGTGGTAGAGGATGCGCAGGACGTCGGGGCCGACGGTCGTGTACGGCGCGCTCACCGCCTCGTACTCGTGGGCGCCGAGGGCGCCGTACCAGGTCGAGAGGTCGACGGGATCGAGCACGACGTCGAAGCCGACACTGGCGGCGTTCTCCTGGATCTGCTCGAACAGCGACTGCTCGGCCGCCGTGGACTGATCCGTCGACACGGGGAAGCGGACCGTGAGCCGCTCGCCGTCCTTCAGGCGGGTTCCGTCGTCGTCGCGCTCGGACCATCCGGCCTCGTCGAGGAGCGCGGCCGCCGCGTCGGCGTCGGTCTCGAACAGCGCCGGGTCGGCGTAGGCCAGCGGCTCCATGCTCGACAGCGGCGAGTACGAGCGCTCGGCGGTGCCGAGGAACAGCGACTCGATGCCCGGGTTCGGGTCGGCCGCGCGCACGAAGGCCTCGCGCACGCGGATGTCGTCGAACGGCGCCTGCGCGCTGTTGAGCTCGATGCGGTTGGACGACGCCGGACGCGGCGCGTCGATGTGCGTGATGCCCTGGCCCTCGGCGGAGACGATGTCGGAGGGAAGCGGGTTGTCGATGACGTCGACCTCGCCCGAGGCGAGCGCGGCCTGACGGGTCGCGGCGTCGGGGATGAAGCGCCACTCGATGCCGTCGAGGTGCGCCGCGCCGTCGTGATCGGCCTCCGGGTTCGTGGCGACGTAGTCGTCGTTGCGGGAGAGCTCCACGCGCTGCTGCGGCACCCACTCATCGACGACGAACGGGCCGGTGCCGATGGGGGCCTGGCAGTTCTCGTCCTGTCCGCGCTCGATGCCCGCGGGCGACTCCATCGCCGTCCACGGCTGACTGAGCGCCTCGAGGAGGGCGGACTTCGGCGTCGAGAGGTGCAGGCGCACGTGCGCAGGGTCGACGACCTCGATCTCGTCGATTTGCTCCACCGCGAGGTAGCCCGTCGACGAGGCCGTGTTCGGGTCCTGCAGATGCTCGATGTTCGCCTTGACGGCCTCGGCGTCGAACGGCGTGCCGTCGGTGAACGAGATGTCGTCGCGGAGGGTCAGGTCCCAGGTCAGCCCGTCCTCGGAGGTCTCCCAGTCGGTGGCGAGCCAGGGCCGGATCGTGCCCTCGGCGTCGCGGCCGAAGAGCGGCTCGAGGTACTGCGTACTGAGGAGCGCCTGCGGGTAGTTGCCGCCCACGTGCGGGTCGAGGCAGGTCGGCTCCGCGTCGCCGGTGGCGTAGACGAGCGTGCCGCCCGTCTCGGTGACGGCGTCCTCGCCGGCGTCGGGAGCGGCGCACGAGGCGAGGAGGACGAGCGGGGCCAGCAGAGCGGCGGCGGCGAGGGCGCGAGAGGGCATGACGGCTTTCGACGAGGAAAAGTGGACGGAGTCCAAGATACTCCCGTGCGCAGAGGTCGAGGGCGAGGTGGTCGTGGGGTGAGGGCTGAGCGGCGAGGAGCTCGCCGGGGCTGCCCCGCGTCGACGCTCCGAGACTGCGTGGCTCGCACGCGGTCCGCGAGCGAACGCGCTGTCTCGGAGCGCCAGCGCTCTCTCGGAGCCCCGTCCGCGAGCGAGCGGGCGGTTTCGGCGCACGAGCGCTGTTTCCGAGCGACGGCCGGTGAGCGCACGCGCTGTCTCGGAGCGCACACGCGGTCTCGGAGCGCACGCGGTCTCGGAGCGAGTGTGCGGTCGCGGCCCGCGCCATCCGGGCAGGACGCGCCTCGGGGCGCGCAATGGTCAGCGTGCCGTGCCTCGACGCTATTGTTGGACGCAATCCAAGAATGCGACGCAAGGGGGAGCAGGCGTGATCGATGTGCTGGTGGCGGGTCTCGGGCCCGATCGGGTGCCGTACCAGGAGGGCTGGGCGCTCCAGCGCCGGATCCACGCCGAGGTGGTCGCGGGGAATCGGCCCGACACCCTGATCCTCCTCGAGCACGACCCGGTCTACACGGCCGGTCGCCGCACCGAGCCCCACGAGCGCCCGCGCGACGGCACCCCCGTCATCGACGTCGATCGGGGCGGGAAGATCACGTGGCACGGCCCCGGTCAGCTCGTCGGCTATCCGATCCTGCGCCTGCCGCAGCCGCACGCCGTCGTCGATCACGTGCGCCGACTCGAGCGCCTCCTCATCAGGGCGATCGGCGAGCACGACGTCGCCGGCCGCCGCGTGCCCGGGCGCAGCGGCGTCTGGGTCGGGGACGGGCGCGAGGACAAGGTCGCCGCCATCGGCGTGCGCGTCACGGAGGGCGTCTCGCTGCACGGCTTCGCCCTCAACTGCGACAACGGGCTCGACGGCTTCTCGCAGATCGTCCCGTGCGGCATCGCCGACGCCGGCGTCACCACGATGAGCGCGGAGACCGGCCGCCGGGTGACGCCCCTCGACGTCGTGGACGCCGTGGTGGCGGCGTTCGCCGCCGAGGAAGCGACGGTCGCAGCATGAGCGCGGCACCGGATGGCCGACGGCTGCTGCGCCTGGAGGTGCGGAACGCGCAGACCCCGATCGAGCGGAAGCCGTCGTGGATCAAGACCACCGCCCGTCAGGGGCCGGAGTACCGCGAGCTGCACGCTCTCGTGAAGAGCGAGGAGCTCCACACCGTGTGCCAGGAGGCGGGCTGCCCCAACATCTTCGAGTGCTGGGAGGACCGCGAGGCGACGTTCCTCATCGGCGGAGCGCAGTGCACGCGCCGCTGCGACTTCTGCCAGATCGACACCGGGCGCCCGGCCGACTACGACACCGACGAGCCGCGGCGCGTGGCGGAGAGCGTGCAGCGGATGCGGCTGCGCTACGCGACCGTGACGGGCGTCGCCCGCGACGACCTCGACGATGAGGGCGCCTGGCTGCACGCGGAGACCGTGCGCCGCATCCACGAGCTGAACCCGGGCACCGGCGTCGAGCTGCTCGCGACGGACTTCTCGGGCGACCCGCGGCTGCTGCAGGTCGTCTTCGATGCGCGGCCCGAGGTGTTCGCCCACAACGTCGAGACCGTGCCGCGCATCTTCAAGCGCATCCGCCCGGCGTTCCGGTACGAGCGCTCGCTCGGCGTGCTCACCGCCGCGCGCGGCGCCGGCCTCATCACGAAGTCGAACCTCATCCTCGGGATGGGCGAGACGCCCGACGAGGTCGTCGACGCGCTGCGCGACCTGCACGATGCCGGCTGCGACATCATCACGATCACGCAGTACCTCCGGCCGTCGCCGCGGCACCTGCCGGTGCAGCGCTGGGTGAAGCCGGAGGAGTTCGTCGCGTTCAAGGAGGAGGCCGAGCGCATCGGCTTCCTCGGCGTCCTCGCCGGTCCGCTCGTGCGCTCGTCGTACCGGGCGGGGCGGCTGTGGGCGCAGTCGATGGTGTCGAAGGGGCGGGAGATCCCGCCGCACCTCGCGCACATCGCCGCCGGCGCCGAGCAGGGCTTCGCCCAGGCGGTCTGAGGCCCGCTAGCCTGGGCCGGATGGCCACTTCCAGAGCCGGGCGCCCCCGGGCCTCCTCGCGCGAGACGCTCGCCGAGGCGGCCTGCGAGCTGTTCCTCGAGCAGGGGTTCGACGCCACGTCCATCGCGGACATCGCGACCCGCGCGGGCGTCAGCCGGTCCAGCTTCTTCAACTACGCCAGCTCCAAGTCGGGGCTCCTGTGGGCGGGACTCGACGAGCGCCTCGACGGACTGGCCGACGACCTCCAGGCGCCTCGCGCGCCGCTCGACACCGCCGACCTGCACCGCGCCATCCTCGCCTTCGCCGACGACCTGCGCCCCGACCCGCTCGCCCTGGCCTTCACGCACGCCGACGCGATGGGGATCGCCGCCGACCTCGAGCGCGAGGCGGCGGTGCGGATGGCCAGGGTGGCGGCACTGCTGTCGGCCGCGCTCCGCCGAGGTGGGCAGGATCCGCTCGCCGCCGACGTCATCGGCGCCGCCTATGCCGGCGCGGTGGTGAGCGCTCTGCGGCACTGGGCGCACGCCGGTCCGGGCGTCAGCTCGCTGCGCGACGTGGTCGCGGCGGCGCTGGCGGTGGCGCCCGCGGTCCCGCGGCGCGCGGACCCGCCCGCCGCCGGGTAAAATCGACTCATCATGGCTACTTTCGGCACGCTCTCCGACCGCCTCACCGAGACCTTCCGCAATCTCCGCACGAAGGGGAAGCTCTCGGCGGCGGATGTCGACGGCACCGTCCGCGAGATCCGTCGCGCCCTGCTCGACGCCGACGTCGCGCTGCAGGTCGTGAAGGAGTTCTCCGCCCGCGTGCGCGAGCGCGCCCTGAGCGACGACGTCAACAAGGCGCTGAACCCCGCGCAGCAGGTCGTGCAGATCGTCAACGAGGAGCTCGTCGGCATCCTCGGCGGCGAGCAGCGTCGTCTCGCCTTCGCGAAGACCCCGCCCACGGTCATCATGCTCGCCGGCCTCCAGGGCTCCGGCAAGACGACGTTCGCCGGCAAGCTCGCGCGACGGCTCGAGAAGGAGGGCCACACGCCCATCCTCGTCGCGGCCGACCTCCAGCGCCCGAACGCGGTGAACCAGCTCCAGGTCGTGGCCGAGCGCGCCGGTGCGGCGATCTACGCGCCCGAGCCTGGCAACGGTGTCGGCGACCCGGTGCGCGTGGCGCGCGACGGCGTCGAGCACGCCCGCCGCCAGCAGCACGACGTCGTCATCATCGACACGGCCGGCCGCCTCGGCGTCGACGCCGAGCTCATGAAGCAGGCGTCGGACATCCGCCGGGTGACGCAGCCCGACGAGGTGCTCTTCGTCATCGACGCCATGATCGGCCAGGACGCCGTCAACACGGCGAAGGCCTTCCAGGACGGCGTCGACTTCACGGGCGTCGTGCTGTCGAAGCTCGACGGCGACGCGCGCGGCGGCGCCGCGCTCTCGGTCGCATCGGTCACCGGCCGTCCGATCATCTTCGCGTCGACGGGCGAGGGGCTCGAGGACCTCGAGGAGTTCCACCCCGACCGCATGGCCAGCCGCATCCTCGACCTGGGTGACATCCTCACCCTCATCGAGCAGGCTCAGCAGGCCTTCGACGAGGAGGAGGCCCGCAAGGTCGCGGAGAAGTTCGCGACCGATCAGTTCACGCTCGACGACTTCCTGCAGCAGATGCAGCAGCTGAAGAAGATGGGCTCGATGAAGAAGATGCTCGGGATGCTCCCGGGCATGGGCCAGATGAAGCAGCAGCTCGACGACTTCGACGAGCGAGAGATCGACCGCACCGAGGCGATCATCCGCTCGATGACGCCCGCCGAGCGCACGAACACGAAGATCCTCAACGGCTCGCGCCGCCTCCGCATCGCCCGCGGCTCGGGCATGACCGTCACCGACGTCAATCAGCTCGTGACGCGCTTCGAGCAGGCGGCGAAGATGATGAAGACGGTTGCGCGCGGCGGCACGCCCAACATCCCCGGCATGGGCGCGATGCCCGGCATGGGCAAGCCGGGCGCCTCCGCGAAGCGCGGCGGCAAGAAGGGCAAGAAGAGCCAGGGCTCGCGCTCGGGGAACCCGGCCAAGCGCGCCGCAGAGAACTCCGCCCTGCCCGAGGCTCCGACGGCGCCGGCCGGCTCGGGCTTCGGCCTGGGCTCCGGCGGCGCGCCTCAGCCCACCGAGGCCGACCTCGCCGAGCTGCAGAAGCTGTTCGGCAAGGGCTGAGCCCGTCGCGCGCGGGTGGCGGCGTCGTGGTGACGGTGCCACACTGGCGCCGTGGAACAGCGCGTCAGCCTCATCACCCTGGTCGTCGACGACCTCGCGGCGTCGCGGCGCTTCTACGCGGATGGCCTGGGCTGGGTGCCCGAGGTGGACGTCGCGGGCGAGGTGCTGATGATCCGCCTGGGGGAGCGGCTGCTGCTGTCGCTCTGGGATCGCGCGCATGCCGAGGCGGAGATCGGCCCCGTCACGGGAGGCGGCACGCCGCCCGTGACGCTCGCGCACAACGTGCGGGAGCCCGCCGAGGTCGATGCCGTGCTGACCCTCGCGCGAGCCGCCGGCGCGCGAGCCGAGGCGGCGTCGTGGCGCGAATGGGGCGGCTACTCGGGCTACTTCGCCGACCCCGACGGGTTCCGGTGGGAGGTCGCGGTGAACCCCTCGCCGCTCGGCGAGAGCCTGCTGCCCTGACGACGACGGAGCGGGCCCCGGAACCCCGGGACCCGCTCCGCATCGGCGCTCGTCAGCGCATCAGCTCACGTCGTCGTCGACCCAGTCCATCGACTTGGTGACGGCCTTCCGCCACTGGCGCAGCAGGCGGTCGCGCTCCGCCTCGTCCATCGAGGGCTCCCAGCGGCGGTCCTCCTGCCAGTTCGCGGTGAGGTCGTCGAGACCCGACCAGAACCCGACGGCGAGCCCGGCCGCGTAGGCGGCACCCAGCGCGGTGGTCTCGGCGACGACCGGTCGCACCACCGGCACGCCGAGCACGTCGGCCTGGAACTGCATCAGGGTGTCGTTCGCCACCATGCCGCCGTCGACCTTCAGCTCGGTGAGGTCCACGCCCGCGTCCGCGTTCACCGCGTCGAGCACGTCGCGGGTCTGGTAGGCGACGGCCTCGAGCGCGGCACGGGCGATGTGCCCCTTCGTCACGTACCGGGTCATGCCCACGATCGCGCCACGGGCATCCGGGCGCCAGTAGGGGGCGAACAGGCCGGAGAACGCGGGCACGAAGTAGACGCCGCCGTTGTCGTCGACCTGCGCGGCGAGCTTCTCCACCTCGGGTGCGGAGGAGATGATGCCGAGCTGGTCGCGCAGCCACTGGATGAGGGAGCCGGTGACGGCGATCGAGCCCTCGAGGGCGTAGTGCGTCGGGCCGTCGCCGAGCTTGTAGCCGATCGTGGTGAGCAGCCCGTTCTTCGACCGGATGATCTCCTCCCCGGTCTGGAAGATGAGGAAGTTGCCCGTTCCGTAGGTGTTCTTGCTCTCGCCCGCCTGGAACGCGACCTGCCCGAACGTGGCGGCCTGCTGGTCGCCCAGGATGCCCGCGATGGGCGTCTCGCGCAGCAGCGACGAGCTCTCCGCGGTGCCGTACACCTCGGAGGAGGAGCGGATCTCCGGCATCATCGAGCGCGGCACCCCGAACTCGGCGAGGATGTCGTCACGCCACTCGAGCGTCTCGAGGTCCATAAAGAGGGTGCGCGAGGCGTTGGTCACGTCGGTGACGTGCACACCGCCGTCCGTTCCGCCGGTGAGGTTCCAGAGGACCCAGGAGTCGGTGGTGCCGAAGGCGAGGTCGCCCGCCTCGGCCTTCTCCTTGGCGCCGTCGACGTTCTCGAGGATCCAGGCGATCTTCGTGCCCGAGAAGTACGTCGCCAGCGGCAGCCCGACGATGTCCTTGAAGCGGTCGACGCCGTGATCCCCGGCGAGTCGGTCGACGATCGGCTGCGTGCGGGTGTCCTGCCACACGATCGCGTTGTAGACGGGGCGACCCGTCTTGCGGTCCCACACCACGGCGGTCTCGCGCTGGTTGGTGATGCCCACCGCGGCGATGTCATGCCGAGTGAGGTCGCCGCGGCTCAGGGCGAGGCCGATGACCTCCTGGACGTTGCGCCAGATCTCCATCGGGTCGTGCTCGACCCACCCCGGCTTGGGGAAGATCTGCTCGTGCTCCTTCTGACCGGTGGAGATGATGGTCCCCTTCCGATCGAAGACGATCGCACGGCTGGACGTCGTGCCCTGATCGATCGCGATGATGTATTCGGCCATGGTGGTGTTTCTCCTTTGAACGCGTTACGGGGGTCAGGCGGCGAGGCTGAGGAGGGCGGGGGCGAGGAGCGCGGCGAGGGCGCCGCCGATGAGCGGCCCGACGACCGGCACCCACGAGTAGGCCCAGTCGCTGGAGCCCTTGCCCTTGATGGGGAGGAGGGCGTGCGCGATGCGCGGGCCGAGGTCGCGAGCCGGGTTGATCGCATAGCCCGTCGGGCCACCGAGCGATGCGCCGATGCCGACGACGAGGAGCGCGACGGGCAGCGCGGCCAGCGGGCCGAGGCCACCGGGCACGCCGACCTCGATGTCGCCGTAGTCGGCGAAGGCGAAGATGACGAACACGAGCACGAACGTGCCGATGATCTCGGTGATGAGGTTGTGCCCGTACGAGCGGATGGCGGGGCCGGTCGAGAAGACGCCGAGCTTGTTCGCCGGGTCCTCCTCCTCGTCGAAGTGCTGACGGTACGCCGCCCAGCAGAGCACGGCGCCGATGATCGCGCCGATGAGCTCCGCCGCGAGGGCGACGAGGAACATGACGAACGAGATCTTGCCCGCGATCAGGAGGCCGATGCCCACGGCGGGGTTGATGATGGCGCCGGAGTAGGCGGAGACCAGCACACCCGCGAAGACGGCGAGCCCCCATCCCCAGTTCACCATCAGCGTGCCGCCCGCGAAGCCCTTCGTCTTCGCGAGCACCACGTTGGCCACCACACCGCATCCGAGCAGGATCAGCATCGCGGTGCCGACCAGCTCGGACACGAAGTAGAGTCCGAGATTCACATCTTCCATGTCTTCATCGACCTTTCTCAGGGGCGCCGCGGCCCCTCTGCCGCGGCGATGCGGGGGATCGGAGGTGACTCCGGTGAGGCCTCGAGGGAGGAGGCCCCGGTCAGTGACGCGTGCGGTCGGGGATGGCCAGACCGTGCAGGTCGTTCAGCAGCGTGCGCGCCTGCTCGATCTCCGACTCGCGCCGGTCCTCGTCCCAGCCGAGCAGGGGCGCCAGGGCGCGCGCCAGCTCGTCGAGGACATCGGCGTCGGCGGCGCCGGTGAACGCGATGCTCGTGCGGCGCAGCACGACGTCGGCGAGATGCACGACATGCTCCTCGCGCACCATCCACGCCAGCTCGCGCGTGGAGACGTCACCGCCCACCAGGGGAGCGTCGTCGCCGTCGCCGATGAACGCCCACACGTCGGCGGCGCGGGTGCCGTAGCGGATGAGGAGCTGCTCGGCGCGGTCGCCCGCGCCGGCCAGGTGCGCGGCGATCCAGGCGCGCCGGTCGGCGTCGCCGCGCGGGAAGTCGCGCCCGCCGCCGATCGGCCGTCCGGCCGTGGACACCGTGCGGGTGCGCCCGAGGAGGTCGAGCACGGCGTTGGAGAGCGACTCGCCCAGGGCGCGGAAGGTGGTCCACTTGCCGCCGACGAGGCTCACGAGGGGGACGGCGCCCGAGCGATCCGTCTCCACGCGGTAGTCGCGCGAGACGAAGCCGGGCGCAGTGTCCTCGTGGCGCGGCAGCGGCCGGATGCCCGCGAACCGGTAGACGATCTGGCTGCGGTCGACCGCGATGCGCGGGAACACGTGGTGGATGAGGTCGAAGAAGTAGTTGACCTCCTCCTCGGTGCACACCGCGGGCTCGCTCGGGTCGGCGTCGATGTCGGTGGTGCCGACGAGGACGCGCCCCTTGAGGGGGTAGATGAGCACGATGCGGCCATCCGAGTGCTCGAAGAAGATCTCGCGCCCCTTCGTGGCGGCGAGCAGCTCCGGATGGTCGAGGACGATGTGCGAGCCCTTCGTGCCGCCCATGAAGCGGGTCGACGTGCCGAGGGCCGAGTTCGTGTGGTCGGTCCAGGGCCCCGAGGCGTTCACCACGACGTCGGCGGCGATCGCGAACTCCGCTCCGGTCTCCCGGTCGCGCAGGAGCACGCCCTCGTCGGTCCGGCCGACGGCCTCGACGTAGTTCAGCGCGCGGGCGCCGACGTGCGCGGCGGCGCCGTCGAGGAGAACGTCGAGCGCGAGTCGCTCGGGGTCGTGCATGGAGGCGTCGTAGTACGTCGCGGTGTACTTGATGTCGGGGTCGAGCGCAGGGAGCTCGCGCAGCGAGCGGCGGCGCCCGAGGAAGCGGTGCCGGGGAACGGTGCCGCCGTCGCGCGAGAAGGTGTCGTAGAGCGTGAGGCCGATCTTGATGAGGGCGGCGCCGCGCTCCTGCGGCTTGCCGGAGCGGTGCGTGAGGAACCGCAGCGGCGCGGAGAGGATGCCCGAGAACGTGGAGTAGATCGGGATGGTCGTCTCGAGCGGCTTGACGTAGTGGGGAGCGATGCGCAGGAGGCCGTTGCGCTCCTGCACCGACTCGCGCACGAGTCGGAACTCGCCGTTCTCGAGGTAGCGGATGCCGCCGTGGATCATGTGGCTGGACGCCGAGGAGGCGCCCGAGGCGAAGTCGCCGCGCTCGACGAGGACGACGTCGACGCCCTGCAGGGCGAGGTCGCGGAACGTCGAGATGCCGTTGATGCCGCCCCCGATGATGAGGACGCTGGTGCGCCCGCTCTCGCGGATCTCGCGCACGGCTGCGCGCTCGGCTGAGGACTGGTTCTCGGTCATGTCCTGCCTCCCTCTCGTGGCGATTCGGGTCTAGCCTGGAACGAACCGAACATGCGCGCAAGGCTCCTGCACATATGTGCAGGGATGTACGAGAAGGGCGACAGCATGGACGCGGAGGCACCGCGCGACGGCAAGCTCGAGCAGGCGCTCAAGGCCGCCCAGCTCTACTACATGCAGGACCGCACCATGGAGGCGATCGCCCGAGAGCTCGGCACGTCGCGGTCGTCGGTGTCCCGGCTGCTGAGCCACGCGCGGGAGACGGGCCTCGTCGACATCCGGATCACGTCTCCGCTCGAGCGCGGCGGGTTCCTCGAGCAGCGGGTGCGCGAGCGCTTCCACGTGGCCGCGCACGTGGTGCCCGTGCCGTCGAGCGTGAGCGAGGTCGATCGGCTCGAGCGGGTGGCGATGACAGCCGCCCGGCTGTTCGCGCAGTTCGTCGACTCCAACATGGTCGTGGGCGTGGCCTGGGGCTCGACGCTGACGGCCGTGAGCCGGTACCTGCCGCAGAAGGAGACGCACGGCACGACGGTCGTGCAGCTGAACGGCGCCGGGAACACGCAGACGACCGGCGTGGACTACTCCAGCGAGGTGCTGCAGCGCTTCGGCGACGCCTTCGGGGCGAAGCTGCAGCAGTTCCCGGTGCCGGCGTTCTTCGACGATCCCGCCACGCGCGAGGCGATGTGGCGCGAGCGCAGCACGCGGCGCGTTCTCGACGTGCAGGGGCGGATGGATCTGGCGCTGTTCAGCCTCGGCTCGCCCTCCGCGGAGGTGCCGAGCCGGGTGTATGTGGGCGGCTACCTCGATCGGGACGACTACCGCAGCCTCACGGAGGACCGCGTGATCGGCGACGTCGCCACGGTGTTCTTCCGAGCCGACGGGACGTGGCGCGACGTGCGATTGAACGCGCGCGCGACGGGGCCCGACCTCGACCGGCTGCGGCGGGTGCCGCGCCGCGTGTGCGTGGTCGCCGGCGCGCACAAGCTCGCCAGCCTGCGCGCGGCGCTCGCGGCCGGCCTCGTCACCGACGTCGTCCTCGACGAGACGCTCGCCGAGCGCCTCGTCGAGACGCTCTGAGGTCAGGTCTCGGCGCGACCGAGCCGCCAGTAGCCCATGAACGCGACCGCCCTGCGGTCGACGCCGTGCTCGCTGACGAGGTGGCGGCGCAGGCTCTTGATCCCGGCGCTCTCGCCGGCGAGCCACGCGTAGAGCGGCGCGCTCCGAAGCGCGGCGCCGCCCTTCCCGGTGCGGGGGACCTCCCACAGGATGTCGGCGTCGATGTCGATCTCCTCCACCTCGGAGCCGCGCCCCGGCGCGCACAGCACGGGCGCGACATCCTTCACCGTCTGCACGAGGTGCTCGTGCCGCTCCCGCGACCCGCGCCCGGCGACGTGGACTCGGAAGCCCGGGTGCTCCGGGAGGTAGGCGGCGTCCCGCTCGTCGGGCACCTCGAGCACGACGACGCCCTGCGCGGTGGCCGGCAGCTGCTCGAGGATCACGGCGATGGCGGGGGCGGCGGTCTCGTCCCCGGCGAGGAGCACCTGCTCCACCTGGGCGGGCGGCAC
Organism: Microbacterium oryzae; assembly: GCF_009735645.1. Lineage (NCBI taxonomy): Bacteria > Bacillati > Actinomycetota > Actinomycetes > Micrococcales > Microbacteriaceae > Microbacterium > Microbacterium oryzae. The sequence goes on along the minus strand of NZ_CP032550.1, from coordinate 912,853 downwards.
GAAGTCCACGCCGTAGCTCACGCCCGTGCAGTCCACCGTGGGCGCGAAGACGAGCAGCTCGTCGCCCACCTGCGCGGTCTGGATCCAGGCCGACGCCGGGCCCGAGACCTCGTGCGCGACCATGTCGACGTCGATCTCGCGCGCGTCGCGGCGCACCGCGCGGGTGGTGTACGTGCGGAAGGGCGGTCGGCCGTCTTCCGGCAGCTCGCGCCAGCGCGCATACCAGTCGTCGCCGGTGGGCATGGCCTCGAGGCCGGCCGTCGGCGCGGGGAAGACGACCTTGATGCGCTGATCGAAGCCCGGGTCGCCGTAGCGGTGCAGCTGCTCGCCGGTGAACGTGAAGCGGCGGAAGCTGGGGGTGAGGTCGACGATGCGCGTCACGGCGACGCGGAAGAACTCCATCTCGGGCATCTCAGGCTCCTGCGGGGACGGTGCGGACGGGGGAGGACAGCACATGGTGGCGGCCGCGCGGCAGCACCAGGGGGGTGCCGGAGACGGGATCGGGGATCACCATGGCGTCGAGATCGAACACCTCGGCGATCAGCTCGCGCGTCACGACGTCGGAGGGCGCGCCGTCGGCGACCAGGCGCCCGGCGCGGAGCGCGAACAGGTGGTCGGC